>NZ_JACSLX010000002.1:0-544681 GCF_018618335.1 Exiguobacterium sp. s152
AATTAGGCTACCTCACACCGATAAAATATGGTGTGGTGGCAGCCTAATAAGGTGTTTTTATTAGTGTCTCATATAGCTAGGTCAGTCTAATCTTCCCTCTCTTTTGTTATACCCAACCGCGGAAGCGCGACGCTTCTGCCATCTTACGCACACCGACCATATAGGCGGCGAGACGCATGTCGACCTTACGGGCCGACGAGGTATTGTATACCGTATTGAACGAGTGGACGAGCACTTTCTCAAGCTTCTCTTCCACTTCCTCTTCCGTCCAATAGTACCCTTGATTGTTTTGAACCCATTCGAAGTATGAAACCGTTACCCCACCGCTCGAAGCGAGCACGTCCGGGACAAGCAGGATGCCACGTTCCGTCAAGATGCGGGTCGCTTCGTTCGTCGTCGGCCCGTTCGCGGCCTCGACGACGATGGACGCTTTGATGTTGTCGGCGTTGTCCTCGGTGATTTGGTTCTCGATCGCGGCCGGGACTAAAATGTCGCAGTCGAGTTCGAGCATCTCTTTGTTCGAGATCGTGTTCTTGAATAAGGTCGAGATTGTCCCGAACGAGTCACGACGGTCGAGCAGATACGGGATGTCGAGACCGTTCTCGTCATGGATGGCTCCGTACGCATCGCTGACGGCGATGACTTTCGCTCCGGCGTCATGCATGAACTTCGACAGGAAGCTACCGGCGTTGCCGAACCCTTGGACGACGACGCGGGCGCCTTTTAACTCGATGCCGCGACGGAGCGCCGCTTCTCGAATCATGATGGCGACACCTTTTGCCGTCGCCGTCTCGCGACCGTGCGAGCCACCGAGCACGAGCGGTTTCCCGGTGATGAAACCTGGTGAGTTGAATTCATCGATTCGGCTATACTCGTCCATCATCCATGCCATGATTTGCGAGTTCGTGAACACGTCCGGTGCCGGGATGTCTTTCGTCGGCCCGACGATTTGACTGATAGCCCGAACGTAACCACGGCTCAACCGCTCAATTTCACGGAAACTCATCTCACGCGGATCACAAACGATTCCACCTTTACCGCCGCCATATGGCAGGTCGACGATGCCGGCTTTCAAGCTCATCCAGACCGACAACGCCTTCACTTCGACCTCGGTCACGCTCGGGTGGAATCGGATTCCACCTTTTGTCGGTCCGACCGCATCGTTATGTTGCGCACGATATCCCGTGAAAATCTTTGTCGATCCATCATCCATCCGAACCGGGATGCGGACGGTCAACATCCGAAGCGGCTCTTTCAAGAGCTCGTACATCTCTTCTGGATACCCGAGTTTATCGAGCGCCTCGTGTATAACTTCTTGTGTCGATTCAAGGATGTTTTTTCGTTTTTGATGACCTTTTTCTTGATCCGTAATCATGAAGGTTTCCTCCCCTAAATTGTCGATTCTCCCCCAAGAATCAACCTCGTATTCGTTTAAAAGTATATCTGATACGCGCCTAATTTGAAAGGCTTTTACAAAAATAATGAAAGCGTTTTCTAAAACGAAAAAAGAAGGGAGTGCCCCTTCTTACTTTTCAAGTGCGAGTGCGATGAATCGCTCTAACAGTTCACCGTACGAGATACCGACGGCGCGAGCGCTGTCCGGGAACAGGCTGAGCGGTGTCATGCCAGGCAGTGTGTTCGTCTCTAAAATATAGGCGAGCCCGTCTTCTGAGACGAGGAAGTCTGAACGGGAATATCCGCTGCAGCCGAGGGCACGGTGCGCTTGAATCGCAGCCGCCTGAACTTCTTCGGTCAACGAAGCCGGCAACTCGGCCGGACAGACGTGAATCGATCCACCTTCTGAATACTTCGACTCATAGTCATAAAACTCGTTTTTCGGGATAATCTCGATAACCGGGAGCGCGGCTTCGGCGCCATGGTTTCCGAGTACAGGTACCGTCAATTCACGACCTTTAATATATTGTTCGACCAAGACGGCCGTATCGCAGGCGAACGCTTTGTCGATTCCTTCACGGAGCATCGTTTCGTCCATCGCGATCGTCAATCCGTTCGAAGACCCTTCTTGGGCCGGTTTGACGACACATGGGAATTCACCGCCCCACTCGACGATTTTCGCGTCGATATCGTCCCCTGTCTCGATGAGGACGTCACGGGCGATTCGGATGCCGGCAGCGGCGAAGATGATTTTCGCACGGGCTTTGTCCATCGCGAGCGCGGACGCCAACACACCAGACCCCGTGTACGGCAAGCCCGCCATCTCCAAGAGCGACTGCACGCGTCCGTCTTCACCGTACTTGCCATGCAAGGCGCTGACGACGACGTCGGCTTGAAGCGTCAACAGCTCATTGGCCCGGTCCGGGTGAAAATCAATCGCCACGACGTCGTGACCCCGTTCTTCGAGCGCTTCAATCATTCCTTTACCACTCGTGAGCGACACTTCCCGCTCACCTGATACACCACCATATAATACCGCGACTTTCATCAAATCTCTCCTTCAGCTAGCTACTCCAAAATTCAAGTTTTATCATACCATGTGTCGGCGGAAAACAATAGAAACAGAACAGTAAAAAAGCCGTACTTACGCGAACGTATCGTACAGCTGTTTCACGGCCTGTTCAGTTTGAATCGTCTTGCCGTACTCCATCATGACGTACGGACTGACGGTCGTCGTTCGACCGTACTCCGACAAGATGGCGGCCAGTCGTTCTTCCACGTCTGGTTTGAGCACCTCGACAAAGTGCAGATAATATCGTCCCTCGTAATGATAGAACGCTCCGCCCTGCTCGGTGTCTCGCATATGTGGGAACAAGCGAATCGAGGCGTTGATGACGTCCTCGATATCGTCAAATTGATAAATCAAATGATGAATCACGTCGATGGTGAGCCGAATCTCGACTTGCTCTTGATCCGACTCTGCTACGGGCGCATCGACTTTCTGGACGTCGATGACGAGCCCGTCACGGGGAAACATCGTCACGTTCAAGTCGACGGTCCCTTGTGGCATGAAGCCAAATTCCGCTTCCGCCGTCTCAAGCAATTCCCGCCACAGGTCTTGACCGCTCTCCCCCACGATGGTATCGATGGCGATGCCTCGAGTGGATAGGTCGCTCGCGGTCAAATATACCCTTAAATGTTCTTTTGTTTGCTTTTCAAATCTCAAACGAAAACCTCCAAAGAATAATCAATCCTACTTTATAAGCTACTCCCGTTTGTTCGAGCTGTCAAATAGTTGACAACCACTCGGTCCACGCCTCGGGCGTGTCCCCGAGGAAGGCCGATCCGAATTCGGACGCTTGAAGGCTGACCGCGTAACCACCGGCCCCGATGACGAGGTTCGGGTGGTCGGCTTGGATGAACTGCATCGCGTCTTTCAGGCCATCGAGATGTTCTGTCAACGTACATGAGAAAATCAGACACTTGGCATCGATATCGTGCAACGCCTCGTTCAAATCCTCTTTCGGGAATCCCGCACCGAGGAAAATCACGTCATAACCGTATTGGCGTAAGTAAAGCGTCACGAACAAGAGCCCGATTTCATGCATCTCGCCCGGGGCACAGACGCAAATGATGCGCGGCAAAAAGGGATTCATCGGCATTTGGAGCGAGAGCGTCGATAGACGGGCACGCAAAAAGGCCGTCGCAAAATGTTCATGCGCAATCGTGATCGTCCCATTCTCCCAACGTGTCCCGATTTCCATCAATAACGGACCGATGATATCTTTCGTAACCTTTTCAAAACTGAACGTATTAAAGGCACGATTAATCAAATCGTGCGCCTTACGTTCATCAAATGAAAGTAACGCCTCGAGCAACCCGTCCATGAGCTCCTCGTCATAAAGGCGGGCAGGCTTCGGCTTCGGGGCTTCATGTAGCTGTTGAATTGCTTGGGACACGGTCAATCCTTCCCGTTGTTTTTCAACGACCCATTTTATCTTCTCGACGTCTTGGTCGGAATACAATCGATGACCCGAATCTGTCCGGCTCGGAACGATGAATTGATAGCGTCGTTCCCACGCCCGGATCGTGGTCGGGTTGACTCCGGTGAGTGACGCGACCGTCTTGATGGAGTACTTCGGCACAGCAGCCCCTCCTTTCCTACTAGTTCTTCTCTTTCAGTATAGACCCATCTGTACGGCTTTACCTGTTTTATTGTGCAAATCTTGTGAGAAATTGGTGAGATTGTGCATATTCACAACCTCGGGCACGAAATCATAAAAAAAATACGACGTTCTCGTCGTATTGTTTAGAAAAAGATGTCGTGACGACCTATATATAAAAATACAAGAATAATGGCAAACATCGTCAGTGTAAGCATCATGGCGAGCGGCCGCTTCAGCCAGTTGTCGTTCAATTTCTCTTTTCGCTCATGCTCTTGCCGTTCAGCGCGAGATGGCAACGTGTCCACCACTTGTTCACGAAGTGAGTCCGCTTGATTCCGATGTCGCAACGTGTGCCCTCCTTTACCTTTTTTATCATTTTACTATGATATCAATCAAAGGAAAAGATACGAGCCAACCGATGTTTCCAATCTGTCACATTTTTAGACACAAGTTGCTCCGACGGCGGGAACACGATTTCGCCGCAGATGTCGCAACAATCGCTTTGCTTGACCGGTTGCTCCGAGAAATAATTTAACAAATAATCGCGCCGGCACGTCTTGATGAGGGCATAGTCCATCATCTGCCCGAGTTGACGATACCGGGCCCGCTTTCTATCTTTTACCCAATCCACCGCCTCGGCAAGCGTCCGCTCGGCAAGCATCTGATTCAACAGTCCCCAAACCGGGTCTTCCTCGTTCAAGCGCAATAAGCGTGGCAACTGGGCCAGGCTCGTGCCATTGTCTCGTTCAAAATAAGCGAGACGGATATCTTTGTCTTTCGGATATTGCTGGTCAATCAAAAACTGTTGAATCCGCTCATCCCCTTCGGCGTATAGCAAGACCGCGAAAGCCGGCTCACCGTCACGCCCAGCCCGACCGATCTCTTGCATGTACGCCTCGAGCGTGGCCGGGATTTGATAATGGATGACGGAACGGACGTTATCTTTATTGACACCCATCCCGAACGCACTCGTACACACCATGATGGCGACTTCGTCACGTAAAAATTGTGACTGCACAAGGCGCCGGTCCTCGGTCGACATGCCACCGTGATAAAACAAGGCGTCATCGAGATGGAGGGCGAGCGCTTCGGCCTCACGCCGTGTCGCCGTATAGATGACGGCCGGTTTCGGCACGTCGTGGACGAGTTCACTCAGACGACGCATCTTATCTTCTGACCCGAGACGTTCCACGATGAGGCGAATCTCGGGACGGTTCGCCGAGTGGACGAACTGCGCCGGCGAGAAGAGCGCCAGTTTCTCGACAATATCTCGTTTCACCGTCTCAGGCGCGGTCGCCGTGACGGCCATACACTGCGGACTGCCGAGCTGTTTGCGCAGTTCACCTAGGCGCGCATACTCCGGCCGGAACTCATGGCCCCACTGCGAGATGCAGTGCGCCTCGTCGACGACGAGCATTTGAATTTTCGTCCGCGCCAGCGCCCGAGTCACATGGGGCACAGCGAGTTGCTCCGGCGATAAATACAAGAAGCGGTACCGTTTCAAATGATTTAAAATCTCTTGCTTCTCTTCGAGCGTCTCCATCGACGTCAATCGCGCCACCCCGCGTTCGCCGCGTTCGCGGATGTGGAGCATCTGATCCTCAATCAGTGACAAGAGCGGCGAGACGATAATCGTCAACCCGTCGTTTTTGATATAGGACGGGAGTTGGAACGTCAATGACTTCCCGGCACCAGTCGGCATGATGGCAAGCACGTCCTGCCCATCGGCGACCGCTTCGATCACCTCGCGCTGTCCCGGACGGAAACTGTCATAACCGAAAACTCGCTTCAACGTCTTCTCAAACAAATGTCTCACCTCGTTTCAATCGTGCGAACACCAATCGGATTTGATAGTAACTGATTCCGTCGATTTGTTCAAAAATCGGCTTGAGCGCCCAACTCGATTCGTCACGTAGCTGCTCGACTTGCTTGATTTGCTCGAGCGGTACGAATTGATCGAGCGGAAATTCGTCCAAATACATCGCCATCTCGACGACGTGGTCTTCAATCGTACTGGTGCGTAATCGCCGCTGCGATTGCACTTGCTGGAACGACCGGCCGGCCAAGAACTGTTCATACGACCCCCGCGCCGATAAAGTCATCCGTTCACTCGATAAGCCGTGGGCGAATCCTAACAGTTTTGCATCTCGCGGCAGTTTCCATAGGAGCGCATTCCATCCGGCCAAAAAGTAAAGCCGGGCTGTCCGTGCATCAACGTCGAGGAGGGCCGCGATTTGCTCATACGTATATCCGGTCTCGAACGCCCCTGTGAACCGGTAGACGACAGCGGTCGCATAAGGATCGCCGATGTCTTCAAGCGCCGTCTCGAGCTCGTGGTGGAAGCTTTGAATCAACGGTCGCCATTCACGTTCGGTCCGCACGATTTGTTTGACCCAACGTTCGGCTAAACGGTCGGCTTGGACCGGATAAAACGTGCGCTCATGCTCGAGCGACATGAACGTCTGCACGAACAGACTGAGCCGTTTCCATGTCATCGTCGTATAGTCTCGATACTCACCGCCGAGACGGTCGAACAAGTCACTGACGGCCTCGGGCGAAGCGAGCATTGCCCCGGCTTCGGTCAAGGTAAAACTGGAGCGGTTGAGCCAACCACGCTTTTCGAACGAAGCGAGCAATTTCTCATAGTCGTACTTCGTGTAGGGGAACAAGCCAAAAATCGGTTCTAAATCATAAAAAAAGGCATCTTGCAGCGTCGTCGCCGATCGTTTTCCGTTCAATACGTGAAACAAACTACGTTCGCTGCGTTCACCTTTCAAGCGCTGGATGGATAGCAACAACACCCCGTCCGCCAAATGAACCATCGTTCCACCTCCTTGTTAAAATTATGCTTCCAAAACGTTATTCGTTTCCTCATTGAAATATTTGGGTATGTAGACTACAATTACTCATAGTCAGTAGAAAATCATTTCTATGCAGAGAGACGAAACGTATGGAGGGTTACAAATGGCAAAATTTACGATTGTTGATAAAGATACATGTATCGCATGTGGGGCCTGCGGAGCAGCTGCCCCGGACATCTTCGACTATGATGACGAAGGCCTCGCGTTCAACTTGATGGACGACAACACGGGTACGATTGAAGTCCCGGATGAGTTGTATGAGGACTTGATGGACGCGTTCGAAGGCTGCCCGACTGACTCAATTAAAGTCGCGGACGAATCGTTCGACGGCGACGCACTCAAGTACGAATAAGCGAGACATGTGTGCCATCTTGGCGCACATGTCTTTTTTTAACGTGTCGCTTTGCGGAAACCGGCCTCCCGCGCCTCTTCTTCTGTACAGAACATCTCTTCCGGGATCGTGCGCTCATAGCTCGCCCCGCCCGGAACGTGATAAATCTTCTCTCCGTCCCGATTGATATTCCCTTTAATGTCACATCCATCCGTGTCTCGTTTCGGCTGGGCCGGCTCGGTCGCCTCGTGGTCGAATCCGTTGCCGGTCACATAATCCTCGAGACTCCAAATCCCGAGCAATTCCCGACGCGCGGCCTGTTCGACGTCCCGGAACGCATCGACGTGTTGCGTGTTCGGCGCGTATACATAGGCGACGCGCGCCAGACCGCGACGTAACAATTCCTCGTTCAGCATCGCATCGTCGTACCAGACGTAGGCGAGCGTCCGTTGATAGCGATCGTAGCGCCCGACATCATACTCGAGCGTGATCGTATCCCCTTCCGGCAGCCACCGTTCGACGAATGATTTCGCATCCTCTCCGAACGGCTGGACCGGTAGCGTCGGATGGCTCGTCTCCGGTGTATCGACGAGCAGAAGGCGAATCGATTCGGTCGCTCCGTTCTCAAACTCGACTTTGAGCGTGTCCCCGTCGATGACGCGGTCGAGCGTGACCGTCTCGGTCTTCCCGAGCGGCCGCGCGACTTGTTGCGTGACCGACGCCGACGGAAAGTCGGCCTCGAGTTCGACGAGCGACTCCGGCGGGTCGATTTGTTCAGCGAACCAGTCATCGACTGAGCAGCCTGCGAGCGAGATGCTCAGCACGACAGCGATCAGCAGTTGCCACCATTTTTTCAATTGTCTCACCTCTACACCAGTATAACAAAAAAGGTTGTTTGACTTAAGCGTCAAACAACCTTGGTGAAATGGACATTTGTCCTTTTGGTGATTAGCGTTTCCCTTTAATATATGGGATACCGACCGATTTCGGTGCATCCGCACGTCCGACGACACCCGCGAGGGCAAGAATCGTAAGCGCATACGGTGCAATCAAGAGCAACACTTGCGGCACGTTGCTGATGACCGGCAAGTTACTGCCGATGATCGACAACGCTTGGGCGAAACCGAAGAAGAGGCCAGCTCCGAGCGCGCCGAGCGGGTTCCACTTCCCGAAGATCATGGCGGCGATGGCCAAGAAACCTTGACCGACAATCGTCGTCCCACTGAAGTTCGTCGTGACCGTGACGGCGTAGACCGCACCGGCGAGACCGCCGAACGCACCTGAGAGCATGACGCCCATGAAGCGCATTTTCGTGACGTTGATTCCCATCGTGTCAGCCGCCATCGGGTGTTCCCCGACCGAGCGGAGACGAAGGCCGAACGGCGTCTTGAAGATGACGAACCAGACGACGAACGCGAGCGCGATGGCGATGAACGACGTGTACTGGACGTTGATGAAGAACATACGAAGTACCGGGATATCCGATAAAATCGGCACGTTCTCTTTCGCAATCCGATACTCGATGAAATCGGTTTGTCCTTTGTTGTAGAGGACACGGACGACGAAGATGGCGAGACCGATCGCGAGCATGTTGATGGCGACCCCGAGCACCGTCTGGTCAGCGCGCCAAAGGATGGCCGGCACTGCCAAGAAGAGCGAGAAGAGCGCACCGACGACCATGGCGACCAAGAGCGCAATCCAAGGACTGAGACCACCAAGCCCCATCTCCGTCAACGTGAGCGTCGTGATGATGCCCGTGGCGGCACCGATGACCATGATGCCTTCCAAGGCGATGTTGACGACACCCGAACGTTCACTGAAGATGCCGCCGAGCGCCGCGATGATGAGTGGAGTCGCATAGGCCAACGCGACCGGGACGACGATATAGAGGACTTCTAAGAAGCTCATTTTTTCTCCACTCCTTTCTTACGATTTCCTTTGAATTTGTCAATCACGTAGTTGAACGCATAACCCGACGCCACGAAGATGACGATGGCCGCGATGATGACTTTGACGAGCTCAGACGGAATGTTGGCACCGAGCTGCATCGCGAGTCCACCGATGTTGAGTCCGGCGAACAAGATGGCTGCCAAGACGACACCGATGGCCGTGTTCGCACCGAGAAGGGCGACGGCGATCCCGTCGAATCCGACCCCAGTGAACGAGGCGCTGAGCGTCATGCCGTTGAACGTACCAAGGCCTTCCATCGCGCCGGCGAGTCCAGCGAACATACCTGAGATGACGAATGACAGGATGATGTTGCGATTGACGCTCATCCCCGCGTATTGTGACGCGTGTTTGTTGAATCCGACGGCCCGAAGCTCATAACCGAGCGTCGTCCGTTGCAAGATGTAGTAATAGACGATGGCCGCGAGCACGGCGATGATGACACCCCAGTGCAAGCGGGAGAACTGCGTCATTTCTTGAAGCCATGGCGACGCGAGCGACGCGGACTCCTTGATTGACTCGGTCCGTTCGTTCGTTACGCCGATGGCGCTACGCAAAATCGCGTTCGTCGTGTACAAGGCGATATAGTTCATCATGATCGATGTGATAACTTCATGGACGTGGAACTTGGCTTTCAAGAAACCAGGGACGAACGCCCAGAGCGCTGCCGCGAACATGGCCGCGAGAAGCGCGAGCGGGAGGTGGATGAACATCGGTAAATCAAAGTTGATTCCGACATAAACGGCTGCCACCCAACCGATTAACACTTGACCTTCGACCCCGATGTTGAAGAGACCAGTCCGGAACGCGAATGCGACCGCTAAACCTGAGAAGATGAGCGGCGCTGCGGCACGAAGTGTTTCTCCGATTGCATATGGGCTTCCGACCATACCTTCGAATAATGAAGAGAACCCTTGAATCGGGTCATAGCCGCCAATCAGCATGACGATTGCCCCAACGAGAAGTCCCATCAAAATCGACAAGAGCGGGATGAGCAGTCGATTGAATCCTAACTTATTCATACTGTTTCTTCTCCTCTCTTACCGCCGGCCATCAAGAAGCCGAGTTCTTGCTCGGTCGTTTCTTTCGGATCACGAATCCCGACAATCTTACCTTCATATAAGACGGCGACTCGGTCCGCGACGTGTAAAATCTCTTCGAGTTCGAACGAGATTAAGAGGACGGCGCGTCCTTTCTCACGTTCTTTGATGAGCTGTTCATGAATGAACTCGATTGCACCGACGTCAAGTCCACGCGTCGGTTGGGCCGCAATCAACAAGTCAGGTGACCGGTCGACTTCACGGGCGATAATCGCTTTCTGCTGGTTACCACCTGATAAGGCACGGGCCGGTACATCGACCGATGGAGTTCGGACGTCAAACTTCTCAATCAACGCCTTCGCCTTCTCAGCCACAGCTTTATAGTTCATCAAACCACGCTTCGAGAACGGCTCTTTGTAATACGTTTGGAGGACCATGTTGTCCCGAATCGAATAGTCGAGGACGAGTCCGTGTTTATGACGGTCTTGCGGGATGTGACCGACGCCAGATTCCGTCACTTTACGTGGCGTGAACCCAGTCACGTCTTTCCCATTCAACAATACTTTTCCAGACTCCGGTTTCTTCAAGCCTGAGATGGCTTCAATCAACTCGGTCTGTCCGTTTCCGTCAATCCCGGCGATTCCGAGAATCTCTCCTGAACGAATCTGTAAATCCAAGCCGTCGACGGCTTCAAGCCCGCGACTGTCTTTGACGACGAGTTTTTGCACGTCGAGGACGACTTGCTGTGGATCTGCCTTGGAATATTCCGCATCAAAGTTAACTTCACGCCCGACCATCATTTCAGCCAAACGGTCTTCATTGACCGTCTCATCGATATCGACGGTGCCGATATAACGTCCGCGACGGATAACCGTACAGCGGTCGGCCACTTGCATGATCTCTTTCAGTTTATGCGTGATCAAGATGATCGATTTACCTTCTTCGATCAAACGCTTCATGATTTGAATGAGTTCTTGAATCTCTTGTGGCGTCAATACAGCGGTTGGCTCGTCAAAAATCAAGATTTCAGCGCCGCGATAGAGCGTCTTCAAAATTTCGACACGTTGTTGCATCCCGACCGAGATGTCCTCGATTTTAGCGTCCGGATCAATGCGGAGACCGTATTGTTCCGAAATCTCCATAACTTTTTTACGCGCCGTGGCCCGGTCGACCGTCAATCCGCTCTTCGGCTCTGAGCCGAGGATGATGTTCTCGGTCACCGTGAACTTCTCGACGAGCATGAAGTGTTGGTGTACCATACCGATTCCAAGGTCGTTGGCGATGTTCGGATTCTCAATGTCCACTTTCTCCCCGCGCACGCGGATTTCCCCACCTTCCGGCTGATAAAGGCCGAACAGGACGTTCATGAGCGTCGATTTCCCGGCACCGTTCTCGCCGAGCAACGCATGAATCTCTCCTTTGCGCAATTGGAGGGTGATATTGTCGTTGGCAACGAACGTTCCGAACTCTTTGCGAATATTGAGCATTTCAATTACATATTCCAAGAAAGTCCACCCCTAACTTTAAGTAAAGGGAGACCGCATGGGTCCCCCCTAACTCAATGAATTATTTTACTGTTTTCATGAACTCTTCGAACTCAGCGTCAGTCGCTGGAGCCGTGATGTCACCGTCGATCAACTGTGTGCGGTACTCTTCCACTTTTGTGAGGACGTCAGCTGAAACGTTCTCATCAGAAGTTTCAGCAATCCCTACGCCGTCATCTTTCAAAGAGAACTCAACGATTTCGCCTGCAGGGAACTTATCTTCCATTGCAAGTTTCGATACTTCGTAAGTAGCCGTGTCAACACGTTTGACCATTGAAGTAAGTGTTACGTTCTCTGGAAGACCTTCTTCGTATTGGTCGCGGTCAACACCGATGACCCATACATCTTCGCCGTTCTTCTTACGGTTTTTCGCTTCTGTGAATACCCCTACCCCAGTACCGCCTGCTGCGTGGTACACGATATCAGATCCTGCTCCGTACATACCTGAAGCGATGGCAGTTCCTTTTTCAGCTGAGTTGAAGTCTTCAGCGTATTTCACGTCGATTGTTGCATCCGGGTTAACAGCCATGACGCCCGCTTTGTAACCGTTCTCGAACTTCTTGATCAAGTCAGACTCAACACCACCGACGAATCCAACTTTGTCAGTTTTCGTAGTGAGACCAGCGACGACACCAACGAGGAATGAACCTTCTTGCTCTTTGAACGTGATCGATGCGACGTTCGGCGCATCGACGACCATGTCGACGATCGCGAAGTTGTTGTCTGGGAACTGATCAGCAACTTTTTTGATGTCTTCGCCCATCAAGAAGCCGATTCCGTAAATCAAGTTGAAGTTATCGCGTGCCAATTGCTGCAAGTTTGGCTGATAGTCCGCTTGTTTTGATGATTGAAGATATTTGAAGCCTTCGTTTTCAGTCAAGCTGTTGTCTTTCCCGAACTTCGTAAGACCTTCCCAAGCTGATTGGTTGAACGATTTATCATCGACACCGCCAGTGTCGGTTACCATGGCTACTTTAAAGTCGCTGCCTTCGCCGCCGCCGTCGCTGTTTGAAGCACCTTCATTGTCATCCCCGCCACATGCTGCGAGTACTGTTGAGAGTGTGAGGCCTGCTGCTAAAGCTGAGAGAATCGTTTTTTTCTTGTTCATCGTCGTGTTTCCCCTTTCGGATCATAACAATTAAGGTTGTCATGTCATCAGTAGTCTTTACACCGGTATAAGAAAGCGCTTTCACGCTGTTCCCCAAAAATAACCGTTTCCGGATAAAACGAACGTGCTTAGACGCGTTTGCGAACGACGTGGAAGTCGAAGCGGTCCGCTCGGAAAAAGTTCGCCGAATCGAGCAGCGGTAAGTCGCTCTCATCGTAATGCAATTGCTTTAATGCCAGTAACGGTTGGTCCGTTTGAAGTTGCGTCGAGATTTCCGCGTTCACACTCGGTTCGATGTGCGTGATCGCATAAGCGACCCGACGTCCTACCTCTTGTTCGAGCGCATCAAACAACGACTTACCTTCCGTCAACGCTTTAGGATTCGAGACGAGGTGGGCCGGAATTTTATCGACACAGTATACAACTGGTGTCTCGTCTGCATAACGAATCCGGACAATCCGATAAATCGGCGAGTTCGGTTCAATTTTCAGACGCTCAGCTTCTCTCTCGGTCGCTAGAACCTTTTCGGCCACCAATACTTTCGTTCCTGGTGTCATCTTGGCGCGCATAATCATGTCCGTGACACTGAACAGTTCTTCAATCCCTGAAGTGAACGGGGGTTTTGAACTGATAAATGTTCCGACGCCATGTTTCCGCACGACAAATTTCTCGTCTTCGAGGATACGAAGGGCTTCCCGGAGTGTCGCTCGACTGACTCCTAGTTGCTTCGACAACTCGAACTCTGAAGGAAGCTTCTCTCCTTCACGATAGACACCATCGTCGATATCTTGCTTGATTTTCTCAATCACGCGAAGATAGAGCAAGCGATGATCGAGCTTGATCGACATGGGCCTCACCACCTTTACCTATTCTAACCAGTGCTCAGACATCTGACGTATGAATGTCCTTGCCAATATTAAGTATAGGGATTCGAGAATTAGAACGCAATACTTTTTGTTCGGAATCAGGGAAATATTTTAATGTGAAGGGATTATGTATACCTCTTAGTCTATATTACCTGTTGTGGAGCCGTTTGAAAAGAAAACGTAACATGTAAACGGTATTAAAAAATGAAAGCGGTTCAACGATTTTAGTAGTATGTCTTAATGTATCAAATAGGTCAGATGTGCTATATTAGTTTGTCCCAACATGACGTTGACCCCAATCGTCACGTTTGAACCGGATTATCTGAAATTATATAAAAAACGAACGATTAGGATTTCTCATACCTAATCGTTCGTTTTACTATTTATACCTCTGGTTGATTAATGAGCACTTTCCGCGGCTTTGAGCCTTCTGACGGCCCGACATATCCAGCCTGTTCGAGCGAATCAATCAATCGGGCGGCTCGATTATAACCGATGCGGAATCTTCGTTGAATCATCGAAGTGGAAGCCGTCTCTTGCGTCAAGATGAATTGAACGACTTCTTCGAACAATGAATCGTCCGAGTCGATCGTCGTGACTTCCTCTTCTTTCGGCATCATCGCCTCGACATACTGGGCCCGTTGTTGGGCGATGACGTGATTGACGACCGTCTCGACTTCTTGATCCGAGACGAAGGCGCCTTGGACACGGATTGGTTTGTTCATCCCGTTGGCGAGCATGAGCATATCACCGCGTCCGAGCAACTTCTCCGCCCCGCCACCGTCAAGAATCGTCCGTGAATCCGTTTGTGACGAGACCGCGAACGCAATCCGGGACGGGATGTTCGCTTTGATGACACCGGTGATGACATCGACCGATGGACGCTGGGTGGCGAGCACCATATGAATCCCTGCTGCCCGCGCCATCTGGGCGAGACGCATAATCGCGTCCTCGACGTCGTTCGAGGCGACCATCATCAAATCGGCGAGTTCATCGACGATGACGACGATGAACGGCAGACGCTTCGCATCCTCATCGTCCGACTTGTCGACGAGTTCGTTATAACCTTCGATGTTCCGGACGCCATAGCGGCTGAACAGCTCATAGCGCCGCTCCATCTCGGCGACGACTTGTTTGAGCGCTTGGGCCGCTTTCTTCGGATCGGTCACGACCGGCGTCAACAAGTGCGGGACACCGTTATAGACGTTCAACTCGACCATTTTCGGGTCGATCATCATGAGCCGGACCTCATCAGGACGCGTCCGCATCAAGAGTGACACGATCATGCCGTTGATACAGACCGATTTCCCTGAACCAGTCGAACCGGCGACGAGCAAATGCGGCATCTTGTTCAAGGCGATCGTCACCGTCTCGCCGCTGATGCTGCGGCCGAGGGCAACGAGAAGCGGCGACTGTTCGCGCTTGACCGGATCGGCCTCGAGCACTTCACGGAGACAGACCGGCGCCACTTCCTGGTTCGGCACTTCAATCCCGATGGCCGCTTTGCCAGGAATCGGGGCCTCGATCCGGATATCTTTCGCGGCGAGCGCGAGGGCAAGGTCGTCACTGAGCGACGTGATGCGGCTCACTTTGACCCCGATATCCGGTTGCAGTTCATACTTCGTCACGGTCGGACCGAGATGAATCTTCAATACTTTCACACCGACACCGAACGATTTGAGCGTTTGGACGAGTTTCGTCGCGTTCGCTTTCAAACGGGCGTTCTCACCGGACAAGTCGGTCACGACCGGTTCACTGAGAATCGTGAACGTCGGCAGCTCATACGTGTCTGACACATCCTGTGACGCCGTCATCATCATATCCTCGGTCGGCAGGTCGGCCACTTCTTCAGCAGAGGCCGTCTCCTCCACTTTCGGACGCTTCTCGGCGACGACTTTCTCGCTGAACCCGACAATCGGGATATCATGCATCGTCACTGCGTCCGCCTCAGGCTCGGCTTCGGCAGGGATCGGCTCGACCTTCGCCGGGGCCGGGACGGCCTTCTGACGCTTCACTGGAGCCGGTTTGACCCGTTCCTGGTCGTGCCATTCTTGCTTGATGGCCGTACCCGTCTCAAGTAACCGTGAACCCATCGTCCGCCAAATCGTCGGCGATAATAGGGAAATCCCGACGATCATGCAGAGGGCTCCTAAAAAGATGATTCCGAAGTCGGAGAGCAAGTATTGGTTGAGTCGATAGAGCGCCCCGTTGACCTCGCCTCGTTCGGCCCCCCAGACCAAGTCCCCGAACATGAGGAACGACGTGAACAACAATAGGATCCCGGCCCGTTGCATCGGACGAAACTCGTTTAAAAAGACGAGCAACGTGAACGCGATTGCCAAATACGTCAGTGCCCCCCAGCCCCCGAACAACGTCGTCGCGAGAAGCGACGTCTGATTGCCGACCCATCCGAAATCGAACAGGGAAAAGATGAACGCCGTAATCGATAAGACGAAGGCAATCCAGCCATATGTACGCAGTGGGATGGGCTGTTTTTTCGCACGTCTCGTCGTCGGTCGTTTCCGCTTCACCGGGGTTTTTCTCGTTTTTTGTGCCACCTTAGATTCCTCCTAAAAAAACAAGGCAAAAGTCTGATGACTTTTGCCTTAATCTCAATTCCTTAAATCTCCATGATGATCGGCAAGATCATCGGACGACGTTTCGTCTGCTCGTACAAATAGACGCTGAGCCGTTCGCGGATATTTGATTTCAACTCGGTCCAATCACTTCCAGCTTGGAGACTCTTCTCAATCTGTTTTGTGACGATGCGATTCGCTTCTGAAATCATCTCTTCCGATTCACGCATATAGACGAATCCACGCGAGATGAGTTCAGGTCCTGAAATCAATTTCTTCTGTTTCCGGTTCAACGTGACGACACAGAGAACGACACCGTCTTGCGACAAGAGACGACGGTCACGGAGCACGATGTTCCCGACGTCCCCGACACCGATTCCATCGATTAAGACGTTTCCAGCCGGCACTTTGCGGCTCATCCGGGCTTTGCGGCCCGTGAACTCAACGACATCCCCTTTTTCAACGATGAAGATGTTGTTCGACTTCACACCGACTTGCTCGGCGAGTTTCGAGTGGGCCATCTGCATCCGGTACTCCCCGTGAATCGGGAGGAAGTACTTCGGTTTGACGAGGTTCAACATGAGCTTGAGCTCTTCGGCCGAACCGTGTCCAGAGACGTGTACTTTGCGTTGGTTATAGATGACGTTGGCGCCTGAGCGGAAGAGCAAATCAATCGTCTTCGAGACCGACTTCTCGTTCCCCGGAATCGGCGTCGCCGCGATGACGACCGTATCGTTCAGGCGGATGTTCACTTGTTTATGGGCGTTGCGCGCCATGCGCGTCAAGGCCGCCATCGGCTCACCTTGCGAACCAGTCGTCAAGATGACGACTTTGTTGTCAGGCAAGCGATTCACTTGTGAAAGCTCGACGAGCGTCTTCGGCTTGAAGCGCAAGTAGTTCAGCTTCTGGGCCACTTCGACGATATTGACCATGCTGCGGCCGACGACGGCCACTTTACGGTCGTTCGCTTCGGCTGCCGCGAACACTTGTTGCAGACGGTGCACGTTCGAGGCGAATGACGCGACGATGACGCGGCCTTCGGCTTGATAGATGACGTCGTTCAACTCTGCGCCGACGAGCGATTCCGAACCGGTTTGACCCGGACGTTCCGCGTTCGTCGAATCCGACAAGAGGCAAAGGACGCCCCGTTGGCCGATAGCCGCCAACTTGTTGAAGTCTGACTGTTTCCCATCGACCGGTGTGTAGTCAAACTTGAAGTCGCCCGTGTGAACGATGGCGCCTTGTGACGTTTGGATACAGACCCCGACACAATCCGGGATCGAGTGGTTGACGCGGAAGAAAGTGATGAAATGATCAGCGATAGTCAATTTCGTTTTGGCGTCAATCAATCGGAGGTCGACTTCTTTCAATAAGCCAGCCTCTTTCAATTTGAGCTCGATTAAACCGAGCGTCAATTTCGTCCCATATACGGGAACGTGTTTCAAATCACGGAGTACGTAGCTGAGTCCACCGATATGGTCTTCGTGACCGTGTGTGATGAAAATCGCGCGTACCCGATCTTTATTTTCTTTCAAATACGTAATGTCCGGGATGACGATATCAATCCCGAGCATCTCATCGCCTGGGAACATAAGGCCGGCATCGATGACGAAGATGTCGTCGTCTAGTTCCACGACGTACATGTTCTTCCCGATTTCGCCTACGCCTCCAAGCGCAAAGACGCTAACGTTCTCTGTCTTCTTCTTTGACACTAACAAAAACCTCCTAGATGTTGCATATTCTGTTTCGTCCACTTATCGCTACTGAATATTGTATCGGAAAACTGCTGATATGCCAACATTTCCGTTCAATCGACGAGAGGTTTCATCACATCGGCAAGCGGCATCGTCGCTTTGTCATCCGGACGTTTCCCGGAAGCGAGCTGACGAATCGACAAACCGAAGTCCATTTGTAAGTGTGGGTAATCAGGAAAACTTCTCCAATCCCCGCCCCATTCGAAGCCGAGCGCCTTACCGAGCTCCCCTAGTTCTTGCCAATCCGGTTCATCCGACCGATTATGGTCCGACTCCAAATCATAGTCGGCGCGGTTGTTGTGAATAATGACGAAGTCGACGGCAAGGCCATAGTTATGGTAGCTCTCACCTGCTTTGGCGTTCGTCACGACTTGACCTGGTTTCGAGCGACCTTGGGCGTACAGGGCGTTCTGCTCATCGGCTGAACGGTATCCTGACGTCAGGCGAACCTCGAGACCGAGGCACGAATAGGCTAGCCGCACGAACGATTCACTCCGCTCCCGTACGTGCGGATGCAGTTTGGCGAACGCCTTCTCGCTACGCTCGACGATGACCGCTTCCGAGCGCGAGTTGCGCTCACACATCCCCGCCTCGAACGTCGGTTCATCGACCCATGGCATCGGCCCCGGACGTGACAACGTATACGCTAAAAAGATTCCGACTAAAAAAGCCATCATCGCGAACGTCAAGACGCCGGTCCATTTCATCGGCGCAACCGTTTACGGAGTCCTTTGACGAGCGGTAATCCTGTTTCAAGGGCGAAATAGAGCGGACGATTCAAGACGAGATCGAACTCGCCAACCTTCTCGATCATATCGCTACCCCAACCTGATTTGAACGCATACAGACCCGCATACTCATCATCGGCGTCGGTGCTGCCCGATACGCCACCGAAATCATAGCGTTCGGCCCCGCTCGCCTTGGCCGCTTGCATCATCGTCCATTGCATGAGGTGGTTCGGCATGAAGTCACGGAACTCGTTCGAAGACGCGCCGTACAAGTAATACGAGCGTCGTCCGGCTAACGTCAACAGACCGCCCGATAAGACGAGCCCGTTCGGGTACTTGTCGTGCAACTCATTCAGTTCCGGCAACGCAGCTTTAATCTTTTCAATCTGTTCGCCCGTCTGCTTTTGACGGTTCAACAGACTCGTCCGTTTCTTCTCCACCGTCTCCGTCTCGAGGGAACGTTCAATCTTGCCGAGGTCACGTTCGGCTTTTTCGAGCGTGGCCATCTGTTGGTCCAGCGCGAGCTTCGGTTCGAGTTTCGTCAAGAACAGACGCGCGTCCCCTGGCTGCAGGCAATCGTATAAGTTCTCAAAGTAATCAAGGCCGCGGATGGCAAAGCCGTCCCGCTCGCCCGTCACTTTCATCAACTCCGCGAACGTCTGGAGACCATCGCGACCGACTTCCGTGCAGACGATTCCTTTTCGTTCTGCCAAACGCACGTTATAGCGGAACTTATGATGGAACTTGCCAAAAATCTCTTTCTCGCTCGGACGCAAGTCCGTCTCCATCGTGAACCGAGGCTGGGCGTAATCGAACCCGCCGCCGTATCCTTTATGGTTAAAACCGAGGCTAGCCATTTCCGTCAACAGGCCTGGCACTTCGTCTCGATCGATATTCGGATCAATTTTCACGACGATCGCTTTGTTCGCCTTGGCGACCCGTTTCGCTTCTTCGGTCAACGCGGTCAACGAAGCCACATCGTCATAGTCGACGACGAAACCGCGCGGCGCGTAGCAAAGCGTGAACGGAAGTTTAGGTACGCGTTTGAACAAGAGTAACGCGACCCCGCTCGTCACACCATTGGTCGCGACGGCGATCCGCTCGGCGAACCAGCCGTTTTGTCGTTTGACGTTGGCCCAACTTGAGAGTTGAAGCAAATCCCCACGGTCATGTGTTTTGACGAATTCGTCATGCTCTTTTTCTGTCAAGGTGATCGGTTGTACTGCCATAAATCATGATTCCTCCGTCTTCAAAATTGTCGCTCGGACGATCGCTTCTTCATCTAGCGGAATTTTCTCATTGCCAATGATTTGATATTTCTCATGTCCTTTTCCGGCCAGGACGACGATGTTATCGGACTCGGCCAATTTGGCCGCGTAGCGGACCGCCTCTTCGCGGTCCCCGATTTCAACGAAATTGTCGTGTGTCATCCCGGCAGCGATGCCGCTCGTGATTGAGTCGTAGGCTTCAAAGCGTGGATCGTCCGTCGTGATGACGACCGTTCCGGCATACTTCGAGGCCATCTCTCCCATCGTCGGCCGCTTCGTAACGTCACGATTTCCGCCTGTTCCGATTAAGAACACAATCTTCTCTTTCGGCACGCCGACGAGCGACTTCAAGCATTGCTCGATGCCGTCGGGCGTGTGGGCGTAATCCGCATAGACGTTATAGCCCGGCACATCGAGGCGTTGCATCCGCCCTTTGGCCGGATGGATCGCTTCGAGCGCCTGCACGATTTCGGGCAAGCGATAGCCTGCCGCGAGCAGGCAACCTGTCGCGAGCAAGATGTTATACACGTTGAAGCGGCCGATGAATTGAACCGTCAACGGATGGCGTTCGCCTTGATAGTTGAGGCAAAAGCTCGTCTCTGACAGCGTCTGAACGATATCTGATGCCGTCACGTCTGCCATCGCATCAATCGCATAAGTAATTACTCGCGCCCCTGTCATCGTCTCATACAGCTTGCTGTACGGGTCGTCTGCGTTCAGTACGGCGACCTTGTGACGTGACGCCATCTGTCCGAGCTGTGCGAACAGTAGGCCTTTCGCTCGCGCATAGTTCTCAAACGTACCGTGGAAATCGAGATGGTCGTGCGTCAAGTTCGTGAATCCGACGATATCAAAGTCCGTCCCGATGACACGGCCGAGTTCGAGTCCGTGCGATGACACTTCCATCATCACATCGGTCACGCCTTCTGCGTGCATCCGGGCGAGCAACTGTTGTAGCTCCGAGCTTTGCGGTGTCGTATTTTTACTTGGGACGACCGTATCGTTGATGCGGACCTCGACCGTGCCGATCAATCCGGTGCTATGACCGAGCTCGGTGAGGACGTCGCGCAAAATCGTCGTTGTCGTCGTCTTGCCGTTCGTCCCCGTGATCCCGAACAGACGCATCTGTTCAGACGGATACTGATAGAACGCCGACGCTAAGAGGCCGACCGATCGTGTGCTGTCGCGCACGATTAAGTTCGGTACGCTTAACGAGAGCGGACGCTCGCTGACGACGGCTACGGCCCCTTTGCTGACCGCCAATTCGGCATAGTCATGGCCGTCGACCGTATAGCCTTTGATGGCGACGAACAGCGTCCCAGGGACGACTTCTCTCGAGTCGGTCGTCACATGGGTCACTGGGATGGCTTGTAAGTTTGGTTGATTAATCAATTGAATGTGTTTAGCTAAATCCGTTAAGTTCAAGTCTTTCCCTTCTTTCACCTGTTCCTGTCCAAAGTAAAGAATACCTCTTAATCAGTGTAGAGAACTTACAATTCGGTTTCAAGTCAGTCTTCGGACGGAAGGACATAAGATTTGGCAGGGGCGTGGCTGAGCACCTCTCTGATTAAGGCGTTGACACCATGCACATCGATGCGATCGATTTTATCGAGCACCTCGTTCAAGTCCTCGACATCGTCGAGCAGGACGAGGTTTCGACCGTTTCGGTTCATGCGGGCACTCGTACTCTCATTCCCGAGGACGAGCGAGCCTTTCAATTGGCGCTTGCCTTTCTCGACTTCCTCGTCGGACAATCCATCCGCGATCAACGTCTCGAGTTCGCGCGTCATAATCGTCTCGACTTGGGCGAGCGTATCCGGAGATGTCCCGATATAGATGGTGAACGTCCCGTGGTCATCGAACGTCGTGTAGTACGAGTAAATCGAGTATGCCAGCCCCTCTTCTTCTCGAATCGACTGGAAAAGACGTGATGACATCGTGGCCCCGATGGCATTGTTCATCAAGGCCAAATGCGGCAGACGGTCATCTTTGGCGGCAATCGCCTCAAAGTTCCAACAGAGGTGTGCTTGCTCTGTCTCTTTCTGTTTTTTCATCACGTCACTGTATAAAATCGGAGTCGTCGATTCTTTCGGAGATTCCCCTGATGGGAGGTCAGCAAACCTTGTCTTGACCGCCTCAATCAATTCATCGGTCACATGCCCGGCAATTGAAACGACGACACGATTGCCCGTGTACGTCGAAGCGACGTAACGGAGCAGTTGGTCCCGCGATAGTCCGAGGACGCTCGCTTCCGTCCCGAGAATCGGTTCGGCAAGGATGTCGTCCTTATAGACGGCTTTCGCGAGCAGCTCGTGGACGAGGTCTTCCGGTGTGTCCTCATACATTTTAATCTCTTCTAAGACGACCCGCTTCTCTTTCTCGAGCTCTGTCTCATCAAATAACGAATCGAACAGCATGTCGGCGAGCGCATCGAACGCGATGACCGCGTGCTCGTCAAGCGTCTTCACGTAATAGCACGTGTGATCTTTCGACGTGAACGCGTTGACGCTGCCCCCGAGCTCATCGAAGAACGACGCAATCTCTTTTGCCGTTCTCGTCTTCGTTCCTTTAAATAACATATGTTCAATCAAGTGGCTGATGCCAATCTCGGTCATGTCTTCGGTGCGAGTTCCGGCTTTGATAAAGACACCGGTCGACGTGCTGCGGACATCTGTCATCGGTTCAATCACGATGCGGACGCCGTTGTCTAATGTGATCCATTCCATGTTATCACTCCTATGAAAAAGGCCATCGCACCAGACGATGGCCATCATGATTAGTTTGTCGAGCGTGGCGGACGACGGTCTCCGTCACGACGCGGCGGACGGCTGTCACGTGGTGGACGGCTTTCGCGCTGCGCTTTACGTTTTGCTTCGTATGCTTCACGTTCTTCCGGTGACAATCCTTCAAAGATGAGCACTTTGTGTGAGGCATTAACTCGGCCTTTGTCGTCAATCTCTGTCACACGGACTTTGATTGTATCGCCGAGTTTAACGACGTCTTCGACGTTCGCGACACGCTCTAAGCTGAACTCAGAGACGTGGACGAGCGCGTCTTTCCCTTTGAACAATTCGACGAACGCACCGAACTTCTCGATGCGGCGGACCGTTGCATCGAACTCTTCGCCGACGACGACTTCACGGACGATGTCGCCGATGAGGGCCATCGCCATATCGATGCCATCTTGATCGGTCGACGCGATGAAGACCGTTCCGTCTTGCTCGATATCGATTTTGACGCCCGTTTGGTCGATGATGCTGTTAATCATCTTCCCGCCCGGTCCAATCACATCGCGGATCTTATCCGGATTGATCGTCATCGTCACGATTTTCGGTGCATACTTCGACAACTGCGGACGCGGTGCATCGAGCGTCTCAAGCATATGGTTCAAGATGTGGAGACGGCCTGAACGTGCTTGTTCGAGTGCCTCTTCCAAAATCTCACGCGTGATTCCGGCGATTTTGATATCCATTTGGAGCGCCGTGATCCCGTCTTTCGTTCCAGCGACTTTGAAGTCCATGTCACCGAGGTGATCTTCGAGTCCTTGGATGTCCGTGAGAACCGTGTAATGTTCGCCTTCCATGATGAGACCCATCGCAATCCCGGCAACCGGTGCCTTAATTGGAACCCCTGCATCCATGAGAGCGAGTGTCGAGCCACAGATTGACGCCTGTGAACTTGAACCGTTCGACTCGAGTACTTCTGAGACGAGACGAATCGTGTACGGGAAGTCGGCTTCTTTCGGGATGACCGGGAGCAACGCACGTTCTCCGAGGGCACCGTGACCGATTTCACGACGACCTGGCGCACGCACCGGACGAGCTTCTCCGACCGAGAACGGCGGGAAGTTGTAATGGTGCATGAAGCGCTTGTTCTCTTCGAGACCGATGCCGTCGATGATTTGAGCATCTCCGATGACGCCGAGTGTCGCCACCGACATGACTTGTGTTTGTCCACGTGTGAACAACCCAACGCCGTGGGCGCGTGGCAATAAGCCCGTTTCCGACGCAAGTGGACGGATGACTTCCGGGCGACGACCGTCCGGACGAACTTTATCGACCGTGATGAGACGGCGAACTTCATCTTTGACAAATTTGTTCAAGATGCCAGACACTTCTTTCAACTTGGCCGGCTCGTCGACGAGGCGCTCTTCGTAGATGGCGACGTACTTGGCAATCACTTCGTTGATTGCTGCGTCACGCGCATGCTTCTCTTCGACTTGAACTGCAGCGTTGATTTCTGGACGAGCTGCTTCAAGCTCAGCCGTCAAGGCGTCATCAAACTTCGATACCGTGTATTCGAACTTCGGTTTCCCGACAGCTTCGACGATTTCCGTTTGGAAAGCGACCAATTTCTTGATCTCTTCATGACCGAACAAGATTGACTCGAGCATGACGTCTTCCGGTACTTCGTTGGCGCCTGCTTCAACCATGTTGATTGCAGTTGCCGTTCCGGCGACTTGGAGTTCGAGGTCTGTCTGTTCGAGCTGAGCCGTCGTCGGGTTGACGACGAACTCACCGTTGACGCGTCCGACTGTCGCACCGGCGATCGGGCCATCGAACGGGATGTCTGAAATCGAGAGTGCGATTGACGTTCCGAGCATGCCGGCCATCTCAGCTGGGCAGTCCGGGTCGTTCGACATGACGTAAATCATCACTTGGATATCATGACGGAAGCCATCCGGGAAAAGCGGACGGATCGGACGGTCGATGAGGCGCGATGTCAAAATCGCGTTCTCCCCAGGACGACCTTCCCGACGGAGGAAACCTCCTGGAATTTTACCGACCGAGTATAATTTTTCTTCATAGTTGACCGTGAGCGGGAAGAAATCTAAATCCTTCGGCGCTTTCGATGCTGTGACCGTGGCGAGCACGACCGTGTCCCCATAACGGACGAGTGCCGAGCCGTTTGCTTGTTTCGCAAGTTGCCCGACTTCTACAGACAGCGGACGCCCGCCCCATTCTGTAGAAAATACTTGTTTCGTACCTAACATGAACATTCTCCTCTCAAACCTTATCTAGTTTATTATGTAACTCATTCATATGAATGTCTAATGATTTTCCTCCTAAAAAAGAAGAAACGGACTAGGAACAAGTGTCCCAGCCCGTCACATGGTCCGTTCGGATTAACGACGGAGACCAAGGCGTTGAATCAATTCACGGTAACGTGTAACGTCCTTGTTACGAAGGTACGTAAGCAAGTTACGGCGACGTCCAACCATTTTCAAAAGACCGCGACGTGAGTGGTGGTCTTTCTTGTGTGTACGAAGATGATCGTTTAAAGTGTTGATTTGTTCAGTCAATACTGCAACTTGAACTTCCGGTGAACCAGTGTCACCTTGTTTTGTCGCGTATTCCGCGATGATTTCGTTCTTACGTTCTTTTGAGAGTGCCATTGCCTCTCCACCTCCATTTAATAGAAAATTGCCGCGTTGCCGAGCCGACGTTGGTGAATCGATCAGCCAAGCGAAGCGGTGTACTTTGCGTACCAAAATAGGATACCGTACCACCCATCCAAAGTCAAGACAGGATTGCCCGAGCGGCCGTCTCATCTTGCTTGAGTTGGGCGATGAGCGAGTCGAGTCCGTCGAACGCCCGCTCGTCCCGTAAATAGTGCATCCATTCGATTTCAATCAATTGTCCGTATAAATCTTCCGAGAAGTCGAACAAGTGGCTCTCGATTGAGACGTCACCGGTCGCATAGAACGTCGGCCGCCGACCGACGTTCGTCATCGCGTCGAACGTCCGACCGTCCTGAAGCCGTACACGCGTCGCGTAGACGCCTAGACGAGGCATAACATACGATGCGTCCATGACGACGTTCGCCGTCGGGTAGCCGATCGTCCGGCCTCGGGCGTCACCGTGGATGACTTCCCCGCAGATAACGTACGGCGTACCGAGCAATTCACTCGCCACTTCGACATCACCGGCACCGAGCAACTGACGAATCCGTGTCGACGACACTTTTTCGCCGCCGCTCGTCTGTTCGGCGACGACCGAGGTCGTGAAGCGACCGCGCGCATGATACGGCAGCGTTTCCATCGTCCCCTCGCCGAATTTACCGTACGAGTAGTCAAAACCTGCCGTCACATGGACCGCACCGGCACCAATCAAATAGTCATCCACGAACTGTTGTGGCGACAGGCTCGCCAACTCTTTCGTGAACGTGATGACGATGCACCGTTCGACACCGAGTGCGGCAATCCGGTTCAATTTCCGCTGGAGCGGTGTGATATAACGGACCGCATCCGGTTTGTTCGATAACACTTGTTTCGGGTGCGGGTCGAACGTGATGACGGTCACGGGCACGTCAAGCTGTTTTGCTTGCCCCTGCGCATGCCGAATCACGGCCTGATGTCCGGTGTGGACGCCGTCAAAAAATCCGAGCACCATGACCGAAGGGACCAGGTCTGGTGTCTCAGGATACGTCAGATGGATCGTTTCCATACTTCAATCTCCCCTTTAGTCGATAGTCAACATGACCTCGACAGTTGCGTCTGTTGTTCCGTCAAGCCGTCGATAGAGGGCAAGTGGAATTCCTTCTTCATTATAGACAGTAAACAGTTCAAATTCGAGCGAGACGTCGTTCAAACGACCTCCGTTTCGAATATACCGTTCTCGATTGGCTGGAATCGTCATGGCCGGCCAACGTTTGATGACCTCTTCGAGCGGGATGAGGTGGTTCATTCGTTCCTCGACCGTCTCGAGGTCGGCCAGTTGCTGTAACGTGACGGCGGCCGTTTCCTCAAACGAACCAGACCGGGTCCGCCGCAAGTCGCTCATATGGGCCGGATAGCCGAGCAGCTCCCCGATTTGAACGGCGAGCGTCCGGATGAACGTCCCTTTGCCACACTCGACGTCGACACGGAAACGGCAGACACCGTCTTCGATGACCGGCTCATTCGTCCGGACGAGGCGATGAATCTCGACGATGCGGCGCGGTCGGTCCACCGTCTGACCTTTTCGGGCGTATTCATACAATTTCTTACCGTTCACTTTGACAGCAGAGAAGTAAGGCGGGATTTGCTCGATTTTTCCTGTCAGCTTCTCAAGGACACGATCGATCTCCGCAGCGGTGAACGCCTCGGGACCGACCTCGCGCGTCTCGACGACCTCGCCATGGGCGTCCTCCGTCATCGTCGCTGTTCCGATTGTAATCTCGGCGGCGTACCGTTTGCCTTCATCGGTCAGAAAACGAGACAGCTTTGTCGCCCGTCCGAGGCAAATCGGTAGGACACCGGTCACTTCCGGGTCAAGCGTGCCGGTATGTCCGACTTTTTTCGTTTGGAACAATTTACGGAGCTTGAACACACAGTCGTGGCTCGTCATGCCGCTGTCTTTATCTAAAATCAATACGCCAGTTGGTTCCATCTGAATTCCTCCCATCAAAAAAGGGGAGACGCGAGTCCCCCCTTCAATTTATTGGTCGTTCCGATTTAAGTCACGAATCAATGAATCGATATGGCTACCATATGCGACCGATGAATCGTATTCGAACGACAATTCTGGCGTTTTCCGAAGACGGATGCGGCTTCCGATCTCGCGGCGAATAAATGCGCTCGCCTTATCAAGACCAGCTTGCGTTTCAGCCTTCACCGTGGCGTCGTCTCCGAGCACCGTGTAGTAGGCTGTCGCTTGCTGCAAATCTCCCGTCACATCAACGCTCGTGATTGTAGCGTTCTTCGTACGTGGGTCGTTGACTTCACGGAGCAAGATATCTGTAATCTCTTTACGCATCTGCTCTGCGACGCGTTGGGCACGAATGTTCATACGTGTTCCCTCCTCGCTTTATTTACGTTCGACTTCTTTCATGATGAACGCCTCGATGACGTCCTCCACTTTAATATCGTCGAACTTCTCTACTTTAATCCCACACTCGTATCCTGCCGCGACTTCTTTAACGTCGTCTTTGAAGCGGCGAAGCGTATCGAGTTTTCCTTCGTACACAACAATCCCGTTACGGATGATGCGGACGCCGGCGTCGCGTGAGATTTTACCTTCTGTGACGTAACAGCCGGCAATCGTACCGACTTTCGAGACTTTAAAGACGTCACGGACTTCAACTTGTCCTGTGATTTCTTCAACGAACTCAGGGTCGAGCATCCCTTTCATCGCGCTCTCGATTTCATCGATTGCGTTATAGATGATGCGGTGCAGACGCATTTCAACATGCTCTTGCTCGGCCATCGACCGGGCGTTACCATCTGGGCGAACGTTGAATCCGATGATGATCGCATTTGCCGCCGAAGCGAGAATGACGTCACCTTCTGTGATGGCACCGACACCTTGGTGGACGATGTTGATTTTAACGCCTGCGACGTCGATTTTACGGAGTGAACCAGCGAGTGCTTCAGCCGAACCTTGAACGTCTGCTTTGATAATGACGTTCAAATCTTTGACTTCGCCTTCTTGAATGCGACTGAACAAGTCATCAAGACTAACTTTAGCCGATTCGCGACGCTGTGATTCGAGGTAACGTTGGTAACGTTTTTCTCCGATTGCACGTGCTTTCTTCTCATCTTCAAACACGATGAACTGGTCACCCGCTTGTGGGACATCGTTCAATCCTGTAATTTCGATTGGTGTCGATGGACCAACTTCTTTCACACGACGACCGATATCGTTGACCATGGCCCGGACGCGTCCAAACGTGCTACCGACGACGATTGAGTCACCAATTCGGAGTGTCCCGTGTTGAACGAGAAGCGTGGCGACAGGACCGCGACCTTTGTCGAGCTTCGCTTCGATGACCGAACCGCGAGCTGGCATTTTAGGCGTCGACTTGTACTCTTCGACTTCAGAAACGAGCAAGATCATCTCGAGCAACTCATCGATTCCTTCGTCTTTCAAAGCTGAAATCGGTACGAAAATCGTTTCGCCGCCCCACTCTTCCGGTACAAGACCGAACTCTGTCAATTCTTGTTTGACGCGGTCAGGGTTTGCGCCTTCTTTATCCATTTTGTTCACAGCGACGATAATCGGCACGTTAGCCGCTTTCGCATGTGAGATGGCTTCTTCTGTCTGTGGCATGACGCCGTCATCCGCTGCGACAACGATAATCGCGATATCCGTCACTTCGGCTCCACGAGCACGCATCGTCGTAAAGGCGGCGTGACCTGGTGTGTCGAGGAACGTGATCTTTTTATCGTTGACTTCAACTTGATAAGCACCGATGTGCTGCGTGATTCCTCCGGCTTCACCAGCAACGACTTTCGTGTTGCGGATCGAGTCAAGAAGTGTTGTCTTACCGTGGTCGACGTGACCCATGATTGTGACGACAGCTGGACGCTCAACAAGCTCATACTCAGAGAAGTCGATTTCTACTTCTTCAAAGTCCGTCTCATCGATGAGTACTTCTTTCTCAACTTCATAACCGAATTCAGTTGCAAGCAACTCAATCGTCTCGTCATCAAGTGTTTGGTTGATTGTCGCCATGACACCAAGACCCATCAACTTCATGATGATTTCGTTTGGCTTTTTATCCATCTTCGCAGCGAGGTCCGATACGCTGAGGACATCATCGTACTTGATGACGTTGCCCATTTCAGACTCTTGCGCTAAACGAGCTGCTTTACGCTGACTCGTTTTCGAATTTGGATCCGCTTCTAACGGCACAGCTGCTTTCGCAGGCTTGCCTTTGAATTTACCACCGCGCTTTTTGTTGCGGTTGTCGTTGCGGTTGTTGCCGAAACGGTTGCCACCACGGTTGCCAGCTTGGTTGCTTTGACCGCTAGACGCTTGTGGGCGTGCTTTCGGTGCTTCTTGCTTGGCAGCAGGCTTCGCGTCAGCCGGTTTTGACTCGGCAGACTTCGTTTCAGCTGGTTTCGATGCAGCTGGCTTTTCTTGCTTGTCAGCCGAACGGTATTTCTCAGGATTGAAGACACGGTCGAGTTGCTTGACCGACTCCTCATCTAAGACAGCCATGTGGTTTTTCACTGGCTTGTTCATTTTCTCGAGCTGAGTAATGACTTGTTTACTTGTTACATTCTGTTCTTTTGCAAATTCATAGACGCGTTTTCCCAAAGCATCCACCTCCGTTAATAGTTAAGAGAGAAGTTGCTTAAGCTTGTTCGCAAATCCGGATTCTGTCACAGACACGACGACTCGCATGTCTTTACCTAAAGCAGCCCCGATCGTATATCGGTCGCTCACTTCAATCAATGGAACACCATACGATGTACATTTGTCGGTAACCCGTTTTCTCGTAGACGCTCCTGCATCTCCGGCAAGGATGACAAGCTTGGCTCGGCCAGCTCGCACATCCTTCAACACAAACTCTTCTCCCATCGTTACTTTCCTCGCACGTGCGGCAAGGCCTAACAATGATTCCCACTGACTCATGATTCGGCTCCTGTGACAGCTTGAAGCAGCTGCTCATAAAGCGCGTCACTCGTCTTGACTTTTAAATGATGATCGAGTGTCCGTTTTTTCTCTGCTAAACGAATCACATCCGCATCTTTCGACAAATACGCACCACGTCCGTTCAATTTACCGGACATATCGATGACGACGTCACCTTCCGGCGTCCGAACGACACGAATCAACGCTTGTTTCGGTAACATTTCTTGCGTGACCACACATTTGCGCAAAGGAAGTTTCTTTTGCTTCATGGTCATTCCTCTTCTTTCACCGTTGTCGGCTCGAGGGCGACGTCAACCGAGTCAGTCTGTTCCACTTCATTGTGAACAATTTCTGGCTCCGGTTCAACTTTTTCGGCGTACGTATCATACAAGTCCATGCCTTCTGCATCGGTCTCGCTCTTGATATCAATTTTCCATCCCGTCAACTTAGCGGCAAGACGGGCGTTTTGACCACGTTTCCCGATGGCGAGTGACAATTGATAGTCTGGCACGACGACCGTCGTCGATTTATTCGGTTCATTGACGTACACGTCAACGACTTGAGCCGGGCTGAGTGCGTTTTTCACGAACTCTTTTGGGTCGTTCGACCAACGAACGATATCGATTTTCTCACCGTTGAGCTCATCGACGATTGTTTGGACCCGTTGCCCTTTCGGACCGACACAAGCACCGACTGGATCGACGATGTCTGAATGAACAGCAATCTTCGAGCGATCACCCGCTTCGCGTGAGACCGACATGACGTCGACCGTTCCGCTCGCGATTTCTGGCACTTCGAGCTCGAACAGGCGACGCAACAGACCTGGATGCGTCCGCGAGACTTGAATGGCTGCTCCAGACCCTTTCGTCGTCGAATCGACTTTTGTGACATACACCTTGATGCGGTCATGAATCTGGTACGATTCATTCGGCATCTGCTCGTTCGGTGTGAGCACCGCTTCGATATTGTTTTCAAGACCGATATACAAGTTGCGTGGGTCGAACCGTTCCACAATCCCCGTCATGATCTCGTCTTCTTTATCGACGAAATGATTATAGATGCGCTCGCGCTCGGCTTCCCGCATCTTTTGCGTGACGACTTGTTTGGCGGTCATCGCCGCGACGCGACCGAAGTCGCTCGGTGTGACTTCTTCTTTATGGAAATCCCCTAACTCATAGTTCGGGTCAATCTCATGCGCTTCTTCGAGCGACAATTGTTGCTCGGGATGCGAGAGACGTTCAACGACTTCGAGAAGTGCGAAGACGCGAATATCACCGGTCACTTGGTCGAATTCAACTTTTACGTTTTCATTCGGGTTGGCGACGTTTCGGCGGTATGCCGAAATGAGCGCCTGCTCAAGTGCATCGATGATAATCTCCTTCTCGATTCCTTTTTCGTTAGCAATCTGTTCGATTGTTGTGAGTAATTGTGGCCCCATCTTTACCTCTCCTTAACTAAATGTGACCGCTAGGCGGGCTTGTGCAATTTTGTCTACCGGTAGCGATATCGCTTTTTTTCTTGTCTTGATGCGTGTCTCGACGATGGCGGTCTCGCCGTCATATTCCGTCAAAATCCCTTCGAACTCTTTGGCACCTTCAATCGGGGCAAACGTCTTGATATAGACGTTTTTTCCAATCGCGCGTTCAAAGTCGGTCGGCTTCTTCAGCGGTCGTTCGGCACCGGGACTCGAGACGTCAAGATAATAGGCTTGTTCGATCGGATCGCTATCGTTTAGTTTTTCCGAGAGTTGTTCGTTGATGTTGACGCAATCATCTAAATCGACGCCCCCCGGCTTGTCGATATAGACGCGCAAGAACCAGTCTGGCCCTTCTTTCACGAATTCGACATCGACCAATTCCATGTTCTCACGCTCCACGATCGGCAACGCGATCGCTTCGACGACTTCTGTTATTTTGGACACTCTCATCCCTCCTTCTGGCTTTTACATACAAGAAAGGAGTAGGGTTCCCTACTCCTTTCCGTCGTAGTATCCAACATTGTTCGATACCAATATATCATATTTTCCCGGTTTTTCGCAACTTACACCCCAAAATCAAAGAACGAGAGTTGGTTCTCATCCGGGAGGCCTTCGAGACATTTCATCGTATCGAGCGTCTCGACGATCGTCTTCGACAACTTGGCCCGTTTGCGCAAGTCTTCTTTCGATAAAAACTGTCCTTCGGCACGTGCATCGACAATCGCTTTCGCCGCATTCGTACCGAGACCATCGACCGCATTGAACGGCGGGATGAGCGTGTTTCCTTCAATCAAGAACTCGGTCGCGCTCGAACGGTACAAATCGATGTTCTGGAACTTCATGCCGCGCTCTAACATCTCGAGTGCGAGCTCGAGCACGGTGTGGAGACCTTTGTCTTTCGCCGTGGCTTCAAATCCTTTTTCACGGATATCCGACATCGCTTTACGCACGGCCTGTGACCCTTTAATCATCGCCGACAAATCGAAGTCGCCGGCCCGGACCGTGAAGTACGTCGCGTAATATAGAATCGGATGATGCACTTTGAAGTAGGCAATCCGGACGGCCATGAGCACGTACGCTGTGGCGTGCGCTTTCGGGAACATATACTTGATTTTCTTACAAGACGAGATGTACCATTCCGGGACATCATTGGCCCGCATCTCCGTCTCCATGTCTTCCGACAAGCCTTTCCCTTTCCGTACCGACTCCATGATTTTGAAAGCGAATGACGGTTCGAGGCCCGCATAAATCAAGTAGACCATGATGTCATCACGACAACCGATGACGTCTTTCAATTCACACGTCCCGTTATAGATGAGTTCGTTCGCGTTCCCAATCCAGACATCTGTCCCGTGAGACAGTCCCGAAATTTGAACGAGTTCGGAGAACGTCGACGGTTTCGTCTCTTCGAGCATCTGCCGGACGAACTTCGTTCCGAACTCTGGAATCCCTAGCGTACCCGTCTTCGATTCGATTTGTTCCGGCGTGACACCGAGTACTTCCGGCGACGAAAAGATTTTCATGACCGTCGGGTCGTCCGTCGGAATCGTCTTCGGATCGATACCGGACAAATCTTGGAGCATCCGGATGGCGGTCGGATCATCGTGACCGAGAATATCGAGTTTGAGCAAGTTGTCATGAATCGAGTGGAAGTCGAAGTGGGTCGTCTTCCATTCGGACGACTTATCATCGGCCGGATATTGGATTGGCGAGATTTCGGCGATGTCCATATAGTCCGGGACGACGATAATCCCCCCCGGGTGTTGCCCGGACGTCCGTTTGACGCCGGTGACACCCGAGACGAGCCGGTCGACCTCGGCATTCCGATAAATCTTATCGTTCTCGGTCGCATAGCCTTTCACGTACCCGTACGCCGTCTTATCGGCAATCGTCCCGATTGTACCGGCACGATACACATACTCTTCACCGAACAACACTTTCGTGTAGGCGTGGGCGTGCGGTTGATATTCACCCGAGAAGTTCAAATCGATATCCGGCACTTTGTCCCCTTTGAAACCAAGGAACGTCTCGAACGGGATATCGTGCCCGTCCTTCGTATACCAAGTCCCACACTCCGGACATTGCTTGTCGGGAAGGTCATACCCGGACCCGACCGATCCGTCGTCGAAGAAGTGGGAATGTTGACACTTCGGACAGACGTAATGCGGTGGCAGCGGATTGACCTCGGTGATTTCGGTCATCGTCGCAACGAAACTCGATCCAACTGAACCACGTGACCCAACGAGATAGCCGTCATCGAGCGATTTCTTCACGAGTTTATGCGAGATTAAATAAATGACCGCAAACCCGTGACCGATAATCGACTTCAACTCTTTCTCGAGCCGAGCCTCGACGATTTCCGGCAGTTGTTCTCCATAAATCGAACGGGCCATATCATAACTCATATTCCGGACTTCATCGTCGGCCCCTTCAATCTTCGGCGTATACAAGTCGTCCGGGATGATTTGAATCGACTCGATTTGATCGGCGATTGCGTTCGGGTTCGTGATGACGATTTCACGGGCGAGCTCGTCCCCGAGGAATTTGAAGTCCTCCATCATCTCTTTCGTCGTCCGGAAATGGGCGTGCGGCAGTTCTTTCCGCGTGTTGATGAAGTTAGCGCCACCTTGCGTTCGAATCAAAATCTCCCGATACGAGCGGTCCGTCCGGTCGAGATAGTGGACGTTGCCGGTCGCACAGACAGGCAGTCCGGCCTGATCAGCGACACGAATGATCCGTTTGATGATTTCACGCAACTCGAGTTCGTTGGCGACGATCTCTTTATCGATGAGGTGCATATAGAGCGCCGGCGGGTGAATCTCGATGAAATCGTAAAACGCCATCATCTTCTCAAGTTCTTCGTCAGACTTGTTCAGGGCGGCATCGAAAATCTCGCCGTTGTCGCACGCCGAACCGATCAAGAGGCCCTCACGGCGCTTGATAATCTCCGAGCGCGGCATGCGTGCCATCCGGAACAAGTAGTCAATGTGCGACAAAGAAATCAGTTCGTATAAGTTCCGGAGTCCCGGTTTTTTCGTTTTCGCATAAATTGTCGCATGGAACGGACGAATCTTCGAGACGTCGCTCCCGACTTTCGCGTTCAGCGAGCGATGCGTTTCCATCTCAAACATCTGTTTGGCGAGCTCGAGTAGCTTCATGAGCAAATACGCCGTCGCCTCGGCATCATAGATGGCGCGGTGATGTTGCGTCAACTCGATATCGAATCGCTTCGCGAGCGTGTTGAGACGGTGGTTCTTGAGTGTCGGTAAAATCGTCCGGGCGAGCTCGAGCGTGTCGATGACCGGATAGTCATCCGGCTCGTGCCCACCGCTCCGGAGTGTCGCCTCAAGGAAGCCCATGTCAAACGATGCGTTATGGGCGACGAGAATGCCGTCCCCGCACCAATCGACGAACTGCTTGGCGATGACTTCCGGATCGGGTTGGCCATGGACCATGTCATCGGTGATACCCGTCAGTTCGATCGTCGTGGCCGAGAGCGGATGCTTCGGATCGGCGAACGCCTCGAAGCGGTCGATAATCTCTCCGTCCTTGATTTTGACGCCCGCGAGCTCGATGATTTTATTGTAGACGGCCGAAAGTCCCGTCGTCTCGACGTCGAAGACGACATACGTCGCATCGTCGAGCGGGACGTCGGTCGGATGATAAGCGACCGGTACGCCGTCATTGACGACGTTCGCCTCGACCCCGAACAGTACTTTAATGTCATTCTTTTTCCCGGCGTAATAGGCTTCTGGGAACGACTGGACACCGGCATGGTCCGTGATGGCGATGGCACGGTGGCCCCATTTCGCTGCTCGTGCGACCAGTGCCGACACGTTCGTGACCGCGTCCATCTGGCTCATCTGCGTGTGCGCGTGCAATTCGACACGTTTCTCACCGGCCCATTCGTCCCGGACCGGTTCGACTTTCACTTCTTGCAGTTGTGACGCCATCATGCACAGTTCGCGCATGAAACTGTCATCCTCGACCCGACCGGCCGCTTGAATCCACATGCCTTTTTTGACGGCACTTAGCATACGGTCATCGTCATCATCGCGCGCGAACACTTTGACGATGAGTGAATCGGTATAGTCCGTCATCTTGAACGTGAACAGTTTCTTCCCGCTCTTCAGTTCTTTCCGTTCGGCCGAGAAGACGAGGCCACGGATGGCGACGCGTCGTTCTTCTTCGATAATCGTCTTGATTGGGACAATCTCGTCTTTAATCAAGGCACCCATCCGCACTTCAGTGACCGGCTCATCGTTCGTCTCGGTCGACTTGGCGAACTGCGCCGCTAGTGCGAGCTTCGCCTGTTCCAAATCTTCTTGGACGACTTGTTCGCGCAACGCTTGGTTCGCTTCTTCATTTTCTGAGAACAGCGCTTGGCATGGTTTTTTCATAAAGCCGTAGGCGCTGTAGAGCGCTTGGACTTCTTGGCATAGCTCTTTATCGACATAGTTCGCCTCAGGGGCCGAGCGCACCGGGATGAGCAATTTGTTCTGCTCGAAGCGCGGTGAGACCGATGCGAAATAACTGCGCATCGCGCCTGACACTTGACTCAGCTCACTGACGATCCGGGGCCAATAGTCGATATAGTCCTGTTCGCCCCCACCTGACGTCGTCGTGAACCGCGCATATACCTCGTCCGCGAACGTCGCATAACGACTCTCGAGTCGGCTCATGAACAGTTGGTACACCTCATACGGCAACACGTGTTGTAATTGGAAATAAAACGTCCACGTCCGACGTTGCTTGTTGACGACGAGTCGTGATAACTCTGCTCCGTCGAACTGATCCGTTTCGGTCGTGATGCCGAGGTCACCCAAGAGCAATTGCATTTTTTGATTAGCTTCCACGGGTAAGAAGTCCCCCCTTTTATCATTCAATGTCGAAAAATGAAGGTGACGGCAAGAAACCGTCACCTTCATCGATCATTTGGCTTCGTTCAGTTGCGTCGTGATGACACGTGGCAACTCATCGACTGTCGTCTCGAGGACTTCGCCAGTGGCACGTACTTTCACTTCGACGATTCCTTCGCTCGCTTTTTTCCCGACGTTGATACGAATCGGAAGACCGATCAAATCAGCATCGGCAAACTTGACGCCAGCCCGTTCTTTACGGTCATCATACAACACATCGTACGTCGATGACAGCTCATCGTATAAACGGTTCGCGAGTTCGACTTGCGCCTCGTCTTTCGTGTTGATGGCAATCAAATGCACATCGAACGGAGCGACGCTCTTCGGCCAGACGATTCCGCGATCGTCATGATGTTGCTCGATGACGGCCGACAATGTCCGCGAGACGCCGATGCCGTAACAGCCCATGATGAGCGGTTCGGCCCGACCTTCTTCGTTCAAGAACGTCGCGCCCATCGCTTCTGAATAGCGCGTGCCGAGCTTAAACACTTGTCCGACTTCAATCCCGCGGGCGAACCGGACCGGACCCGACTCGTCAGGTGCCATGTCGCCTTCGACGACGAAACGGAGGTCGTGATACGTCAAATGCGACAAGTCGCGTTCGGCGTTGACGTGCGTATAATGGGTGTTCGCCTCGTTGGCGCCACATACCGCGTCGACCAAATATTTGACGGCGTAATCAGCCACGACTTTGACCGGTGAATGAATCGGTCCGAGCGTGCCCGGCTCACAGCCGAACAAGTCGATAATCGTCGCTTCTTCTTCCATTTGGATGTCGAGTCCACCGAGAGCGTTCTTCACTTTGACGTCGTTCGCCTCGTGATCACCTCGAACGATGGCCATGACCGTCTCGCCATCGACGTTGAAGAGAACCGATTTGATCGTCGTCTTCGGATCGACGTTCAAGAAACGCGCCACATCTTCAATCGTCTTATTGTCCTTCGTGTCGACCTTGTCGAGTGCGAGCACGTCGGCCGCTTGCATGTCATAGCGGTCGAGCGTTTCAGCCATCTCGATGTTCGCCGCATAAGTTGATGAATCTGTATATACGATCGTATCTTCACCGATTTCGGCGAGCGCTTGGAACTCATGTGTATCTTTCCCGCCGATGGCGCCTGAATCAGCTACGACCGGACGATATTTCAAGCCGATGCGGTCAAAGATGCGTGAATAGGCGTTATACATATTCGTATACTCTTCGTCCAAGTCGTCTTGCGTCGCATGGAACGAGTACGAGTCTTTCATCAAGAACTCACGGCCCCGGAGCAATCCGAAACGCGGACGACGTTCGTCGCGATACTTCGTTTGAATCTGGTACAAGTTGACCGGTAGCTTTTTATACGAATTGAGTTCATCGCGCACGATTGACGTAATGAGTTCCTCATGGGTCGCACCGAGTGCGAAACGACGGTCATGACGGTCCGTCAATCGCATCAATTCTGGACCATAAATGCCCCAGCGTCCCGTTTCTTCCCATAGTTCAGCCGGTTGAATCGCAGGCATGAGCAACTCTTGCGCTCCGGCCCGGTTCATCTCTTCGCGGATAATCGTTTGGATATTGTGCAATACGCGATGGCCGAGCGGGAGATATGAATAAATCCCAGCGGCGTTTTGGCGCATGAAGCCCCCACGGACGAGAAGCTGATGGCTGATGGCTTCCGCATCGGCCGGTACTTCTCGTAATGTAGGCATGAACAGTCTCGATTGTTTCATAGGTATCAACGTTTCCCTTCTGTAACTCGATTAGATCTTATTATTTAAAGAATGACTGGATATCATTCCAGGTGACAATCAACATGAGCAGCATGAGCAAAGCGAAACCGATAAAGTGGACAAATCCTTCCTTTTTCGGATCAATCGGTCGTCCGCGCACCGCTTCGAACAAGAGGAAGATGAGTCGTCCCCCATCGAGCGCCGGGAGCGGCAACAAGTTGAAAATGGCCAAGTTGACGGATAGAAGTGCCGTCCAGTTGAGGAGCATGATGAATCCGCTCGCTGCCACTTCGTCGGTCATGCGGACGATCCCGACCGGACCGGCCAACTGATCGACGCCGACCTGGCCCGTCACCAAGTCACCGACCGCGGAGAAGATCAGCGTCGACATCGTCCACGTCGTCTCGGCCCCGGTTGTAAAAGCTTTGGCCGGTGAACGTTCGAGCGCGTTCGTCACGCCTAAAATCCCGACCGTCTCCCCATTTTGTTCGACCGCTTGCGGCGTAATCGTCACCGTTTGCTCGACGTCGTCACGAATATACGTCACTTCGGTCGGCGTGTCGGCACGATCCGCCAATACCGTCCGCAAATCGAGCCAGTTGTCAATCGGTTGACCTTCGATTGAGACGATCTCGTCGCCTGCGACGAGTCCAGCTTGATCAGCGGCCGAGTCCGGTTGGACCGTACCGATTTGACCATCGTCCGTCGGTGTCCCTTGGACGAGACCGACGATGACGAGGAGGAGGAAGGCAAGGACGAAGTTCATCGCCGGACCGGCTGCAATTGCAAGCACCCGTTTCCAGACAGACTGGGCTCCGAACGTGCGGTCGTAAGGCGCGATTTGAATCTCCATGCCTTGGTCGACGAGAAGTGTGTCCCGCTCGAGCGAATAGACACGGACCTCATCATCGACGAGCAGTTGTACTTTCAATTCGCGGACCGAGTCAAACTTGTCGACCGTCCCGACGATATGAACGTCTTGGGCCTGGTCCGGTTGGAAATAGACGCGATCGACCGTCCCAGCACTCGTTAGACGCAATCCGACGTGTTGCCCAGCCTTCACTTCGATCGGCTCAAAATCTTCCCCGGCCATTTTGACATAACCGCCGATTGGCAATAGTCGAATCGTATACAGCGTCTCATTTTTTCGGAATGAGAGGATTTTCGGTCCAAACCCGATTGCAAATTCATGACAGAGAATCCCTGCCCGTTTCGCCATGACGAGGTGTCCCCATTCATGAACCGAAATGAGTACCCCAAACATCAAAACGATGGCGATAAAAGTCGTCATTGTCTATTCCCCACCTTCACTTTCCTTGCTGAATTTGTTCTCGAACCGCTCGGTCGATTTGAAGAATCTCCTCGAGCGTCGGTTCTGCAATTACCGTATGTGTCTCCATCGCTTGCTCGACGATGCGTTCGATATCGAGGAATGCGATCTCCCCGTTCAAGAACAGCTCGACGGCCGCCTCGTTAGCCGCATTGAGCACGGTCGGCATCGAACCGCCGGCGCGCCCGGCCTCATAAGCGAGGCGTAACGCCGGATAACGTGTCAAATCTGCTTCCGCGAAGTGCAGCGTTCCGATTTCTCTCAAGTTTAACCGCTTGTTCCCTTCGATTTCAAGACGTTTCGGAGCCGATAACGCATAGAGAATCGGACCTCGCATATCGGGGTTCCCAAGTTGCGCCATGACAGCGGCATCTTTGAATTCGACCATCGAGTGGATGATCGACTCGCGATGGAGCACCACTTCAATATCATTATAATCGATATCGAACAACCAGTGCGCTTCGATGACTTCGAGTCCTTTATTGAACATCGTAGCCGAATCGATTGTGATTTTGGCCCCCATCGACCAGTTCGGGTGCGCCAGCGCCTCCGCGACGGTCACCCCTTCAAGCTCTTCCCGCGACTTGTCACGGAAACTTCCGCCTGAAGCCGTCAAGATGATTTTCGAGACGTCCTCGCGGCGTTCGCCGTTCAAGCATTGATAGATGGCCGAATGTTCGCTGTCGACCGGGAGCAGGCTAACACCGTGTTTTTTGACTGCCTCGGTGACAAGGTGTCCTGCCGTGACGAGCGTCTCTTTGTTCGCGAGCGCGATGTCTTTCCCCGCTTCGATGGCGGCAAGGGTCGGTTCAAGCCCGACGGCGCCGACGACTGCCGTCACGACGACATCGGTCCTTTCAGCGGTCGCACATGCAATCAACCCTTCCAGTCCGATGAAAAAGAGTGGTTCATATGTAAGGCGTGGCTTGAGCTGTTCGAGTACCTCGATATTTTTAGCGGATACGTATTTCGGCCGCAGGCGATTGATCCATTCTTCCGCCACGTCTACGTTCGATCCGAACGCATATGCCTCAAGTTCAAACAAGTCGGGGTGCTGTTCGATGACGTCGCATGTTTGTACGCCAATCGATCCAGTCGCCCCGATTAAGCTGATTCGCTTCATCTTGACACTCCTCTTTTATAACAAATTAAATACCCAAATGACGGTGAATACCGCGATCATACTATCAAACCGGTCTAAAATCCCACCGTGTCCCGGTAACAGATGACCGGAATCTTTCACATTATATTGACGCTTGTATGCTGATTGTACCAAATCCCCGAGTTGACCGACGACTGATACGACGACCGCGAGCACCAACACCTCGAGAATCGGCAACACCGGCTCGATGAGCACGTAGATGATACCGAGGACGATCGCCGATATGATGCCGCCGATGGCACCTTCAATCGTCTTATTCGGGCTGATGGACGGCCACAGTTTCGTCTTTCCGATCGCTTTCCCTGTGAAATAGGCACCGGAATCGGTCGCCCAAATCATGAACAAGACGAGCAACACTTTGACGAGCCCGTCTTCTGACAAACGGACGAGTGCGAAACTCGAGAACCCGACGACGAGATAGACGGCCGAGACGAAATAAAAACTCGCATCCTCATACGTAAAACGGTTTTTCGTGACAACCGTCCAAAACAAGAGGAGCATCAATCCGAGCACCATCCATTGCGTCGTCGACATCGGCAGTTCCTCGAGGACGAGTCGGCGTTCGAGCAACAACAAGATGAATGGGAATGCCACGAGAAGTGACGTCACGAGAAACGGGAACGCCATCAATTTATGGTTGCGCATCAACGTGAACTCGCTCAATCCGATTAAGGCGACCACGCCCATCAAGATGACGAACGGGCTACCGCCTAGGGCAATCAACGTGACAAAGATGGCGCCGGCCCAGAGACCGGTAATGATTCGTGTTTTCATGTCACACCCCGCCAAACCGGCGAGTCCGCGCGTTATACGCTTCAATCGCCTCGACGAAATGGTCCCGTTTAAACTCAGGCCATAACACGTCCGTGAAATGTAGTTCAGCGTAAGCCCCTTGCCAGAGCAAGAAGTTCGAGAGGCGCTGTTCCCCACTCGTGCGGATAATCAAATCAACGTCTTGCATGTTCGTCATGAGACGCTCACCAATCATGACGTCATCGATCTCGTCCGGTTGAATCGTACCGTGCGCTACATCACTCGCGATTTGTTTCATCGCTTGAACGAGTTCATCACGTCCGCCATAGTTGAGCGCAAAGACGAGATCAAGCCCCGTATTCGTCGCCGTCCGTGTCCGTGCCTCATCGACCGCTTCTCGCGTCCCGCGTGGCAGTTTTGTCACATCGCCTGCGACGAGCACGCGAACGTTCTGTTCATCCAATTCTTTTAAATCCGTCTCTAAAAATTGCTTCGGCAATTTCATCAAGAAGTTGACTTCTTCTTCAGGACGCGTCCAGTTCTCCGTCGAGAACGCATACAGCGTCAATGAACGGATGCCGAGTTCTTGGGCGGTGCGCACCGCTTCCCGGACCGACTTCATCCCTTCCCGGTGACCCATGATGCGAGGGAGCCCACGCTTCTTCGCCCAACGGCCGTTGCCGTCCATGATGATGGCGACGTGTTCGGGAATGCTCAGTTCCGCCTCGGTTTTTGTTTTAGGATTCACCCATTTAAACATACTCTATCCTCCTGATTGTATGAAAGAGGGACCCTCTCAGTAAAAGGGTCCCCACACAGCTTTTTGGTATACCACTTCCGTGATTACACTTCCATGATTTCTTTTTCTTTCGTCGCTGCAGATTCATCAATCTTTTTGATGTACGAATCCGTTAACGATTGAACGTCATCCGCGTAACCGCGAAGGTCGTCCTCAGTCAAGTCCCCATCTTTTTCAAGCTTCTTCAAGTTTTCATTCGCGTCACGACGAACGTTACGGACAGCTACTTTCGCTTCTTCCGCATATTTTTTCGTCACCTTCACGAGCTCTTTGCGGCGCTCTTCTGTCAAAGCTGGGATCGCGAGACGAATGACCGTCCCATCAGAAGACGGCGAGAGGCCGAGGTCGGCTTTTTGAATCGCTTTCTCGACATCTGACACCATCGATTTGTCCCATGGTTGAATCAAGAGTAGACGCGCTTCCGGAGTGTTGATGTTCGCCACTTGGTTGAGCGGAGTCGGTACGCCGTAGTAGTCGACTTGGACCGGGTCCAAGATTGACGCGCTCGCGCGTCCCGTACGAAGTGTCCCGAAATCACGTTTCAAGGCAGAATGGGCTTTCTCCATCTTTTCTTCAGCAGTTTTCAATACGTCATTAACACTCATGAATTGATTCCTCCTACTACCGTCCCGATATGTTCCCCGAGTACGACACGTTTGATGTTTCCTTCTTCAAGCAATGAGAATACAATCAGTGGGATATGGTTGTCCATACATAGTGATGTGGCTGTCGAATCCATCACTTGGAGTCCGTCTTTTAAGACGTCCAAGTACGTGAGCGTGTCGTATTTGACCGCATCCGGAACGAGTTTCGGATCCGCCGAATAGACACCATCGACGTTGTTTTTACCCATCAGGATGACATCAGCTTCAATTTCCGCTGCGCGGAGTGCTGCTGTCGTATCTGTTGAGAAGTACGGGTTCCCCGTCCCTGCCGCGAAGATGACGACTCGACCTTTTTCAAGGTGACGCATCGCCCGACGACGGATGTACGGTTCAGCCACTTGGCGCATTTCGATTGAGGTTTGGACGCGCGTCTGGACACCGTTCGATTCAAGGCTATCTTGAAGTGCGAGCGAGTTCAACACCGTGGCAAGCATGCCCATATAATCGGCATTCGCCCGGTCCATGCCGAGTTCGCTGCCCGTCTTCCCGCGCCAGATGTTTCCGGCTCCGACGACGACGGCTACTTCAACGCCCAAGGCGACCAACTCTTTGATTTGTCCAGAGATCGAGTTGACGATGGCCGGGTCAATCCCGTACCCTTGATCTCCTGCGAGCGCTTCTCCACTCAATTTTAACACAATTCGCTTATATTTCGGTTCCATACTTTGCCTCCTCTTGCTTGAAAAAAGGGAACACGCTCCCTTAACGAACTAACTCAAGGTTATACAGACGTGTTCCCAATTTTGATTGCATCACGGGTGATGCAGATTATTTTTTAAGTTGGTTCATTACTTCTTCAGCAAAGTTTTCTTCGCGTTTTTCCATACCTTCTCCAACTTCGAAACGTACGAATGAGTTGACACGGCCGCCTTTAGACTCTACGTATTTCCCAACTTTGAAGTCAGCGTCTTTAACGAATGTTTGGTCGACGAGGCAGATTTCCTCGAAGTACTTGTTCATACGTCCCGCGATCATCTTCTCGACGATGTTAGCAGGCTTGCCTTCGTTGAGGGCTTGCTCAGTCAAGACTTTCTTCTCACGGTCTGCTTCTTCAGCCGATACTTCGTCGCGTGTCGCGTAAAGTGGGCGTGCTGCTGCGACGTGCATCGCAACGTCTTTCGCAACTGTCTCGTCTGTTGTCCCGTCGATGATGACGATCGAACCGATACGTCCACCCATGTGAAGGTACGTGCCGAAGACTGCATCGTCAGCTTTTTCAAGAACTGCGATACGACGGAGTGAGATTTTCTCTCCGATTGTCGAAGCTTCTTCTTGGATGTGCGTTTCAAGTGTTTTACCTGCTACGAACTCAGAAGCAAGTGCTGCTTCAACCGTTGTCGCGCCTGAAGTGAGAACTGCATTCGCCACGTCTGAAACGAGTGTTTGGAACTTCTCGTTTTTCGCAACGAAGTCTGTTTCTGAGTTAACTTCGACGAGCGCAGCTTTGTTGCCGTCAACCGCTACTGCCGTCAAACCTTCTGCTGCGATGCGGTCGCCTTTAGCTGCTGCTTTAGCGATCCCTTTTTCACGAAGGAAGTCGATTGCCGCTTGCATGTCACCATTTGTTTCAGTGAGTGCTTTTTTGCAATCGAGCATACCTGCGCCTGTTTTTTCACGAAGTTCTTTTACCATTGCTGCTGTAACTGCCATCGGAAATTCCTCCTTGTAAAACTTACGAATTTTTAAGAAAAAGCACTAAGGCTTCATATACGTGTCCTAAAAAAAGGTGATAAAAGGCTTTCCCTTTATCACCTGTTGTCTGACCGATTACTCAGCTTCTGTCGCTTCAGCTTCTGGAGCTACTGCTTCTTCAGCTACTTCTTCTTCGCCTTGCTTCGCTTCGATGATCGCGTCTGCCATCTTAGAAGTGAGCAATTTAACCGCACGAATCGCATCGTCGTTCGCTGGGATGACGTAGTCGATTTCGTCTGGGTCACAGTTTGTGTCGACAATCGCAACGATTGGGATGTTCAATTTGTGAGCTTCTGCAATCGCAATACGCTCTTTACGTGGGTCAACGATGAAGAGGGCATCAGGAACACCTGGCATGTCCTTGATTCCGCCGAGGAACTTCTCAAGACGTGTCATTTCTTTTTTCAAGATGATGACTTCTTTCTTAGGAAGTACTTCGAACGTACCGTCAGCTTCCATTTTCTCAAGCTGCTTCAAGCGGTTGATACGCTTTTTGATTGTTGAGAAGTTTGTGAGTGTTCCACCCAACCAACGCTCGTTGATGAAGTACATACCTGAACGGAGTGCTTCTTCTTTGATCGTGTCTTGAGCTTGTTTTTTCGTACCTACGAAGAGGACGTTTCCGCCTTCTGCCGCGAGTTCACGAACGAAGTTGTAAGCTTCGTCTACTTTTTTGACCGTTTTTTGAAGGTCGATGATGTAGATTCCGTTACGCTCCGTGAAGATGTATTTCGCCATTTTTGGGTTCCAACGGCGTGTCTGGTGACCGAAGTGTACACCAGCTTCGAGCAATTGCTTCATTGAGATTACTGCCATGATAAATTTCCTCCTTGTGGTTTAAAAAAGTCCTCCGCCTCGTTCATCGTTGTATTCCGACCTTTCGGCACCGAGGAATACCATCCCGAGACGTGTGTGATGTGTTTAACACCGAAAATTACTATAGCATATGTCAGGCAATCCGGCAACTCTCACTTTTTGCGAAGTTTGGCATAAAGGGCGACTTCTCCCTCACCTTTTCCGAGCAGTCGGGCCGTCTCTCGGACCGAATGGTTCAGTAAAACGTCCTCGACGTGCGGTGCCTGTTGGCGCTCACGGGACGACGGTGCCTCCATCGGCGAATCCTCAAGTGCAGGTTCCACAGCCGATTCCTCGCTCGATGGCGCAGGGTGTTTCACGACATCGTTCATCGATTCCATGAACGACAACAGGAGGGCCTCGGTCTCACGCTTCTCCTGTTCGAGCAGCGTGACACGAGCCGTCAGCGCCTGGACTTGACGAAACAAAATCAACAGTCCGTACGCGACGATACAGGCGATTCCGATATAGACGACGGTCATCTCCATCCCTCCTTCACGATGTCTTTTCTTCTAAATAGGAACGTCCGAGCGCAAGCTTCAACGTCTTCAGCGCCTTGGAATGAATTTGTGAGATGCGGGACGTCGAGAGTTCCAACACTTCACCGATCTCCGTCAACGTCAACTCGTCGAAATAAAATAACGACACGACGAGCCGTTCTTTCTCAGATAAATGCTCAATCTCGTTCGTCAACACATCGAGCAGCTCGCGCTGCAGAAGCGTATCTTCCGGTTTTTCGGAATCGGGGTCGAAATACGTGACGGACATGACCGTGCCTTCCTCTTGAAGCGTCACCGCCTCATCGATTGACAACATGTTCGCAAAGTATCCTTCCGCCATCGCTTTCTCGATTTCTGAGACCGGCAGTTCGCACGCGTGCGCCAGCTCTTCTTTCGTCGGAGCCCGGTGCAGCTTCTGTTCAAGCTGTTCGGCGACGTGGTCAATCTTCTTTACCCGTTCACGCACCGATCGCGGCAACCAATCGATTTTCCGTAGTCCATCGATGATGGCGCCCCGAATCCGAAACGCCGCGTACGTGTCAAACTTGTTGTTGTGTTCTGGATCATATTTCATGAGGGCATCGTACAATCCCATGTAACCCAAACTTTTCAATTCGTCGCGTTCGACGCTCTTCGGGAGCGTCACGATCATTCGTTGCACGTGATAATGGATCAGGAACTCATAGTGCGTCAATAGTTCATTCGCCGTATCCATATCGCGGTCAGTATTCCAACGATCCCACAACTCGGTAAGTTGAGTCGTCATGTCGATCCCCCCTAAATTTCCTTTGTTCCTACGCTGACCGTTCGAATCGAGAGGACGCAAGTCGCCACATCAAATTCAATCGTCCGCCCATTATGTCCGCCACAGTCCTCGGCGATGAGCGGAATCCGGTGCGCCTTTAACGCATTGCGGACGGCCTCGGCATTTCGTTCCCCGATGCGCATCGCCTCATTCTCATATTTGAATTGAAACATTTGGGCGCCGCCGGCCATCTTTGCTTGCAACCGACCGGCCCCAGCCCGTTTCAATGAAGCGACGAGAGCATCGATGGCCGTATCCGCATATTTCCCTACTTCGATCGTTTGATGTTTGCGGGCGATCGCCGAATCCGGCAACATGACGTGGGCCATCGCCGCGACTTGGAGCCGGACGTCGTACAGGATAACCCCGACACACGAACCGAGCCCGGCCGTCCGCAACTTGTTCGGCGCCGTCGTCTGCTTCCATTCTGCAATCCCAATTTTGAGTACTTCAGCCATGGCCCATCAACCGCTGCTTAATCCGTTCGAGCGAGCCGTGCGTCGGTAGGAACAACACATGTCCGGCACTTACTTTTCCGTCGATGCGGAACGTCGTATCGATATAGAGCGCCGCATCTTCTTCGGGCTGGACCGATGTGACGACGAATTCGACGATCGAACCGGCCATGTCGACCGCTGTCGCCGGGACGTGAATCGGGATCGGTGTATTTAACCAATCGCCGAGCGCCCGGGCGTAGGCCCCGCTCATGATATTCCCAATCTCTTCCCATGCCGACTGACCGAGTTCATCGGCCGCTTGGAACGTGAACCCGCTCCCGATAAGTGATGAGACCATCATCTCGGCGTCGTCGACCGGGAATAAGATGAGGATCATGCCGCTGATGTCGCCTCCGAGCTCTAATAGCACGGATGCCACGTGACGCTCAGGACCGCCGACCCGTTCCGGAAGATACGTGATCGGTTCCATCTCGGCCGAGGATACGGTAATGTTGACCGGCTTGGCCAAGAGCGTCGACAATGCCGTCGCTGCGTGGCCTGATCCGATATTGCCAAGTTCTTTCAATAAATCTTGCTCGAACTCACTCAGCATGTTGTTCCTCGAACAACGCATTGGCGTCGAGAAGCGAGAACAGTTTGTCCTCCCCTTTCGCAATCGCCGTCAAATGAGCCGACAACATGTCTCGACTCGATTCAGGAATCGGCTCGAGACGAACGTCCTCGCTTTCCACGACCTCGTTGGCGCGATCGACGATAAAACCGGCATCGCCTTGATTGAGCGAGGCGATTAAAATCCGTGTCTCGTCGGTCGGTTCAATCGCCTCATACCCGAGGCGGAGGCGAAGGTCGATGACCGGCGTGACAACACCGCGCAAATTGATGACGCCCTTGACGTGAGCCGGTGCGTTCGGGACGCGTGTGACCGGTTGTACTCGTTCAATCGAGCGGACCGACTGGACATCGATCCCGTATGTGTTCGTTCCCAGTGAAAAGACTACCCATTTTTGTTCCATCCTTCTTCCTCCTTAGAACAGATCGTTGCTGTCGACAATCAAGGCGACACGCCCGTCTCCGAGTATTGTCGCACCAGAGATGGCCGGAATGCCCTCGAGATACGTACCGAGCGGCTTCATGACAATCTCTTGTTGGCCAATCAAATCGTTGACGACCACGCCGACGAGTTTATTTCCTTTACGGACGACGACGACCGGGAATTGCGTCTTCGTTTCCGTCTCAATCGCAAACATTTCTTTTAAATAGATGAGCGGGACGAGCTGACCTCGGAAATCGAAGACACGTTCGCGATGGGCCGTCAAAATGTCGGCCTCGTCAAGAAGTGTCGTCTCAAGAATCGATGACAACGGGATGGCGTACGTCTCCTCACCGGCTTGAACGAGCATCGCCGAGATGATGGACAGCGTGAGCGGAAGGCTGACTTGGAATTTCGTCCCTTGTCCGACGACCGTCTCGAGCGTGACGACCCCTCCGAGTGATTCGATTTTGTTTTTCACGACGTCAAGACCGACACCGCGACCAGACAAATCGGTGACGACATCTGCCGTCGAGAAGCCTGGGGCGAAGATGAGCATAGCGACTTCGTTATCGGTCATCGCCGTCGCTTCTTCCGGCGTGATGACGCCGCGCTCGAGCGCTTTCGACCGGACTTTATCGACATGGATCCCTGCCCCGTCGTCCTCGATTTCAATGAAGACACGGTTGCCGCCATGGTAAGCCCGGAGTGCAAGACTCCCTTGCTCCGGTTTCCCGGCTGCGACACGGACTTCTGGTAGTTCGATGCCGTGATCGATGGCATTGCGAATCAAGTGAACGAGCGGGTCGCCAATCTCATCAATGACCGTCCGATCGAGTTCCGTTTCCGCGCCCGTGATCTCAAGCTGGACTTTTTTATGGATGTCTTTCGCGACCGAACGTACCATGCGTGGGAAGCGGTTGAACACTTGCTCGATCGGCATCATTCGGAGCGTCAGCACGAGTGATTGGAGTTCGTTCGTCCCGCGTTTGATTTTCTCGACCGTCTCGTTCAATTCAGGCTGTCCGACTTCGTCGGCGAGCCGCTCGAGACGACCGCGGTCTATAATGAACTCTTCGAATAAGTTCATTAAACGATCAATCCGTTCCAAGTTGACGCGAATCGTCTTCGCCTGGGCGACGGCCTGTTCTTTCGGCTCGTCCGCCTCGACTTTCGGTTTCGCTTCAGCGACGGCGACGGTCTCGGCACTGACGGCGACTTCCGGTTCACTCGATGCACTCGTATACACCGTCACGAGGACGTGCTCGACTTCTGACACTTGGGACACGGCGTGTTCAATCACGTCGGCCGTCTCTTGCGACACGATCAAGACGTCAAACGATAGCTCAAACTGCTCTTGTTCGATGGCCTCGGTTTCCGGTAACGTCCGGACGACCTCGCCGAGTTCTTGCAGGCGATCGAATACCATATAGGCACGCGCCGCTTTCAAGACGACGGCATCGGATAGTTTCACGTGCAATTGGAACGCCTCGAAGCCCGTCTCTTTCGCTTGTGTGATGACCGAATCCGTATAAAGGTCGGCTGTGAAGACGTTGGATTCGACCGTCGGAGCCGCCTCTGGCGTGCTGCCAATGAACGACTGGAACGCAGACACCGTCGCAGCGACATCGACGTTCGCGCCTCGGCCGCCAGTCTCGATATTAGCGATCATCTCTTCGATTTGTTCCATTGCTGAGAACATCGTGTCAAGCAATAGCTGGTTGCTCTCTTTCTTACCGGCCCGAACCAAGTCGAGCGCGCTCTCCATCTCATGTGTCAAGTTGGCCACACTCTCGTAACCCATCGTCGCCGACATTCCTTTGAGCGTATGCGCGGAGCGGAAAATCTCTTGAATCGCCTCTTGGCTGCCCGTCTGTTCAAGTTTTAACAGTTGGGTGTTCACCGATTGAATATGTTCTTGCGACTCATCTAAAAACAATCCTAAGTATTCGTTCACGTCCATCTATAATGCCTCCCTGTCGTTAGACTCGGTTCCACTGACGTTTCAAGTTCCCCATCAAGCGCTCCATAAAATGACGCGGTTTCGGCGGTGTCCCGGTCAATGTCGTTAAAATCCGCTCTAACCGCCAACTGATATCACTTTTTCGGTCCAAATGGTAAAACGGGACTTGGGCGATGACCGCTCGTCTGACCGTGGCGTCATCTGGTAAATACCCGAGGAATCGAATCGATTTCTTTAAAAACTGCTCACACGCAACTTCCATTCGTTCAAAACATTGCAGCGCTTCCTCACCCGATTGGGCCCGATTGACGATGACGCCGAGCGGTAAGTCTGGGCTTTGTCGATGCACCAGCTTCGTATAGGCGTACCCATCCATGAGCGAGGTCGGTTCAGGCGTCAAGATGAGAAACATCTCATCGCATCCTTCAATGAATTGAAGTGATGTGTCGGTCGCCCCGGCCCCCATGTCGAACAGGACATAATCGTATTCAGTGAGCACTTCGAGTTCACGCATAAAAAATTGCATATCGGCATGTGAGAATTGGACTAGTTCATCAAGTCCACTCCCCCCATGTAATATATCGACACCATGCACACCTTTCTGAACCGAGGCGGCCAGCGGAATTCGGGCTTTGACCGAATCCATCATCGTCCGTGATCTCGAGGCATTCAACAAGATATGCACGTTCGCCATCCCGATGTCGAGATCGACGATTAACACGCGCTTCCCAAGCTCGACGAGGCCGATGGCCGTATTGACACAGACGTTCGTCTTGCCGACCCCGCCTTTCCCGCTCGCGAAAGCGATCGTCGTCGGTGGGGTCTCTGTTTTCGCCCTTAGACGTCTTGCTTGGTCCATTGGGTCCACCCTTCTTTCTCAAGCAACCGATCCGTCAGCCGGGAAGGATCCCCGTTGACGAGGTCGTCAGGCACTTCTTGTCCATCCGTCAGCCAAGCGACCGGCAACCCACTTTCGCGAACCATCCGATACATCGCATGGATGTCGCTCGTCTCGTCCGCTTTCGTGAAGATGAGCGACCCGAGCGGCAACGGCTCGAACTGACGATATATCATTTCCATGTCTCGCATCTTTGACGTCAAGCTGAGGACGAGCGAGAGACTCGTCTCCGAAAAGTCATGATGCCGCTCGAACTGCTCAACATACGCCTCGTCGCGGAAATTGCGGCCAGCCGTATCAATCAAAATGATGTCTTTTCGAGCGAACAGCTGCTTCGCCCGCTTGAAATCATCAAAATCGTAGGCGACCTCGACCGGGATGTCTAGAATCTCGGCGTACGTCTTCAACTGCTCGATGGCAGCGATTCGATACGTATCCGTCGTGATGAGGCCGACCGAGAGTCCATGCTCGAGCTTATAGTGGGCGGCTAGTTTCGCGAGCGTCGTCGTCTTGCCGACACCGGTCGGACCGACGAGCATCATGTACCGCTTCGGTTCCGGTACAGGCAAGAAAGAATTTTGGATTTGGTCGCGGACGTAACGCTCGACGGCTTCGACCGATTTTGTCGTGTAATACAGCTCCTGAATCGCTTCGTCCCACGACTCGCCGTGAAACGATTCGGACGCGAGCAGTGCTTCAACGTGTGCGAGTGGTGCCGGCAACCGTCTCGCTGCCGACATGTCAGGTGCAGCGCTCACGACGTTCCGTGGCTGCGGTTGACGTCTTGGTGCCGGTTCAGGTTTCGTTGCCGCGACCGGCTTCGCAACCGTACGTGGTTTGACGGCAAGTGGTGCTTTCTCGAGCGCGGCGATGACCTCGACGTGTTGTGAGGCGAACAAGCCGAGCCACCCTTTCTTCACTTGGCGCGAATTCAAGATGACGGCGTCGTCGCCAAATTCTTGTTTGACTTTCGCCATCGCTTCCGCCATCGTCTTGCCTGTATATTTTTTGATTTGCACTTAAATCACCCCAATACTTTTCACTTCAATCGAGCTGAGCAGTTCGTTGTAGGCGAGGACCGGCACATCCGGATAATACCGTTCGAGCAATTGTCTCACGAATAGGCGGATTGTCGGCGAACAGAGAATGACGGCAGATGCCCCGTAGCGTTCGAACATCGACAGCTGCTCGCCCGAGCGTTCGATAATCTCGCGCGCTTGTTCCGGGTCGAGCGCCAAATAGTTGCCGAACTCCGTCTTTTGAACGGCGTCTTGAATCAGCTGTTCGGTCTGGCCGCCGAGCGTAACCACGTAGAGTGGTCCGTCGGGCGGACTGACTTGGTCCGTCAATTGACGCGACAGACCTTGTCGGCAATATTCGCCGAGGATGTCCGCGTCTTTCGTCACTTTGCCATAGTCGGCCATCGTCTCGAACAAGAGCGGTAAATTGCGAATCGAGACGTGTTCTTTCAACAGATGACGGAGCACTTTTTGAATGTCTCCAATCGACAGGACGGATGGTGTCACGTCTTCGACGAGCACCGGATGTGTCTCTTTCAAATGCTCGACGAGCTGTTTCGTTTCTTCACGGCCGAGCAGGTCGGCAGCGTGTTTCTTGAGCGTCTCCGTCAAATGTGTCGCCACGACGGATGGCGGATCGACGACGGTATACCCGCTCATCTCTGCGCGGGTGCGCGTCTCTTCATCAATCCATAACGCCGGGAGACCGAACGCCGGCTCCGTCGTTTCAATCCCATATACTTCCGGATCTTCAATCCCAGGACTCATTGCCAAGTAATGATCGAGCAAGAGCTCGCCTTCAGCGACGACGTTGCCCTTCACTTTGATGCGATATGCGTTCGGTGACAATTGCAGATGATCGCGAATCCGTACTGTCGGCAAGATGAACCCAAGTTCGAGCGCGAGCTGACGACGAATCATGACGACTCGGTCGAGCAAGTCGCCGCCTTGCGATTCATCGGCGAGCGGAATGAGTCCGTAGCCGAACTCGAACTCGATAGCATCAATCTGTAACAGCGAGACGACCGTCTCGGTCGGTGCCGATGGTTCTTCTTCAGGTAACGGCGTATCGATGACCCGTTTCAAATTGCGACGCATCGTATAGGCGCCATAGAACGTGGCGCCGGCAATGATGAGCGTCACTGGGAGCAGACTCGGCGAGATAAAGCCGAGCATGATGACGATTGAGCCGGCGATATAGAGCAGCGTCGGGTTTTGACCGAGCTGATCGACGACGTCCTCGCCGAGATTCCCGTCCGAGACGGCACGCGTGACGATAATCCCGGTTGCCGTCGAGATGAGGAGCGCCGGGATTTGACCGACGAGCCCGTCCCCGATTGTCATGAGGGAGAACGTCTGGAACGCCTCACCGACTGGAAGACCCATTTGGACGGTACCGATGATAATTCCGAAAATCAAGTTGATGGCAACGATGATAATCCCGGCGATGGCGTCCCCTTTGACGAACTTCGAGGCTCCGTCCATCGATCCATAAAAGTCGGCTTCGCTTTGAATCTTTTTCCGACGGATTTGCGCATCTTTATCATCAATCAATCCCGAGTTCAAATCGGCATCGATGGCCATCTGTTTCCCCGGCATCGCATCGAGGGTGAAACGCGCCGATACTTCGGATACGCGCTCGGCCCCTTTTGTGATGACGACGAACTGGATGATGACGAGGATGAGGAAGACGACGAATCCGACAAGGATATTCCCGCCGACAACGAAGTGACCGAACGTCTCAATGACTTCCCCGCCGTACCCGGTCGATAAAATCGAACGTGTCGTCGACACGTTCAATCCGAGCCGGAACAGCGTCACAATCAAGAGCAGCGACGGAAAGACAGAGAAATCAAGTGCTTCCCTGGCGTTCATCGCGACGAGCAAAATGAGCAACGCAATCAGTATATTGACAATGATTAAGAAATCTAACATGAACCCTGGTAACGGGATGACGAGCATGACGACGATTAATAGCACGCCGATCAATACCGCAAAATCTTTAGCTTTTACAGCCAACACATACTCCTCCTCAAGACGGTTGTTTCAATTGATAGACGAATGCGAGCACTTCGGCGATCGCCTGATAAAACGACTCGTCAACGACTTCCCCGATATCCATTTGGGCGTACAGCGCACGGGCCAACGGTTTGTTTTCGACAATCGGGATGTCATGTTCTTTGGCCGCGTCTCGGATATTGAAGGCGACGCGATCGACCCCTTTGGCCACGACGAGCGGCGCGAAGTCTTTCGTGTCGTCGTAACGGATAACGACGGCATAATGGGTCGGGTTGGTGATGACGACATCCGCGTTCGGAATTTCTTGCATCATGCGGCGCATCGCCATTTCCCGTTGTTGTTGTTTAATTTTTGACTTGATGAGCGGGTCACCCTCACTATTCTTATACTCGTCTTTAATATCTTGCTTCGACATACGAATCGATTTCTCAAAGTCGAATCGTTGATAGAAGAAGTCGAGCAACGCGAGCGCGAGCAAGGCCACACTCACCCATAGTCCGAGTTCGATTGTGATATGAGCGAGCGCGATAACCGATTCACGGATATGTTCGACCGCCATGCGGGACAGTTCTTTTTGATTCTGCCAGAGCACGGCGACGGCAGTCGTCAGGATAATCAATAATTTGAATAAGGACTTTAAAAATTCGACGACCGCTTTCATACTGATAATCCGTTTGACCCCTTTAATCGGATCGATTCGTTCGAGTTTCGGTTGAATCGCTTCCGCCGAGAACAACGTCCCGATTTGAAGATAGTTGATTAAAATCCCGAAAATGACGGCGACCGCGAAGAACGGGCCCACGATCAGTCCGACACGAAGCAACAGGTCGGTGAGCATACCGGACAATCCGTTTGACAGATCGAACAACAAGTAGCTCGGACCGAGCAAATCCTTCGTCACACTGAACAGCTGTTTGCCGAGATACGGTCCTAAGAACGATAACATGAGAAACATCGCGAACAAGGCGAAGGCACCAGTCAAATCGGCCGACTTGGCCACTTGACCTTTCTTGCGCGAGTCCTCTCGTTTACGTGGTGTTGCTTTTTCGGTTTTTTCTCCTGCAAAAAATTGAAGATCGACCGATAAGGTATATAGAGGCTTCATGAGGCGTCTCCTAGCACAGTCATAAAATCACGTAACACTTCTTGTAGAATCGGGATGAATTGGCTGATGCCGTTCAAGGTCAAGCCCATCATGACGACCATGACCGAAAATCCCGCAATCAGCTTGAATGAAAATCCGATTGCAAAAATATTGAACTGCGGCGCCGATTTCGCCAAGAACCCGAGCGCCATGTCGACGAGCAAGAGCGACGCCATGAGCGGAAAGGCAAGTTGCAGGGCGACCATCATCGTCATCGTGACGACCTTGACGGCCATCATGAGTGACGCTTCGCTAAAGTCGATGATCGGCTGACCCGGCGGATAAATTTGAAAGCTATAATAGATGCCATCAATCAGCAACAGATGTAAGTTGCTCGACAGCATGATAAACAACGTAAAAATATAATAGAATCGACCAATCAGCGGCGACTGCCCTCCGAACATCGGGTCATAGGCCGATGCCATCGCGAGTCCAAGCTGTAAATCGATGACGCCACCCGCAATCTGGGGCGCGAAGAATAAAATGTTAATCAAAATACCGAGTACCAACCCAATCAATACTTCGTACAATACCTGCAAAATATAGGCTTGGCCGAGATCGAGCGGCTCTGTCACCGTGAACATCGCATAGTACGCTAAAAAGGCACTGAACGCGACGCGGTGCATGACCGGCAGTTGCCGGGATGAAAATAACGGGACGCTCACGAAGAAGCCGGAAAGACGGGCGAACGTCAATCCATAGAGACTGATGAAATCGACCACGTTCATTTCGAGGCGACCTCGACCATCAGTTCAAAAATCAAACGGGTGAACCCTTCAATCTGTTGCAGCATCCAAGGTCCAAAGACGACAAGCCCGATAAAGACCGAGACGATCTTTGGGACGAACGATAGCGTCTGCTCTTGAATTTGTGTCGTCGCCTGTAAAATCGAAATGACGAGACCGACGACGAGCGAAATCAATAAGAGCGGCATCGAGATTTTCAATAACGTCCACACACTCTCCGTCGCCAAATAAATGACCATTTCCTGCGTCATATTCGTTCCTCCTACATACTTCTAAGCAAGGACTCCACAATCAAGTGCCATCCATCCACCAACACAAACAGTAACAATTTGAACGGTAATGCGATCATGACCGGCGGAAGCATCATCATCCCCATTGACATGAGGACACTCGCCACGACCATATCGATAATCAAAAATGGCAAGAAAATCATGAACCCGATTTGGAACGCCGTTTTCAACTCGCTAATCGCATAGGCCGGGACCATCGCGAGCAGTGGGACATCTTCGACCGACTCAGGTTGCTCATAGTTCCCATACTTAATGAATAATTGCAAATCCTCTTGGCGCGTATATTGGGCCATGAACCGCTTCATCGTATTTCCCGCCTCTTCGAACGCCTCGTCTTGACTGATTTCGTCGTTCATATATGGCGACAACGCTTGATCATTCAACTCAGAAAGTACAGGCGACATGACGAACAATGTGATGAACAGGGCGAGCCCGATAATCAACTGGTTCGGCGGCGTCTGCTGTGTTCCGAGTGCCGGGCGGATGAACGAAAGCACGACGACGACCCGTGTAAAACAAGTCATCAAGATTAAAAACGATGGCGCGAGCGTGAGCAAGGTGAGCACGACCAACAATTTGATCGAGGTCGATGTACTGTCTGGCGTCTCCAAGTTGATTAATTGTTCAATCGTCGTCATCGTTTCTTCCTCACTTCTTCAATCTGGGCCAACTGTTGTTTAAACGTGTCGAGGAAAGCCGACGAGTTCGACTGGTTCAAGGTCGGGGCATCGAGTGCCGCCTCGTCCATCGCTTCGGCATCAATCCGGTCGAGCAATTGAATTGAGTCGCCGACACCGAGCACGTACACTTGTTCACCGAGCTTGACGAGTTGCACCGAACGGTCTTTGCCGAGCGGGACACCACCGAGATGGGTCAAATGCTGAGCCGATTTCACGCCTTGTGTCCGTGCATTCAACCATCGCACGAGGACGAGGAACCCGCCGATGACGACGACCAGGCTCAAGATGAGCTTGATGGCCGTGCCGACCGATGAGACGGCCGATGTGACCGGTTCCTCTTTCGTGTCTGGTTGTTGCTGTTCGAACTGTTGGTCGACGGTGGCGGCCTCGACCGTGGCCGGGACGAATAACCCAGCCACGAGAAGGATAATCAACCACCACTTGTTCATTGTGCGACCGTTTTTGAGACTGCCTCGACGACGCGTTCAGCGTTGAACGGTTTGACGATAAAGTCTTTTGCTCCTGCTTGAATCGCATCGATAACCATTGCTTGTTGTCCCATCGCCGAACACATAATTACTTTCGCGTTCGAATCGAACCCGCGGATTTCTTTCAAAGCTGCCAAGCCGTCCATTTCTGGCATCGTGATGTCGAGCGTGACGAGATCGGGCATGAGCTCACGATATTTCGCGACTGCATCGACACCGTTCTCCGCTTCTCCGACGACTTCAAATCCATTCTTTGTCAAGATATCCTTAATCATCATGCGCATGAACGCCGCATCATCTACCACTAAAATTTTTGCACTCATTGTTCTTCCTCCTTAAACGATGCCAATCCGCTCGTGCGGTTGGATAATTTCTGTTACACGGACGCCGAAGTTCTCTTCGATGACGACGACTTCGCCGCGGGCGATCCGTTGTTGGTTCACATAAATATCGACCGGCTCACCGGCCAACTTATCGAGTTCGATAATCGAACCTTGTGACAGCTCGAGCACTTCTCGGACCGAACGTTTCGTCCGTCCGAGTTCGACCGTCACGTTGAGCGGAACGTCATACAACAATCCCAGATTCGCTGGAATCGAGTCGTTCGTCGCCGGTGCGTGGAGCGGCATGAACTCGGCTTGGCTGACCGCGACTTCCGGTACCGACTTCGCTGCCGGACGAACCGGTTGTTGGGCGGCGGGAGCCGGTGCCTTCGGCGCTTCCTGTTTCGGTGCGGCCGGGGCAGCTGCCGGAGCTGGTGCGACAGGTGCTGGCGATGTGGCGGCCATCAGTTCGTTGACGAGTTGTTTCCCGAACTGGACCGGGGCGATTTGAACGATTTTCGAATCGATTAACGTACCGACCTTCAAGTTGAACTCGATTAAGACCATCGTCTCCCAAAGCTCGAGGCGGTCGATAATCGTCTGGTTCTTCGTCGCATCGAACACTTCGACGAGCGGTGGTGAAATATCAATCTTTTTCGAGAATACGGTCGACAGTGATGTCGCTGCCGCACCCATCATTTGGTTCATCGCCTCTTGGACGGCTGAAAGACGAATTTCATCGAGTCCTTCCGGATCGACTCCAATCCCAGTTCCACCGAGCATCAAGTCTGAGATGATGGCGGCGTCTTCACGTGTCAATACGAGCACGTTCTCGCCTTTCAAGCCTTCTGTATAGCCGACTCGAAGTGCCACGTGCGGCGTCGGATAACGCTCACGGAGCGCATCGATTGTGACCTCACTGACGATCGGAGTCGTGATTTCTACTTTTTGTTGCAGTAACGTCGATAGCGCCGTCGCTGAGTTACCGAACGAGATATTCCCGATCTCCCCTAAGGCGTCGCTTTCCATCGAATCAAGATGTTCTTCAGGATTCGTCTCAGGTTTTGACGGCTCGCTCGTCCCGCGCAATAACGCGTCTATTTCATCTTGTGACAACATCTCACTCATTGCTCTTCCTCCTTCACCCGGTGGAGCACTTGGACCGCCATCCGCTTCCCGCTCACACCGACTTGCCCTCTGAACACTTTATTTTCCCCTACCATGATCGATAACGGGTCTTTCACCAATTGATCGAGGGTCAAACAGTCCCCGACCTCTAAATGCAATAAGTCACCGAACGTGATCGTCGTCTCCCCGAGCAGGGACACGACCTCGACCGACGAGTTCATCAACTGGGCTTTGAGCGGTTCTTTGCTGTTCCCGCTCGCATTGCGGCGATTGGCCTCTTGCATCCAGTAATGACTCGACAGTTTCGATAACACCGGCTCAATCGTCACGAACGGTAAGCAGACGTTGATTGTCCCGCTCACTTCGCCGATGGTGACACCAATCGAGACGAGAACGACGGTCTCGTTTGGTGACACGAGTTGAAGGAACTGGGGATTGACCTCGACGGCTGTCATTTCCGCCTTGATTTCGGCAATCGATTCCCAGGCATCTCCGTATCCTGAAAACGCTCGTTTATATAATTGCGTCAAGATGCGCATCTCGATTTCCGTGAAACTCTCGACTTTTTCAATCTCGACCCCGGGACCGCCGAGTAGGCGGTCGAGCATCGCGTACGAGATGTTCGGATTCACCTCGATGATGAAGCGGCCATTAAGTGGGGGCGCTTCAATCAAGTTGATCATCGTCATGCTCGGAATGGAATGAATGAATTCGTCATACGGAAGCTGCTCGACCGAGTTGACCGTGAACTGGACGTATGTCCGGAGCTGGGCCGAGAAGAACGTGGTCAGCATCCGTGTGAAATGCTCATGAATCCGGGTCAAGCTTCGGATTTGGTCTTTCGAGAATCGGACCGCCCGTTTAAAGTCATACTGCCGGACTTTCCGCTCTTCTTCCTGGGCCAAAAAGGAGTCGGCTTCGACGTCGCCACTGCTTAACGCCGATAGCAAGGCATCAATTTCTTGTTGAGATAAGACTTCTCCCATGATGCCACCTCACTGTATGATTTTCTTCGTCATATAGACTCGTTGGACCTCACCTGACTCCAACAGCCCGTTTAATTGTTTACGGAGCGACTGCTCAAATTTCTGCATGTCTTCTTTCGTCGTGAGCTTCGCTTTCGTCATACCGGCCAAGTCGCCGAGGATGACGTTATGCACTTGGAACTTTCGAAGTTCGAGATCTTCTTTCGTCTCCGCGGCATCGGTCACGATCGTGAACTGGACGTTAATGAAACGCTCATCTTGGATGTTCGTCGTCATATCGTCCGTCGTGAAGCTACGTTCGGCCAACTCTTCGGCGGTGACGGGTTTCGTCTTCGCCGTCACGTTGTCACCAAACAAGTATTTATAAGTCATGAATCCTGCCCCGCCCATGACGAGCAGGACGACTAACAGGATGAGCACCATCTTCATGGCGCCGCCTTTTTGTTTTTCTTCACTCATCTTCTTCACCTCGTATGCCTATCGTTCCAACCAAACCGATCGAGGCATAAAACGCCGTCGTCCGGTCGATGATTTGTTGTTTCGTCTCGCTGACGATATACGTCTTTCCGTTATACAAGTGAATGATCGTGTCGGGCTCGGCTTTGACCGTCTCGATGAACAAGGCGTTTAGCACAAGTTCTTCACCCCGGAGCGTTGTGACGTGAATCATTAGCGTTTCAAGTTGACGAGTTCTTGGAGAATCTCGTCCGATGTTGTAATGATTCGTGTGTTCGCTTGGAAACCACGTTGGGCGACAATCATTTCTGTGAACTCTTCAGACAAATCGACGTTCGACATCTCGAGTGCACCCGAGACGAGCTCGCCACGTCCATCTTGTCCAGCAACACCGACTTGCGGCAATCCCGAGTTTTGCGATTGAATGAAGTTGTTCGCGCCGACTTTTGACAATCCGGCGTTGTTGGCGAACGTGACGACTTGGATTTGACCGACGACTGTCGAAGCCCCGGCGTTATCGACGTAGCTGACTTGTCCGTCTTTACCGATTGAGAGCGACTTCGCCCCAGCCGGGATATTGATGCGCCCGCCACCGATTGATTGGACATAAGCCCCATCCCCGTTCACAAGGTCGCCTGCGTTGTCCGTGTAGAAGTTACCGGCCCGCGTGTATTGCGTCTGCCCGTTTACGTCCAAGGCGAAGAATCCTTCACCTGAGATTCCGACGTCAAGCGCTCGACCAGAGTTTTGCATGGCGCCTTGGTTATAGACATTATCAACGGTTGCCATCGTGCCCCCGAGACCGACTTCTTTCGGGTTGACCCCGCCACTCAAACCGTTCGCCGCCGTCGCACTGCCGACCTGTTGGCTGACGAGGTCTTTAAACGTGACGCGCCCTTTTTTATAACCGAACGTGTTGACGTTGGCGATGTTGTTCCCGACGACATCAAGCTTCGATTGGAAGTTCTTTAACCCACTGATTCCTGAGTACATTGCTCTTAACATGATGAATCCTCCTATGCTGATTTGATGGAAGTGATGTTGTACACGTTGACGGACGTTCCGTCTTCAAGGTCGGCCACATAGCCGGCTTCGGTCTTCGAGATTGAAACAACACGTCCCGTCCCTTTAATCGTCTCGGTTTCTGTTTCATTTGTATAAGCGACCGTTTGTCCGATCATATTGCTGAATTCTGAAATCGAGGCCATTTGTCGGTCGACGAGCACCGAGTCGAGTTGTTTCGAGATTGTCTGCATTTGTTCGAGAGAAGAGAACTGAGCCATCTGGGAAATGAACTCACGGTCTTCCATCGGTGACATCGGGTCTTGGTTCGCGAGCTGGGCGAGCAATAGTTTCAAGAACATACTTTGATCGTATTGGTTCGTCGCTTTCGGCATCGATTGATCCGGGAGCGTGTAATCATTCGTCTTCGGCTGGATGGTCGTCATCGTCAGGGTCTCCTTTCGGTTGTTCATGCTGTTCTGGTTCAGGTTGGTCGAACTCATTGAAGCTCGAGTTTTTCGTCTCTAGCGCTTGTTGGGTCAAGTTGACCTCGACGCGGACGTTCGGGTTCGCAGGCTGGAGCGTTTGTTGCAACTGACCTAGTTGCGATTGCAATAACTGTTTCGCTTCTTGGTTGCTCGCAAACAGCTTGACGACGAGTTCCCCGTTTTGCCGTTCGAGTTTGACGACAAGTTCCCCTAACTGTTCCGGATACAGGCGGACCGTGAACACTTTCGACCCATCGGCCCCACTCTTGAACGGGGCCCGTTGCAAGGCCGCTTCGATCCGAGCCTGCATGTTCTCAGGCAGTGAGCCTTTCGAGGCGTACATCACCATCTCAGAGTCGATGCTTGGTTTGGACCACGTCATACTTTTCGGCATCCAGTCGGTGTCTTTGATCGACTGTCGTACCTGTACGGGTTGCGTTTCAGTTTGCATTACATCGGGTATAGATTTTGGGGTCTGTCCGAGCGTCCCTTTAAACTGCGCAACGACTTGCTGGATAATGCGCACGTTCTCCTCTACTTGATCGACCGGTACCGTTTGGACTAGTGTGTCCGTCTCTTTCTTCGTGAGCGTGAACGAGAGCGTCGGCGCTGCCGTTTGACTCGTTAGCAGGGCAGGGATTGCGTCCGGGGCCTTGGCCATTGCAGGTTCCGGGGCGACTTGATTCAAAATCCCGATATAGGCATCCATGAACTTTCGATACGCATCGGCCGGCAACGACTTTAACCATTGCAGGCTATCCGGCTGTTGAAGCCACTGCTCTAACCGATTCGATACGTTCTCGAGCGGGAGCGATGCTTCGTCTTCCGGAACAGCCATAGCTTCAGGCGACGCGGTCGGCGTCGTTCCGAGCATGGCCGAGAGCAATTCTAAAAACTGTCCGGTCGGGGTCGCACTCGCGTCCCCGCCTTTTTGTGGTGTCCCTTGCATCGATTGGGCCAGTAAGGCGATATTCATCATCATGTCTTCCTTTCCAGTCACTGGAGCAATTGGGTGACGACGGCGGCCTGCTGAGCATCCATCCGTCCCAATATGTCGGCTTGTTGCTTCGGTGACAAGTCTTTCAATAAGTTCGCCACTTGCGGACTCTCGAGCTCGTTCATGATGGCAGCGGCTTGTTTCGCTGACATCTCTTCATAGACACGAGACACATCCGAAGTTTCTTCTTCGACCGCGCTGGCCGTCGCCAATTCGGCGACGAGCCGGTCCCGCTCCTGAATCAGCTTCGAGACTTCTTCTTGTCTAGCCTTCACTTCGTTCGTCAACTCGGCGTTATCGGAACGAAGTTTCTCGATTTCGGCATTCGCCACTTTCAATCGATTCGCGGCATCAGGATCCACCCCGGTCACGTTCACGTTCGTCTTCACGCTCTCTTCCGGTTCTGATTTTGAACCGGTCTCTAGAAACGGGACCGATAACAACGGACGGTCCATCGCATAGTTCATGACGACAATCCCTCCAACGAGCAGAAAGATGGCCGGGACGAGCACGAGTGCGACCAATAGCTGTCTGCCTCGCTTCGTGTTGTCTTTTTCCATCGGTTTACTTCCCTTTCCCGTGATGAATCACTGCCAACTCATCGATGAAATGCTGTTCGATGAGCTTTGTCGCAGCCACTTCATTTTGACTGACTTTTTCATGCAACGTTACATATTTTTTTTCCTCGACGACTTTTCCGAGCAGGCGTTCCTGCGACAAATGGTAGCGATTACGCGCCTGCTGGACGACAAGTTGTTGTGTCTCAATTTGGCGTTTCAACCTCTCGCGTGTCTGCTCCCGGTATTGCGACATGAGTAGGTCGATGACGCCGGCTTGTTCGTCTTGACTCTTCATGAGCGACTCATACGTCAATACGAGCCGATACAGCGTCTCCATCTCTGTTTCGAACCGTGCTTTATATTGTCTCATCTCCGTCGCCGACTCTTCTTTCTCATGTTCAGCAATCGGCATGATGCGCTCTAACAATAATCTGTTCATCGTTCACCTCGCACGATTTGGGCCAGTCGTTCGAGCGAGTGCTCGAGCGGGGCCTCTTCTTCGATGGATTGCTTTAAAAACGTCAACAAGTTCGGATACTGCTCGATGGCGGTATCGATGGCCGGGTTCGTCCCTTTTTTATAGGCTCCGATATTGATTAAGTCTTCGGCATCCAAATACGTGGCCAGCCAACTACGGAACGTCTGTGCGACGTCACGATGCATCGGCGTGGCGATTTGGTTCATGACCCGGCTGATCGACTTTAGGACGTGTATCGCTGGGAACTGCCCGCGGTTCGCGAGCGAGCGGTCCATGACAAAGTGTCCGTCTAAAATCCCGCGTACCGCATCCGCAATCGGCTCGTTCATATCGTCCCCGTCGACGAGGACGGTGTAGAACGCAGTAATCGATCCTGTCACGGCGGTCCCGCTTCGTTCTAACAGTTGCGGCAACATCGCGAAGACCGATGGCGTATAACCTTTCGACGTCGGGGGTTCTCCTGTTGCGAGTCCGATTTCCCGTTGCGCCATGGCGAACCGGGTCACCGAGTCCATCATGAGGACGACTTCTTTGCCTTGGTCACGGAAGTATTCAGCAATGGCTGTCGCCGTATAGGCGCCTTTCAACCGCACGAGCGGCGGTTGGTCACTCGTCGCCACGATGACGACCGAGCGGGCCATCCCTTCCGGACCGAGCTCTTTCTCGATGAACTCTTTCACTTCCCGGCCACGCTCTCCAATCAAGGCGATGACGTTGATGTCGGCCGATGACCGTTTGGCGATCATGCCGAGCAATGTCGACTTCCCGACACCGGATCCGGCGAACAATCCGACCCGCTGTCCTTTCCCGACCGTCAAGAGACCGTCGATGACGCGAACGCCTGTCGATAAGACGTCTAAAATACGAGGCCGTTCAAGTGGATTCGGTGGTTTACGCAACACGTCGTAACGAGCGCCAGGTATGACACCTTCACCGGACAACGGACGGCCGAGACCATCGAGCACTTGGCCAATCAACTCGTCGCCGACCGGCACTTGCAGCATCCGTCCCGTCCCTTTCACTATGCAGCCCGGTGCGATTTGCGTCGTTTCGCCGTAAGGCATGAGGAGGACGCGTGCCTCATTGAATCCGACAACTTCGGCTTCGACGTGTTGACCGGATGGGAGCTCGATTAAACAACGTTCACCGATAAAAGCACTCGGTCCATTCGACTCGATCATCAGACCGACGACCCGACAAACGCGTCCGACTTTTCGGACGTATTCGTCATCGGGCGAGGACACAATCGACTCGAGTACGCGGTCAATAAGCGCCATCGGCCAGGACCTCCTTGATTTTGGAGCGTACGCGGTCAAAGCTATAGCTCAAATCGAGCTCATCCCCGTGATGCGGGGCCTCAATCCTTACGCTCGTCTCATCCAAACCTGCATCCGCCCGGTATTTGATGCCCGGGCCGTCTGGGATGACCCAGTCCGCTTCAAAGCGTTGAATCGAGGCGAGTCGCGTTGGATGGACGTATACCGTCAATGATTCTGCATCGAGTTGACGGAGCAACTGTTCACGGACCCGGTCGACGAACAACGCCTCATCGTTTCGGACGAGTTCTGTCGTCACACGAGCGCTGACCTCGACGGCGAGGGCGACGAGCTGTTGCTCGGCGTCCCGCCATTTCGTGTCAAACAACTGCTCGAGTTCGACGCTGACGGTGTTTAACCGGGTCGTCAATTCGTCATACTCGGCCTTGCCGTCCCGTCTTCCTTGGTCAAAGCCTGCTTCATAGCCTTCTTGCCTAGCCGACGCGAGCACTTCTTCCCTTAAGTCGGTGAGTTCTTGCTCCATCGCCGTGCGGCGCGCTTCGAGTTCGGCTGCTTGCTCGTCTAGCTGCGCACGTGTTTGGGCCAACCGCTCCCGCTCTTCATCCTGGTGTAGCGTACTCACCGGCTCGAGGAACGGCTTTGAATCAATCCGTTGCGGTTCGAGTGGTGTCGCATAGTGGCGTTTGATTACGTTAGACAACGATGTCATCTCCTCCACCGCGGCTGATTACGATTTCTCCGACGTCTTCTAGGCGACGGATGATGCCGACGATACGGCTTTGTGCCTCTTCGACGTCACGCAACCGGACAGGCCCCATGAATTCCATGTCTTCTTTGAACGTTTCGACCATTCGTTGCGACATGTTTTTGAAGATAATCTGTTTGACTTCGTCGGACGAGACTTTGAGGGCGAGCAAAAGATCGTCGTTCGCCACTTCGCGGATAATCCGCTGAATCGCCCGCGAATCGAGTGTAACGATATCCTCGAAGACGAACATCCGTTTTTTGATTTCTTCGGCCAATTCCGGGTCTTCGATTTCAAGCGCATCGAGAATCGTACGCTCTGTAGTACGGTCGACGCCGTTGAGCACTTCGACGACCGCCTCGATGCCACCGGATTGGGCATAGTCTTGCATATCCGTTTGGGACAAGTTCTTCTCGAGAATCTGTTCAATCTCATGAATCACGTCCGGGTTGAGTCGGTCCATCGTCGCGATCCGTTTGGCGACTTCCGACTGAATCTCAGGCGGGAGCTCAGACAAAATTTGTCCTGACTTGACCGGTTCGAGATGCGCCAAAATCAAGGCGATCGTTTGCGGATGTTCGTTTTGGATAAAGTTCAACAGCTGTTTCGGGTCGGCCTTGCGGGCGAACTCGAACGGTCGGACTTGAAGCGTCGAGGTGAGGCGGTGGATGAGGGCCATCGCCTTCTCTTCTCCGACCGCTTTCTCGAGCACCGTTTTCGCGAATCCGATGCCACCTTGCGTGATATAGCTCTGCGCCATAGCGAGCTCGTGGAACTCACCCATGATGGCTTCTTTTTGTTCGGATGATACTTTTTTCAACGCCGAAATCTGGAGCGTCAATTGCTCCATCTCTTCTTCGGACAGATGCTTGTAGACGCTCGCTGCCACTTCAGGTCCAAGCGAGATCATGAGCATGGCCGCTTTTTCTCGGTTCGGTTGTTTGGCGTAATTCACAGTACTCACTCCTCAGACATCCATGTACGGAGAAGTTTGGCGAACTCTTCAGGGTTGCTCTCTGCCAATTTCTCCAACTGTTTCTTCTTGACGGCCCCTTCGCCCCGTTCTTCGAGGTCGAGGTCCGGCACTTCGTCTTCATATGGGACTTCCCACTCGTTCGACTCGGCTACGGGTTCGCGGTTGCGCTTGCGCATCGCGAAGAACAAGAGCGCGAGCAAGACGACGGCACCGGCTGCGGCGGCATACATCCACCATTGCGTCGGTTGTTCGACCGCGGCCGCTTCTTCCGTTTCTGCGAACGGACGTGAGACGACGACGACTTTCTGTTCAAGTTCCGCCTCAGTGAGTGCCTCTCCAGTCTTGGCGAGTGACGTTCGGATAATCGAGTACATCATCGTCTCGAGGTCACCCTCGAGCTGAGGATCGATCGTCGTCGCCCCGTTCGGTGGTTCGACAATCAATTGGACGCCGAGGTCACGAATCGAGTACGGTGCGTTTTGAATCTGTTTCGTAATTCGGTTGACTTCATAATTGATGATTTCATGATTCTTTTCGCTCTCTTCTTCCCCGGTGCCCGTGGCAGCCGGGAAATTGACCGTATCGTTCTCGGCCGTGCCGGCAGCGGTTGCTGCGCCGGTTCCGCCCGTATATGCCTCAGCAATCCGTTCCGCCGAAGTGACGATGCCTTCCATGCTGTCCTCGTTGACAGGTGTCACAAGGTTTTGCTCTTCAGCAGATTGCGTCGTGTCGATATCGGCCGTGACCGAGACGAGCACGCTTCGTTCCCCGAGCAACACCGACAACATTTGTTGAATCTGTTGACGAACGTCTTTCTCGACTTGGCGTTTCAAGACGAGCGGGTCGGTCGATGATCCACCGGCCGTCGTCGTCTGGTCTAAATCGTAATACGTGAAATATTGGTCCATGACTGAGATATTTTCAGGTTTCAAGTTAGGTACGCTCTTACTGATTAAATGATAGAGCCCTTTCACCGTGGCCGGCTCAAGATTCGTACCAGCTCCTAAATTTAGGACGATGGAGGCCGTCGGTTCACCTTGATCTTCGGCCAAGAAGACCGATTTTTCTGGAATCGAGATGATGACTTTCGCCTGGTTGATCCCTTCGATTTGCGTGATCAACCGTTCGAGCTCGGTCTGCATCGCGCTCCGCTCGATGACGGCCATCTCACGGTCCGTCGTTCCGAAGCCAGCGTTCTCGCTGAAGAAGCTATAATCGATTGCTCCCGATTTCGGGATGCCTGCTGCCGCCAGACTGACTTTCAGTTGGTCGACTTGCTCACTCGGCACGTAGACGCTGACACCGTTCGAAGTCGCTTTAATCTCAGCCTTCACGCCGTCGGCCGTCAGCTGTTCCGTCACCTCGCCCGCCTCTTGGGCGGACAGGTTCGTATAGAGCGGGGCCATGTTCGGACGCGACAGCCAGACGGTCAAGAGCACCGCGACGAGAAGCACGCCGGCGATGACGAGACCCCAAATGATTTTACGGTTCGTTTTTATCGTTTGAAGCGAACCGGTCAGTGAACCGAATCGTTCTTTTAACTTTTCATTCATCGCTACTCGTCATCCTCTACTTTAAACTTGCATTCGCATCATTTCTTGATAGGCCTCGACTGCTTTGTTGCGCACCTCTATCGCGAGTTGCATCGCAATCGACGACTCTTCACTTTGTATCATGACTTGATGTAAATCGGCCTTGCCGACGGCGAGGTCGGCTCGGGCCGCGCTCGTCGCTTGTTGGACGTCATTTAACGAGCGCATGGCCTCGTTCAAATACGTTCCGAACTGGGACGGCGTCTCTTTCACCGCCGGCGCGACCATCGGCTGTGTGCCCATCAATTGAATCGGGTTGATTTGCATGTATCGTCACTCCTTATCCTTTGCCAATTTCCATCGCTTTGACGAGCATCGCCTTCGTGGCGTTCATCGCGGCGATGTTCGCCTCGTATGACCGCGTCGCCCCCATCAAGTCGACCATTTCTTTCAATAGGTCGACGTTTGGCATCTGGACATAACCGCGGTCATCCGAATCAGGATGACTCGGGTCATAGACGAGCTTGTACGGACTCTCATCTTCCACAATCTGTGAGACTTCGACGCCGCCGCTGACAGCGGACAGCTGTTGGCGAAACGGCGCTTCCTGCATCACGGTCATTTTTCGTGTATACGGTTGCCACTCCCCGTCGACGAGTTTGCCGCGTGTCGTCTGGGCGTTCGCGATGTTCGCGGACACCGTGTCCATCCGTAACCGCTGCGACGTCAGTGCCGTCGCCGAAATATGAAAACTATCAAACATGCCCATCGTCAACGTCCTCCTCTAATGACGGTTTTGAGTCCGCCGAGTCGGCGGTTCAACTGTTCCATCATCGCTTCATATTGAAGCTGGTTCCGTGCCAATTCGCTCATCTCGTAATCGAGATCGACGTTATTGCCGTCACTTCGCATCGCACCTCCGGCCCGATCCGTGATCGTCGTCGCCGCGCGCTCGCTCGGACGACCGCCTGCCAGCTTGAGACGCATCTCGTTGTTCAGCGTCTGTTCGAACACGGCTTGCTTCGCCCGGAAGTTCGGGGTATCGATATTCGATAGGTTATGGCTGATGACTTTTTGATTTACGACCGAATGATTGATCGCTTGCTTCATTAATTGATAGTCGCTGCCAATCCAATTCATGCGTTTCACTCGCTTTCACTAAAAGAATGCATGTATATACCTTATTTGGAAAATCCACTATTTCATTGAAACAAATCTGTAACAGTCTTGAAAGATATTTTTATTAAAACAGGTAAATGCTGTCTTCTGTTTTTGTCGAATTTACGACGAATTCTGAAAATAATTACTTTTGCACTAAAAAAAGTCGCCCCCATTACATTGGGAGCGACTTTGTAAGTCGAAAGTCCTATATCGTTAGGCTTTCTGATATTCATCAAGTAAATCTGATTTATTTCAGTTCGATTTCAACTTCTGTAATTCAAACAAGAAGTTATCATTCAATATCTTAATATACGTTCCTTTCATCCCGAGTGAACGCGACTCGATGACACCCGCACTTTCCAATTTACGGAGCGCGTTGACGATGACCGACCGTGTAATTCCCACACGGTCGGCAATTTTGGAAGCAACTAGTAAACCTTCATTGCCGCCAAGCTCTTCGAAGATGTGCTCGATCGCTTCAAGCTCAGAATACGAGAGCGAATTGATCGCCATTTGGACGACCGCTTTTTTACGGGCTGACGCCTCGGCTTCGGCCGCTTTCTCACGAAGAATCTCCATCCCTACGACCGTCGCGCTATATTCGGCCAAGACGAGGTCGTCTTCCGTGAACTCGTTGTTGAGCCGGCCGAGCACGAGTGTACCGAGACGCTCGCCGCCACCGATGATTGGAACGATCGTCGTCATCGAGTCGAGGAACAACTCACGGTTCTCGACCGGGAACGCCGTGTACTCACTGTCGATGCCGATATTTTCCGTCGTCTCTTTGACGTTGAACAAGTTCGAGGCGTATGGCTCCGGGAATTGACGGTCGACCAAGAACGCCTTCATGCGTTCGTTCTCGATTTGTTGTTTGATGGCAAAACCGAGCAAGCGGCCCCGACGACTGACGATGAACGTGTTTGCTTCGAGTACTTCGCGCATCTTATCCGCCATTTCTTTAAAGTCTACGTGTGCGCTTGCCTCTTGTTGAAGCATCGTGTTCAATTGGCGTGTTTTGTCTAGTAAGTTCATAATTCTGATTTTCCTCCCTGTATGTGCATACAGAATCTTATAGTATAAATTGGCTAAGGTCTCGATCTTCCGCAATCGAGCCGACTTTCTCTTTGACATAGGCCGGTGTGATTTGAACATGCGTTTGCGGCATGTCGGCCGCCTCGAACGACAAGTCTTCAAGGACGCGCTCCATGATCGTGTACAAGCGGCGGGCCCCGATGTCATCCGTCTCTCGGTTGACGTGCGTCGCAATGCGCGCAATCTCCTCGATGGCCGGATGCGTGAACTCGACGCTAATCTCCTCCGACTCGAGGAGTGCCGTGTACTGCTTGATGAGCGCCTGGGACGGTTCCGTCAAAATCTTAACGAAGTCCTCCTCGGTCAGGCTGCTCAGTTCAACACGAATCGGGAACCGACCTTGCAGTTCAGGAATCAAGTCGGACGGCTTCGCCATATGGAACGCTCCGGCGGCGATGAAGAGCACATGGTCCGTCTTGACCGGACCATACTTCGTGACGACGGTCGATCCTTCGACGATCGGCAAGATGTCACGCTGGACGCCATCTCGTGAGACACCGGCATGGTCTTGAGACTTCGTCGCAATCTTATCGATCTCATCGACGAAGATGATGCCCATCTGTTCACTGCGGCGCACGGCCTCGTCATGAACCTCGTTCATATCGAGCAAGCTTTCCGCTTCCTCGGCGATGATGAGCGGACGTGCCTCACGGACCGGCAACTTGCGTTTCTTCCGTTTCTTCGGCACGATTTGCCCGAGCATGTCCTGCAAGTTCGATAACCCTTCCATACCTTGCCCTTGGAACAAGTCGACGGTCTGCTTCTCCTCGAGGTTGACCTCAATCAATCGCTCCTCGAGTTCACCGAGTTCGAGCAAGCGACGCAACTGTGCGCGGTCGGACGACTGCGTGTTAGTCGGCTCCTCGGTCTTTTGGGTTTGGCCGCCGAACAGCGCCTCGAACGGGTTCGAAGCAGTGGTCGGTTCGACTTTTGCCTTCCCTTGCAAAGCGTCGAGGATGCGTTCCGTCGCAGCGACTTCGGCTTGCTCTTTCACGCCTTCCTTTTTCTCTTCCTTCACGAGACGGACCGATGCTTCGACGAGGTCACGGACCATCGATTCGACATCGCGGCCGACGTAGCCGACTTCCGTGAATTTCGTGGCCTCGACTTTGACGAACGGCGCGCCGACGAGTTTGGCCAGGCGGCGTGCGATCTCCGTCTTCCCGACACCGGTCGGTCCGATCATCAAGATGTTCTTCGGTGTCACTTCATCACGCAGGTCGGCACTCAACTTTTGGCGACGGTACCGGTTGCGGAGTGCGATGGCGACGGCGCGCTTGGCATCCTTTTGTCCGATGACGAAGCGGTCTAGCTCCGCTACGATTTGGCGTGGTGTCAGTTCACGTTTCATTCAGAATCGCCTCCGATCGTTTCTACGATGACTTGGTCGTTTGTATAGACGCACAACTCTCCGGCAATCTCAAGAGCGGCGCGGGCTATGTCTTCCGCTGATTTCTCAGGCGAATGGCGCACGAGCGCGCGCCCGGCAGCGAGCGCATAGTTCCCGCCCGAACCGATCGCTAAAATGCCATCATCCGGTTCAATCACTTCGCCGTTCCCAGACACGAGCAGTAGGTGCTCACGGTCCATGACAATCAAGAGCGCTTCGAGTTGACGGAGCATCTTATCCCCGCGCCACTCTTTGGCCAGCTCGACGGCCGCACGCGGCAAGTTTCCGTTATACATCTCTAGCTTTGATTCAAACTTCTCGAACAGGGTGAATGCGTCGGCAACGCTTCCGGCGAATCCGGCGACGACTTTACCGCCGTAGAGACGTCTTACTTTTTTGGCCTTGTTTTTCATGATGACGGCGTTTCCGAACGTGACTTGTCCATCCCCGCTCATAGCACCATGCCCGTTGTGACGAACTGCGAAAATCGTGGTTGCGTGAAACATCTGATGACCTCCTACTTTCTCGGATGTGTGGCTTGATAGACCGCTCGCAAGCGTTCCGTCGAGACGTGGGTGTAACGCCCCGTCGTCGAGAGCGACTCGTGGCCGAGCAACTCTTGGACGGCACGGAGGTCGGCCCCGCGCTCGAGCAAGTCCGTCGCAAAACTATGACGGAGCGAGTGAGGCGTCAACGGCTTATGCAGGCCGCCTTGTTTCCTCAGACGCTTCATGACGTAGCGAATTTGGTCTGTTGTCACTCGATTCCCTTTTTGACTGAGGAATAATGCCGTTTCTTGGGGGGAAGCGCATGTTCGGCGTGCATCGAGATAACGATTAAGCGCCTCGATGGCGAACTGCCCGATTGGAATGTAGCGTTCTTTCTTCCCTTTCCCGACGACATGCACGAAGGCGAGTTCGGCATCGTAAGACGACACGTCCATCCCGCACAACTCGGCGACGCGCATGCCTGTCCCGTATAGCATCTCGACGATGGCGACATCACGGGCCCTCAGGAACGGATCATCTTGTCCGTCCGCGGTCGCGATGAGCTGTTCGACCTCGCTCGGCACGGCGAACGTCGGAAGCGTCTTGCGCCGCTTCGGTGACGTCAGGCCGTGGAACAGTGGATCGACACCCGTCTCCCGTGCCACAAATTTCCCGAATTGTTTGAGGCACGACACTTTTTGGGCGACCGTCGTCGTGGCGTTGTCCGTCTCATAAAGGGCATATAAATAACGCCGCGCCGACTGCACATCATACGGATCTTGATGTGTCGATTGGCAATAAGCGGCGTACTGGTCGAGCGTCTGCTCGTAAGAGCGTTTAGTATGAGGAGACAGTCGGCGTTCGACTTGGCAATAGCGCAAAAATGACTGTTGATCGTCACCGAATCCCATTCTCTCGCCCCCTCGTTTTCAGCTTAAAAACGCATGTTCCCGTCAAATCGAAATTAGCATAGCACACACCGTCAGAGGTGACAATAGATAGCCCTTCAATAATCTGAAAATTTTCAAAGTGTTGTACAAATTACACAATTGAAATTTAAATTCACAAAAAAGGAGCCAAAAAATGGCTCCTTTCCCTTAAATCTCTTTATATTGCTGAATCGTTTCAAGGGCACGGTTCGCATAACGTTCGTACCGTTCTTGTTTCTTCATTTTCTTCGGCGCATCTTCTAGCGACGGCACGAGCCCGAAGTTTGCGTTCATCGGTTGGAAGTGTTTGCCGTCCGTCGTCGTGATATAGTGCGCCATCGAACCGAGCATCGTCTCGCGTGGCAAGACGACGAGTTCTTCACCGGCAATCAGTTTCGCTGCGTTAATCCCAGCGAGGAGCCCTGACGCCGCCGATTCGACGTACCCTTCCACACCGGTCATCTGCCCGGCGAAGAACAACGTGTCGCGTGTCCGCGCCTGATACGTCGGTTTCAACAGGCTCGGCGAGTTGATGAACGTGTTCCGGTGCATGACACCGTAGCGCACGATCTCCGCGTTCTCGAGACCTGGGATGAGTTGAAGGATGCGTTTCTGTTCGCCCCATTTGAGGTGGGTCTGGAAACCGACCAAGTTGAACAGCGTGCCGGCCGAGTTGTCTTGACGTAACTGCACGACCGCGTGCGGACGTTTGCCCGTCTTCGGATCTTCAAGGCCGACCGGTTTCATCGGTCCGAACAAGAGCGTCTTCTTGCCGCGTTGGGCGAGGACTTCAAACGGCATGCAGCCTTCGAAGTAAATCTCTTTCTCGAACTCTTTGAGCGGGACGACTTCTGCTTTGACGAGCTCGTCGTAGAACACGTCGAACTCTTCTTCCGTCATCGGACAGTTGAGGTACGCCGCCTCACCTTTGTCGTAACGTGATTTCAAATAGACCTTGTCCCGGTCGATCGTCTCGCCGTCTAAAATCGGTGCCGCGGCGTCGTAGAAGTAAAGGTAATCTTCCCCTGTGAACGCTTTGAGCGAAGCCGAGAGGTCCGGTGACGTGAGCGGACCGGTCGCCATGATGACGATCCCGTCCGGAATCGCCGTGATTTCTTCGTTGTGCACCGTCACGTTCGGATGGTTTTTCAACGTGTCCGTCACGAAGCCGGCGAAGTCATGACGGTCGACGGCGAGAGCGCCGCCGGCCGGTACGCTTGCCGTGTCGGCCGCTTTCAAGATGAGCGAGTCGAGCGTGCGCATCTCTTCTTTCAAGACGCCGACCGCGTTTTGGAGCCCGTTCGCTCGTAGCGAGTTCGAGCAGACCAGTTCAGCGAATTGGTCCGTATGGTGTGCCGGTGTCTTTCGGACCGGTCTCATTTCATACAAATCGACTTGAATTCCGCGTTTCGCGAGTTGCCAAGCCGCCTCGGAGCCGGCGAGGCCCGCTCCGATCACAGTTACACGTTGCTGCAAAGTTAATCCTCCTCTAACTGATGTACCTCGGCATGGGTACAGTTCGTACATTGATATTTCACACCGTCTTTAATTTTTTTCTCGACCATCATTTTACCACATTCCGGACACGGTTTCGCGACCGGCTTGTCCCATGAGACGAACTCACAGTCTGGATAGTTCGAGCAACCATAGAACAGACGACCCTTTTTACTGCGTCGTTCGACGACTTGTCCGTCTTTGCAGCTCGGACACGGGACGCCAATCTCGACTTGTACCGGTTTCGTGTTCGTACAGTTCGGGAAGTTCGAGCATGCCATGAATTTCCCGTAACGGCCCATCTTGATGACCATCGGCGAACCGCACACTTCGCAGTCGATGCCGGCCGGCTCATCTTTCACTTCGATTTTCTCAATCTCCGATTCCGCCCGTTTCAAACGCTTCTCGAAACTGCGATAGATTGGAGCGACGACTTCCGTCCATTGGACTTCCTCGTTCTCAATCGAGTCGAGGAGCGTCTCCATGTCGGCCGTGAACTGGACGGTGATGAAGTCGTTGAAGTACTCATCGATCATCTCGATGACGAGTTCGCCGAGTTCTGTCGGAACGAACTTCTTCTCTTCAAGGACGACGTATCCGCGTTTTTGAATCGTATCGAGCGTCGGTGCATACGTCGACGGACGACCGATCCCGAGTTCTTCCATCGCCCGGACGAGGCGCGCCTCACTGTATCGTGGCGGCGGTTGTGTGAAGTGCTGTTTCGGTTCGATCGTCTCGAACTTGACGAGGTCATCCACTTCGAGCGGCGGGAGCAACCCTTCTTTCTCCGGGTTCGTGTCTTCGATATCTTCATCTTTCGATTCGATATACACTTTCATGAAACCAGGGAATTTGACGGTCGACCCGTTGGCACGGAAAGTCATACCGTTCGACTCGACGTCGATTTTCACCGTATCGAGGATGGCCGGCGCCATTTGGCTCGCGACGAGACGCTCCCAAATCAACTTGTACAACCGGAGCTGGTCACGTGACAAGTACGCTTTCACCGAGGCCGGGTCGCGTAACGCCGAAGTCGGACGAATCGCTTCGTGGGCGTCCTGAGCGTTCGCGGCTTTCTTTTCTTTTTGTTTTTGCAACGCGACGTACTCTTCTCCGAACGTGGATTCGATATACTCTTTCGCTTCTGCTTTCGCCAAATCCGAGATGCGCGTCGAGTCGGTACGCATATACGTGATCAAACCGACGGTGCCTTCTTTCTTGCCGAGGTCGATCCCTTCGTATAGCTGTTGCGCGAGCATCATCGTCTTCTTGGCACGGAAGTTCAATTTACGGGCCGCATCTTGCTGGAGCGAACTCGTCGTGAACGGGAGCGACGCGTTGCGCTTCCGCTCTTTCTTCGTGACGTCGATGACTTTAAATGAGTCGTCAATCGCTTTGAGCACCGCGTCGGCATCCGCCTCGCTCTTGAGCTCCATTTTTTTCCCGTCTTTTCCATAAAACGAAGTCTCGAACGATTCGCCTTCATGGTTGAGGGTGAGTTTGATGGTCCAATACTCTTCTGGGTCGAAGGCATTGATTTCCCGCTCCCGGTCGATAATCATTTTAACGGCCACGGATTGAACGCGTCCGGCCGATAATCCTTTTTTGACTTTCTTCCATAGTAATGGGCTCATCCCGTATCCGACGAGACGGTCCAAAATTCGACGCGCCTGCTGGGCATCGACGAGGTCATGGTTGATTTTACGTGGGTGTTTGAACGACTCTTTAATCGCATCTTTCGTGATCTCGTTAAAGACGACGCGACATTCCGTCGTTTCGTCGACACCGAGGGCACGTGCTAAATGCCAAGCAATCGCTTCCCCTTCGCGATCCGGGTCAGCCGCGAGAAAGATTTTCGTCGCTTTTTTGGCTGCCGTCTTCAATTCTTTCAAAACTGGACCTTTGCCACGGATCGTGATGTACTTCGGTTCAAAGTCATGTTCCACGTCGACACCGAGTTGACTTTTCGGTAAATCGATGACGTGACCCATCGAAGCCTTGACCGTGTAATTCGATCCTAAATAACGTTTAATGGTTTTCGCTTTCGCGGGTGATTCGACGATCACCAAGTATTTTGCCATACATCTGCTCCCCTTTTAGAGGTCATTTAAATCCCTACCATAATATTCATGTTGTCGATGGTTTGTCAACGTCCAATCCTTGAACAGGTTAGAATTTGATCGGCAGTCGTCAATGGAATCGCCCCGTCTTCAATCAATTGATTCGGACCGGCCGCGAGCGGATCGAGCGGGCTTCCAGGCACTGCGAATACCGTCTTTCCTTGCTCGAGGGCATGTCCGACCGTGTTCATCGTCCCGCTTTTGTGACGGGCCTGGATGACGACGAGTCGATCGGCAAGTCCGCTGACAAGACGATTTCGTTCTAAAAATTGAAATTTTTTGACAGGTGTTTCCGGTGTGTATTCCGTGAGGAGTAACCCGTGTCGCGAAATCCGCTCGAACAAGGGGGCGTGGACCTGTGGATACAAGTGCGAAAAGCCCGCTCCGAGGATGGCGATGGTCGGCCGGTCATGATCGAGCGACAGCTCATGGACGAGACCGTCGATGCCGAGCGCCCCACCCGAGACGGAGACAGTTTCTTCTATTAAAGGACGGAAATGTTCGACAAGTCGACGGCTGATGCGATTCAATTCACGGCTTCCGACCAATGCGGTCGTTTGTTGATGTAGTACCTCTAAATCGCCTCGATAAAACAAACAATACGGCGGATTCGGGATGTGGAGCAGCGCGGACGGGAACAATTCGTCCTCCCACGTCAAAAAACGATCGTACGTGACCGTGGAACGAAGCGCCCGTTCGGCCTTGCTCCGGACGCGCGGATGGAACTGATGCATGTTCATATGCGTGTGAGACAAGTAATGATGGACGAACTCGACCGGCAACCGTTCGGCTGCGAATCGAGCGATTGTTTGATTCATCACAATCACCTCTAAAAAATGAGGGATGCTGCGCATCCCCCATTCCGAATGGTTTACGTTGTCGGTTGACCCGTCACGCAAGCTTCATACAAACCTTGTTGTTTCAACACCCGGATGAGTGTCTCTCCGATGACGGCAGGCGTCTCGGCGACTTCAATCCCGTTGGCGTTCAACGTCTTGATTTTCTCAGCGGCCGTACCTTTTCCGCCCGAGATGATGGCGCCGGCATGGCCCATCCGTTTGCCTTCAGGGGCTGTTTGACCACCGATGAAACCGATGACCGGTTTCGTCATGTTCGCCTTCACCCATTCCGCAGCCTCTTCTTCAGCCGTTCCACCGATTTCACCAATCATGATGACCGCTTTCGTGTCCTCGTCTTCATTGAACGCTTGGAGCGTGTCGATGAAGTTCGTGCCGTTGACCGGGTCTCCACCGATTCCGACAGCTGTCGATTGTCCGATTCCGGCAGTCGTCAACTGATGGACCGCCTCATACGTGAGCGTCCCTGAGCGCGAGACGATACCGACGTGGCCTTTCGTGTGGATATAGCCTGGCATGATACCAAGTTTCGCTTCCCCTGGCGTGATGATCCCCGGGCAGTTCGGTCCGATGAGACGGGCCGGTTTGTCCTCGAGGTAACGCTTCACTTGAATCATATCGATGACCGGGATACCTTCTGTGATACAGATGATCAACTCGATACCGCTATCGGCCGCTTCCATAATCGAATCGGCTGCGAATGCAGGTGGCACGTAGATGATTGACGCGTTCGCGCCAGTCGCTTCGACTGCCTCGGATACCGTGTTAAAGACCGGTACGCCGTCAAGGACGGTCGTGCCACCTTTACCAGGTGTCACTCCTCCGACCAATTTCGTGTTATATGCCAGCATCTGTTCGCCGTGGAACAGACCTTGTTTCCCCGTGATCCCTTGAATGATCACTTTTGTATCTTGATTCGCCCAAATACTCATGTCGTTTCCCCCTTATCGAACGAGTGCCGCGATTTTTTCTGCACCGTCAGCCATCGAGCTCGCCGAAGTGATCGCAAGTCCAGATTCATCGAGAATGCGTCGTCCCGCATCCACGTTCGTACCTTCTAACCGAACGACGAGTGGTAAATCGAGACCGATTTCTTTCGTCGCCGCGACGATACCTTCAGCAATGATGTCACACTTCATGATGCCACCAAAGATGTTAACGAAGATTCCTTTGACTTGGTCGTCTGACAAAATCAATTTGAACGCTTCCGTTACTTTTTCTTTCGTTGCACCGCCGCCTACATCGAGGAAGTTAGCGGGTTCGGCGCCGTAATGCTTGATGATATCCATCGTCGCCATGGCCAAGCCAGCCCCGTTAACGAGGCAACCGATGTTGCCATCGAGCGCGATATAGCTAAGGTCGTGTTTTGACGCCTCGACTTCACGCGGATCTTCTTCTGTCGTGTCGCGAAGGTCGACGATGTCTTTGTGACGATAAAGTGCGTTGCTGTCGAAGTTGAGCTTCGCATCGAGTGCGATGACGTTGCCGTCTTTCGTCGTGACGAGCGGGTTGATTTCCGCAATCGTGCAATCTGTCTCGACGTACACTTTATACAATTTCATGACCATGTCGCTGAATTTGTTGACGAGTTTGGTCGGCACTTCCATCTTGAACGCGAGACGGCGTGCTTGGAACGGACGGAGTCCGACGACTGGGTCGACGACTTCTTTATGAATCTTTTCAGGTGTATGTTCAGCGACTTCCTCGATGTCCATACCGCCTTCTGATGAACCCATGATGACAATTCGGCCGATCGAACGGTCAAGCACAAGTCCTAAGTAAAATTCTTGGTCAATGGCAGAGCCTTCTTCAATGTAAAGGCGTTGCACGACTTTTCCTTCTGGTCCAGTCTGATGCGTGACGAGCGTCTTGCCGAGAATCTCTGACGCGTACTGTTTGACTTCTTCATCTGACTTCGCAAGTTTGACACCGCCGGCTTTCCCGCGGCCTCCTGCGTGAATCTGAGCTTTGACAACTTTTAGTTCACCGTCTAGCTTGGCGGCGGCTGAGACTGCTTCTTCAACCGTGAACGCTGGATAGCCCGTAGGTACGGCCACTCCAAACGCCCGAAGCAATTCTTTCGCCTGATACTCATGGATATTCATTTCGTTTCCCCCTTAGTCCCCTTTAATATCGGCACGTCTATTGTAACGAAAAACTGAAAGCGCTGTCTATCGTTCTTGCTTTAAGTTTTCATCTTTTTTTCACATCTACCCCTAGACATCTTCGATTTTTCCTTGTTCCATCTGATAAAGAAACACGAAAAGCTCGGCGATGACCTGATATAGGTCGTCTGGAATCTGCTCTTCAATCTGTAGGGCGGACAAGAGTGACAGTAAGGCCGGGTCCTCATGAATCGGCACCCCGTTCGCTTGCGCGAGCGCGAGCATGCGCTCGGCGACGAGTCCGCCCCCTTTGGCGACGACGCGCGGTGACTCCATCGATTGCTCATAGGAGAAGGCGATGGCTTGTTTGCGATCGGTCATACGCGTTGGTCCACCTTTCCGAGCGGGGCGAACGTGTCCGGTACCGTTGCTTCCTGTTTTGGTTCGAACGAGAAGCGGGACAGCTCATAGCCACTAGCTAAGAGTGCGCGCCCGAGCAACGGCTCATAGGCGTTGACGAACGGACTCAAGTCATGTTGCTCGTTGAACACTTTAACCGACACGTGCCGCTTCTGGACGAGCAAATCGATGCCCGTCTCTCCATATTTCGGGGTCTCGAGGAATAGAACGATGCGGGCATGATCAGAGTCGATGACCTCGCCTTTCGGCGCCTCGAGACGGAACCGCACTTGTTCAAACGGTCCTAAATGCGGTATGTGAAATGCTTGAACGACGAACGGCGGGGCCTGCACGGCGTTGAACGTCTCTTGGGCCCGGACGAACTGTTCGAACTTCGGGTCGCCTTTCGCTTTGAACAGCTCGACGACGAGTTGCTTCACGTCAGCACCGGCCCCGCTCTCGAGCAGTTGCCGGCCTTGCGCCTGGAGCGGCTCGGGCGTAGCGAGTGGTTGGCGCGCCAGACGCCCGAGCTCGCTGCCGAGCTGGGCGAGCGGTGACCGCGCTACTTGCGCGAGCGCTTCTGCTTGTTGCGGCACGACCTTCAAGACGAGTTTCGGCTCGAGATCCGTGACGACCATTTTGTACGTCACGTTCTCTTTGACGTCGGCGTTCACCCCGACCCGGAACATGCCTTGCGGCAGCTGCATGACCGCCTCGCCGCCGGGCAACAGTTGGAGTACCCGACCGACGACCGTATTGCCGACGAGCAGTTGCCGTGAATTTTGTTCGGTGACCTTGAACGGCAGGACGCCTTGGTGATCGATGCGCATCGTTTCCCCTCCTACATCTGTTTAATCGGTGCGAACGACTTCCGGTGAATCGGTGTGATACCGTGTTCCGCGAGGCCGGTCAAATGGTCTTTCGTGCCATAACCCGCATTCCGTTCGAACCCGTACCCGGGATAGAGGATAGCGTAATCCTCCATCATGTTGTCGCGAATGACTTTTGCGACGACGCTCGCCGCCGCGATTGAGACACTCCGGGCATCCCCTTTGATGAGTGACTGCTGCGGGATGTCGAGGTCGAGCCGCATCGCGTCAATCAACAGCGCATCGACCGTTCCGAGCTGCCGGACCGCTTCCACCATCGCCAGTTTCGTCGCCTCATAAATATTGACCTGGTCGATCACGTCAGCGTCGACGATGCCGACACCGACCGACGCCTCGTCCATGAGGATGCGGTATGCCAGTTCCCGCGCACGTTTTGACATCTTTTTCGAATCGTTCAGGCCGGGATGATAAAACCCTTCCGGCAAGATGACGGCCGCCGCGACGACTGGCCCCGCGAGCGGCCCTCGACCGACCTCGTCGACACCACCGATGAGACGGAACCCTTGGGCCTTCCACTCGTCTTCGAATGTCTGACGGGCCGTATAATCGGCACGGAGGGCATGTTCTTGTGCGAACTGTCGCTCTCGTTGTCGGATGAGCGTCTGGACGCCCGCCCGCGGGTCGCCTTTCAACTCGGCCCGTACCTGCTCCCACTCTTCATATCGGACCGTCTGTAGCCGTTGTTTAATCGCTTGAATCGTCATTCCGTTCCTCCTATTCAAAAAAGCCCTGTTTGCACAGGACTTCACGCCATGTCATGGTCGGCCGGCGTCTCTAGGGAGACGCGTCCGATTTTCTCATGACGCAGTTCGTTCAATAGTAATTCGCTCGCTTTCTCGAAATCGACGTAGCCGCCGCTAACGAGTCCACGTTTCTTCCCAATCAATTCGAGCAGTTCGACGGCATCTTCCGGCAGTTGATCGATTTTGAATCGTTCTTTCAACTGTTCCGGATAGCGGGCCGACAGCTCGCGGGCCGTATAGAGCGCGATATCATCAAGGTTCAAGATATCATCCTTGATGGCACCGGTCGCCGCCAAGCGATAGCCGACCATCTGGTCCTCGAACTTCGGCCACAGAATTCCAGGCGTGTCGAGCAGTTCCATCTCGCCGCCTTTCATCTTGATCCATTGCTGACGCTTCGTGACACCCGGACGGTCGCCGGTGACAGCGATGTTGCGTCCAGCGAGACGGTTGATGAGTGTCGACTTGCCGACGTTCGGTATGCCGATGATGAGCGCGCGGATTGGACCGGGGTTTCGGCCTTTCTCACGCATGCGGTCATGCTTCTCTTGCATGAGCTTCTCGGCGCCCGACATGAGCTGCTTCAAGCCTTTGCTATGTTTCGCGTCGACGGCGACGACCTCGATGTCATCGCGCTTCAAGGCGCGGAGCCAGGCGTCGGTGACGACCGGATCGGCCATATCGGCTTTATTCAAGACGATGAGACGCGGTTTGCCTTCCGTGATCTCATCGACCATCGGGTTACGGCTCGATTGCGGAACACGTGCATCGACGAGTTCGATGACGACATCGATGAGCTTTAACTTTTCTGTTACTTGTCTTCGTGCCTTGGCCATGTGGCCAGGGAACCATTGAATTGCCAAACAAACACCACCTTATTCTTGTACGGTCCCGAAATCGCCGAGCGGCCAGAACACGAAGTTCGTTTTGCCGACGACGTCCTCTTTCGGGACAAAGCCGATTTCACGGCTGTCTTTCGAGTTTTGACGATTGTCACCCATGACGAAGTACGAGCCTTCAGGGACGACCGTCTCGCCCGTCACTTGTTCGAGCGTAAAGTTTTCGGTAAGAGGAAAACCGTTCATCTGTGCCTTAAAATCCTCTAAATACGGTTCTTCGACCGCCTCACCGTTCAAGTAGAGCGTATCGTCCCGATATTCGAGCGTATCGCCAGGAATGGCGATGACGCGTTTAATATAGTCTTTCGATTCTGTCGCGTGGAAGACGATAATATCGCCTCGGTCGAGCTCACCGACGTAGTTCGAGATTTTGCTGACGATCATCCGATCGGCATTTTGGAGCGTCGGCATCATCGACTCTCCTTCGACGATGACAGGTACAAAGATGAACGTCCGGATCACGAACGCGATGACGAGCGCAACGACGATCGCCTTAAGCCAACTGAACACTTCTTTCAACTTGCCTCACTCCTCTGTCCGTTTGAACTTATTGTACTAGAAAAAAAGAAGCTTGTCGCAAGCGACAAGCTTAATCCCCATCTTAACGACGGATTTCTTTAATACGTGCTGCTTTACCGCGAAGGTTGCGGAGGTAGTAGAGTTTCGCACGACGGACTTTACCGTAACGAACGACTTCGATTTGCGCGACACGTGGTGAGTGAAGCGGGAATGCACGCTCAACACCTACGCCGTAAGAAATCTTACGAACTGTGAATGTTTCGCCGATGCCGCCACCCTTACGCTTGATGACTACGCCTTCGAAGATCTGGATACGCTCGCGCGTTCCCTCTACGACTTTAACGTGGACACGTACTGTGTCACCAGGACGGAAAGCAGGTACGTCTGATTTGAATTGTTCTTCTGTGATTTCACGGAACAGTTTTTGTGTGTTCATGAATAGTTCTCCTTTTTCTTCAATGTTCATATCTTCATCTGCCCAAGCATCCAACAGCGGAACATCGGTAATTGGTGGGGTTAACCCACATGCTCAAACATAGCACAATTCGGTCAATCGCGCAACGATTCAATGAATTTTTTATCTGCCTTCGACAGTTCAATGCGCTCAAGCAGGTCCGGTCGCCGGCGATACGTGCGCAGGAGCGACTGCTCTCGGCGCCACGCTTCGATTTTGGCGTGATTGCCCGACAAGAGCACGTCAGGCACTTTCAGACCACGGAACTCCGCGGGGCGTGTATAGTGCGGATACTCGAGTAGCCCTGTCGAGAACGAGTCATCTTCATGGCTCGCCTGATCCCCGAGCACTTCCGGGATGAGACGGACCGTCGCATCGATCATGACCATCGCGGCGAGCTCACCGCCGGTCATGACGAAGTCACCGATTGACACTTCGTCCGTCGCGAGCTCGTCATGAATCCGTTGATCGAACCCTTCATAATGGCCGCATAAAAAGATCAAGTGTTCCTCGGTCGCCCATGCTTCCGCCATCTGTTGGTCGAAACGGCGTCCAGTTGGCGTCGTGACGATGACGCGGGGACGCTTCTTATTGATGGCGTCGAAGGCGTCAAAGATCGGCTGTGGGGTGAGCAACATGCCCGCCCCGCCACCGTACGGGTAATCGTCGACCTTATGGTGTTTGTTCGTCGAGAAGTCACGGAAGTTCGTGAACGCCATCTCGACTTGTCCGAGTGTACGGGCCCGTCCGACGATTGAATGATCGAGCGGGGCGAACATCTCGGGGAATAACGTTAAAACATCAATCTTCATCGTCAATCATTCCCGGAATCGGGGTGATGACGACACGTTTCGCCTCGACATCGATGTTGCTCACGACCGATTCGATGTACGGGATGAGCGCGTCCGACTTGCCAGGGCGTTTGATGACCCAGACGTCGTTGGCACCAGTCTCGAAGATATCGTCGACGACACCGATGACCTCACCGTCGACGACGGCCTCGCAACCGATAATCTCGTGATAGTAAAACTCATGCTCCGGTAACTCGTGGACGTGCTCGACATGAACGTATAGTTTCATCCCTTTATACTTCTCGACGAGATTGATATTCTCAAGCCCTTTGAACGTCACGAGATGGAACTGCTTATGCGGACGATACGTCGTCACCTCGAACGGGAGCTTCTTGCCATCGACGTCCAAATAGAGCGTCTCGCCTTTCTTGAAGCGTTCGGCTGGGAAATCGGTCGCGGCGAGCAACTTCAGTTCCCCTTTCAAGCCGTGGGTATTGGCGATCTTACCTACGTATAACCATTCCATTGTTGTGCCTCCTCAAAAAAATGGGCCGACCTCATAAAAGGTCGGCCACATCCTTACTTCGCGTTTTTCGCGTTGTGGAATTTCTCCATGATCCCTGCTTTAGAGAACAAGTTACGTACTGTGTCAGATGGCTTCGCGCCGTCTGCCAACCATTTGAGAGCGAGTTCTTCGTTGATGCGAACTTCTGCTTCTGGTTTTGCAACCGGGTTGTAGTGACCGAGTTGCTCGATGAAACGGCCATCACGTGGTGAACGTGAATCAGCTACAACGATCCGGTAGAAAGGTGATTTGTTTGCGCCCATGCGCTTGAGACGAATTTTAACTGCCATGGTAATATACCTCCATCATGTGTTTAAGAATTGACAACTTTAATAGTATACTGTTTTTTTGCCCGACTGACAAAAGTTTTCTTAGAAGAACGGAAGGCCGAGACCTTTTTTCTTCCCTTTCATTTGTCCTGACATCTGCTTCATGAGCTTCTTCATGTCATCGAACTGTTTGATGAGACGGTTCACTTCCTGGATGGAACGACCGCTCCCTTTTGCGATCCGCTTGCGACGACTCGCGTTGAGCACTTCAGGATTGGAGCGCTCATGCTTTGTCATCGAGCGAATGATCGCCTCGACATGATCGAGTTGCTTCTCGTCGATTTGGACGTTCTTCAACCCTTTCATCTTACCTGCACCAGGTAACATCGAGAGCAATTCGTCAATTGGGCCCATGTTTTTCACTTGACCCAACTGCTCGATAAAATCATCGAACGTAAACGATGCATCGCGAATTTTGCTTTCAAGCTCCTTCGCAGCATCTTGGTCCATCTGTGACTCGGCTTTTTCAATGAGTGTGAGCACGTCCCCCATCCCAAGAATCCGTGACGCCATGCGTTCCGGGTGGAATGGTTCGAGGGCATCCAACTTTTCACCGAGACCGACGAACTTAATCGGCGCTCCCGTGACTGCCTTGATTGAAAGGGCTGCCCCACCACGTGTATCACCGTCGAGCTTTGTGAGCACGACGCCGGTGATTCCGAGTTTCTCATTGAAGCTGTCGGCCACATTGACCGCATCTTGACCCGTCATCGCATCGACGACGAGGAAGATTTCATTTGGTTTGGCAATCGTCTTCACGTTTTCGAGTTCGCCCATGAGCGTCTCGTCGATGTGAAGGCGACCGGCCGTATCGATCAACACGAAATCGTGATGATTGGTTTTGGCGTACTCGAGCGCTTTTGTGACGATTTCTTCCGGCTTCACTTGGTCGCCAAGTGAGAACACCGGTAAATCGAGTTGCTTGCCGAGTGTCTCGAGCTGTTTGATGGCCGCAGGCCGATAAATATCTGCCGCGACGAGAAGTGGACTCCGGTTATGCTTTTTGCGAATCAAGTTCGCGAGCTTCCCGGTCGTCGTCGTTTTCCCCGCACCTTGTAACCCGACCATCATGACGACTGTCGGTGGTTTTGGGTTAAATGTGATCGGGACGACGTCGCTTCCCATCAAAGTCGTTAGCTCTTCATGAACGATTTTGACAACTTGTTGGCCCGGTGTCAACGATTTCATGACGTCTTGGCCGATGGCCCGTTCTTTCACGTCGTTGACGAACTGTTTGACCACTTTGAAGTTGACATCGGCTTCAAGGAGAGCGAGACGAACTTCTCTCATCATCTCTTTGACATCTGCTTCGGAAATTTTACCTTTCCCCCGCATTTTCGCCAGTGTCGATTGCAACCGTTCGGATAATCCTTCAAATGCCATGCTTCAGCCCCCTACTCTAAATTCTCAAGCGCCGAAATCGTTTCCGTCGCGTCGGGCGAATGCTCGACTTGACGTTTGAGCGTCTGAAGCAGTTGTTGCCGCTGTTCGAATTTGTCGAACAAGGCCAACTTCTCCTCATACTGCTCAAGCATCGCTTCGGTACGCTTTATGTTATCGTAGACCGCTTGACGGCTGACTTCAAACTCTTCCGCAATCTCTCCGAGCGAGTAGTCATCTAGGTAATAAAGAGACATATAGTTGCGCTGCTTCGGTGTGAGTAGTGCTTGATAAAAATCGAACAAGTAGTTCATTCGATTCGTCTTTTCGAGCGACATGACCTCCACCTCCACATGTTAAGTGAAATCCCTTTACAACTACCAATAGTACAGCCGTCCCTAGCTCTTGTCAAGTTTTTTTCTTAACAGAGAAACTTAGGCGAGGTCATCGTTTGTCTGTTGTTTTTCTTCGAAGATGTCCCCGAATAATCCGTATACGAACTGTTCCGGGTCGAACGCTTGTAAATCATCGATTTTCTCGCCGAGCCCGACGTATTTGACCGGGATATCGAGCTCGTTTCGAATCGCGAGCACGATGCCGCCTTTGGCCGTGCCGTCGAGCTTCGTCAAGACGATGCCGCTCACGTTCGTCGCTTGTTTGAACGCCTTCGCCTGGACCATCGCGTTCTGCCCAGTCGTCGCGTCAAGCGCGAGCAACACTTCATGCGGTCCGTTCGGCACTTCGCGTTCGATGACCCGCTTCACTTTTTCAAGCTCGTTCATCAAGTTGACCTTGTTTTGCAAACGTCCGGCCGTGTCACAAATCAAGACGTCAACGCCGCGTGATTTCGCTGCCTGGACGGCGTCGAACACGACCGCGGCCGGGTCGGAACCTTCGGCTTGACGGATGACCGGGACTCCGACGCGTTCGCCCCATACTTGGAGCTGGTCGATGGCACCGGCCCGGAACGTGTCGCCCGCCGCGAGCATGACCGAACGGCCTTCCGACTTCAATTGATGGGCGAGCTTGCCGATCGTCGTCGTCTTGCCGACGCCGTTGACGCCGACGAACAAGATGACCGTCAATCCGTCTTGCATGTTCAACTCACGGTCCGACTCGTCCTCTTGAAGTCGCTTCGCCACGACTTCGACGAGCGCGTCGCGGACGGCGACCGGATCTTTCAAGTTGCGGCGCTTCACTTCTTCTTTCAAATCTTCGACAAGGTCCATCGTTGTCGTCACTCCGACGTCCGCCTGGATGAGCAGATCCTCGAGTTCATCGAAGAAATCCTCATCGACTTCGCGGAACCGATAGACGAGATCGTTGACGGCATTCGCGAACCCGTCGCGGGTCTTCGTCAAGCCATCGGTAAACTTTTGTGACGCTTCTTGCGTCGAGGTCGTCAATTTATCTTTTAGCTTCTTAAAAAAACTCAACTTAATTCCTCCATCTCTTCTTCCGTCTCAACGACGCGCTTCGCTTCAGATAGTTCGACCGAAAGCACCTCGGAGACCCCGTTTTGTTGCATCGTCACGCCATAGAGCGTATCCGCCGCCTCCATCGTCCCTTTCCGGTGCGTGATGATGACGAATTGCGTGTCAATCGACAGCGTCCGGATATATTCCCCGAACCGATGGACGTTCGCCTCATCGAGCGCCGCCTCGACTTCATCGAGTACACAGAACGGCACCGGACGCGTCTTCAAAATCGCGAATAAGAGCGCAATCGCCGTCAAGGCCCGTTCTCCCCCTGAGAGCAGACTGAGCGTCTGCAGTTTCTTCCCGGGTGGTTTGGCGACGATATCGATGCCCGTATTGAGCAAGTCGGACTCGTCGACCAATTTCAAATCGGCCTCGCCGCCACCGAACAGTTCGTGGAACGTCTGTTTGAAGTGACCGCGGACGAGCGTATACGTCTCTTTGAACAACCGTGTCACTTCGCGGTCCATCTCGTTGATGATGTCATACAAGTCCTCTTTGGCGCTGACGAGGTCGTCCCGCTGTTCAGACAAGAACATGAACCGTTCATTGACGAGATCGAACTCTTCAATCGCATTCAAGTTGACCGGACCGATTTCCTCGATTTGACGGACGAGCAGTTTGAACTCCTCTTTCGCCTCATCGAGCGGGATTGTGAGCGTCGGCAGCAAATCGAAGACGAGTCCACGTTCATCGAGCGCATCGAGTTTCCACTTCCGTTTCAACTCCAGTTCGTTCACGTCGGTCTCGAGTTTACGGACGTCCGCATCGAGTCGACGGCGCACGTCCGTCGCTTGTTGTTCGCGCTGTCTTAGAATCCGGTACGATTCTTCTTTCGCGTGAAGCTGGTTCAACTGTTGCGTCAGGCGCGCTTTGAGCGCGTCCATCTGTTTGACCGCCTCGACATGTTCGAGCTCGAGTTCGGCTGAAGAGACGACCCGGCCGCTCGCCACATGTTCGAGCTCACGTTCAATTTGACGAAGACGCGCCGTCTGTTTGGCGACCTCGGCCTCGAGCCGTTCGACTTCCGAGCGGACCCGGTCGAGGTCGAGCGTATGCCGTTGGCGATCGAGTTCGTTTTGACGGATGGCTTCTTGCAGTTGCCCCGTCGTCGCGGCACCTTTCGCTTGCTCACCACGGAGCGCCTCGAGCTCGGTCCGAATCGAGGCTTGTTTCACATCGGTCGCCTCGAGCTCTTGTGCGAGCCGCGTCAATTCGTTCGTCGCGGTTTCAATCGTATGGGCATAGCGGGCCATTTCATGATCGAACAGTTCAAGTTGCGCCTTGGCGTCTTGTGACACCCTCTCCAAGCTTCGGTACGCCTGTTCCGTCGAACGGAGCGTCTCTTCGGCCTCACGTTTTTTGAGCCTGATTGTCTGGAGCGACTCTCGCAACCGGGACATCTCATCGGTATACGTCGTCACGCGCAACTGTTGCTCATGGAGCATGGCCAGCCCTTGCGTCAATCCGTGCTTCAAGTCATCGAGTTCACGCGATTGCGTGAACAAGGCGACGCCTTGCTTCCGGCTACCCCCGGTCATCGAACCGCCGACGTTGACGATGTCCCCGTCGAGCGTGACGATACGATAGCGATACCCGGTCGTCTGGGCGATCCGGTTGGCGACTTCGAGTGAGTTGGCGACGATGACGGCACCGAGAAGGGACCGTTTCAATTTGTCGTAGGCTGGGTCTGTTTCGACGAGGTCGGCGGCGATGCCGACGAATCCGTCGAGCGATTCGAGCCGGTGCGCGACTTCACTCGGGACGTAACGTTCCTTCACGCTCGTCATCGGCACAAACGTGGCCCGTCCAGCATTCGCCTTCCGTAGCCGATCGATTTCTCGGCGACCGACCACATCCGTCTCGACGACGATGTGTTGTTGCGTCTGACCGAGCGCCGTCTCGATGGCGGCCTCGTAGGACGGGAGAACGCGAATCAATTCCGCGACCGCACCGAGCACGCCCGGCCCCCGTTCTTTCAACACGAATTTGACGGCATGGAAGTAGCCTTCATATGACTGCTTCATCCGCTCGAGCAATTCGATGCGGTCCTCGGTCTTCTGACGCCGGCGGTCGAGGTCGTGGTACGACTGCTCGGCCCGGGCCAGCTTGTCCCTCAGTGTCGTCTCTTGTTCGGTCAAATCGGCTTCTTGCGCGAGCAACGTCTCCCACGTCGTCCGCGCCTCATCGAGACGAGCCTGCTCGGCCTCGAGCGAAGCTGTCTGTTCGGTCCTCACATCGAGGCGATCCTTGTTCTCACGCAGGAGGCGGGCTTTCGCTTCCTCGGCTTGTTCGATATCCCGTCGTTCCCGCTTCTGTTGATTGCTGAGCGTGGCACGGGTCGTCGCCAGTTCGAACGCCTCGCCTTGGAGTTGTTCGATTTCCGCGTTAAAATCGCGTGTGGCTGCCGTCAATTGTGTGTCGAGTTTGACACGTGCCGCCTCGACGGTATGTAACGCCTCGGTTTTAGACGCCAAATCCGCCTCAGCCACGTGCAATTTCTGCGTCAACTGTTCGGCCTCTTCGGCCAACTCGACCCGTTGGCGCTCGAGACGTTCTTTCGTTTCCGCCCCGTGCTCTTCGCGGGCTTTCGCGAGCTTGATTTCGCCGGTCAATCGTTCCAGTTCGGTCGCCTGTGTCCGTTCGTCCTGGTAGAGCATATCGAGCGTTTCCCGATCGACGGCGAGTGTCGCCTCGAGCTCCGTCCGTTCCGCCACAATCGCGTTCAACGCGCCGTCTTGCTCAGCGAGATGGGCGGACGCCGTCCCGAGTTGTTCGTTCGTACGGGTGATTCCTGTGCCGAGTTCCGTAATCTCGGCACCGAGAATACCCGTCTCGAGCTCATCGTGCCGAGCTTTTGCGACTTGATACTCACGGGCGAGCGCGGCTTGTTCACGGAGCGGTTCGACCCGGTCGGCGAGTTCATACAAGATATCGTCGACGCGGGACAAGTTCAATTCAGTGTCCTGCAGTTTCCGTTCCGCTTGTTTTTTACGCTGGCGGTATTTCAAGACACCCGCCGCTTCTTCGATGACGGCACGGCGGTCTTCCGGTTTCCCGGAGATGACCTGCTCGACCCGCCCTTGGCCGATGATGGCGAAGGCATCACGCGACAGACCCGTATCCATGAACAGGTCGATCACATCTTTGAGACGGCACGGCTTCTTGTTCATAAAGTAGTCACTGTCGCCGCTCCGCGTGACACGTCGCGTGACGCTTACTTCTTCATACGGCAGCCGCAAATGGGCGTCCGTATTGTCCAACACGAGCGTCACTTCGGCGACGTTGCGATGGTTCTCCCCTTCACTGCCGGCAAAGATGACATCTTCCATTTTCGCTCCACGGAGCGATTTGGCCGACTGCTCACCGAGTACCCAGCGAACAGCGTCCGATATATTTGATTTTCCGCTCCCGTTCGGTCCAACCACGGCTGTTACGCCGGGACGAAAATCCAGTTCAATCCGTTTGGCAAACGATTTAAAGCCAGCGAGTTCGATTCGTTTTAAGTGCATCGTGACCATCCTATCCTCAGTAAGCATTCATTTGTTTATTTTACCACAGTTGCCAGTTCGTCAAAATGCTAGAATCATGCTATTCTAAAAAGAACTGTAGAAAGGGGTACGACCGATGACTAACGAACAAATGATTGAGGAAATTCTCGACAAAATGAACATCATCAACCGCGGCGCCATCAAAGCGGAAGAATATAACCGTGCCGACGCCTCGGCCGTCAAAGAGATTTACGACTACGTGATGAATCGTTCATCGTTGTCGATTTCTGAAGTGGATGGAATCGTCGAAGAACTCGGGCAATTGACGTAACTAGATGATACAAAAAGGAGTGGACCCGTTGAGAGGTCCACTCCTTTTTGTTAAAGGCCGGCGTATTGCCGATTGAATTCGATTAACGCTTCTTTCGCCGCGAGCTGCTCGGCTTCTTTCTTCGATCGGCCGATGCCTTCCCCGACGATATCGTCAGACAGACGGGCATGGGCGACGAACTCCCTGCTATGGGCCGGCCCGCGCTCTTCGATAATCGTGTACGAGACGGGGCCGAGCCCTTCGCGTTGCACGCTCTCTTGAAGCTGACTCTTATAATCGGTCTGTTCTTCAAACACACCCGCTAAGACTTTCGGAAAAACCGCTTCGGCGAGGAACTGTTCGACTGGTTCAATCCCTTGGTCCAGATAGAGCGCACCGATGTAAGATTCGAACACATCGGCGAGTAACGCCGGACGCTTGCGACCGCCGGTCAACTCTTCGCCTTTCCCAAGCAAGATAAAATCAGAGAAAGCATAGGCTTCCGCGAAGTTGACGAGTGACGGCTCACAGACGATGGCCGCCCGCAACTTCGTTAATTCCCCCTCGGAGCGCTCCGGATACGTCTCATACAAAAACCGAGACACCGTCAACTCGAGAACCGCGTCGCCTAAAAACTCTAAGCGCTCATTGTCTTTTTTCAGACCGCGTTGTTCGTTGACGTATGAGGAGTGGGTGAACGCTTGCATCAATAGGTCCTGATTCGTGAATCGAACGGATAGCCGTTCTTCAAGTGTCTTGAACTGCTCGAGAATCCGAGACCGTTCGAGCTCATTTCGTCGGCGTCGTTGCGCCGACCCTTGACGGTCAAACCGTCGCTTATCCTTTGTCATAATTCCCTCCGTGAATAAGCACAAGCCCACCGCTCATGACGAGCGGTGGGAGGCTTGATTACAATTTAGTTTCGATGTAAGCGACAACGTCGCCGACAGTTGCAAGTTTCTCTGCATCTTCATCTTCGATTGTTATATCGAATTTGTCTTCAAGGTCCATGACCATTTCCATAACTTCGAGCGAATCCGCACCGAGGTCGTCTTTGAATGATTTGTCGGCTGTGATCTCAGATACATCTTTCCCGAGTTTCTCTGCCACTGCTGCTTGTACGTCTACTAAGATTTGTTCTGTTGTCATGATAAAATCCCTCCAAATTAAAGTATATAAAATGTGATTCGATTGGTAAAGTTCTGATTTTAAGCCATCGTCATCCCGCCGTCAACGGCAATCGTTTGACCCGTCACGTAAGCCGCCTGGTGTGAAGCGAGGAATGAGACGACGTTCGCCACGTCTTCGACTTGGCCGAAGCGGTTGAACGGGATTTGTCCGAGCGTCGCCTCACGCTGGGCGTCGGTCAAGGCATCGGTCATGTCCGTCTGAATAAATCCAGGACAGACGGCGTTCACCGTGACATGGCGTCCGGCGAGTTCACGCGCGACCGATTTGGTCAGGCCGATCAGCCCGGCTTTCGCCGCCGCATAGTTGGCCTGTCCGGCGTTGCCCGTGATGCCAACGACCGAGGCGATATTGATGATACGGCCCGACTTCGATTTCAAGAGCGTCCGCGTCGCGGCTTGCGACGTCAAGAACGCACCTTTCAAGTTCGTCGACAAGACATCGTCAAAGTCAGCCTCTTTCATGCGCATGAGAAGACCGTCACGCGTGATGCCCGCATTGTTGACGAGGCAATCGATGCGGCCGAACGTGTCGACCGTCGTCTTGATGAGCGCCTTCACGTCATCCGCATTCGAGACGTCCGCTTTGACGGCGATGGCCTCGCCCCCGTTCGCTTCAATCTCACTGACGACAGCCTTTGCTTTCTCAACACTACCCGAGTAATTCACGACGACCCGAAAGCCGTCCTCCCCTAAACGCTTCGCGATGGCGGCCCCGATCCCCCGGGACGCGCCTGTCACGATTGCTACTTGGTCATGCACGTACTTCTCCTCCTAACGCGGTCACCTCTTCGAGCGTCGTCGCCTGTTTGATCGTCACGTTCGCGTCGATTCGCTTGATGAGACCCGACAATGGCGACGTCGGACCAAATTCGATGAACGTGTCGACGCCAGCGTCGATCGCTTTGCGGACACACGCCTCGAATCGGACCGATGCGTACAGTTGCTCGGTGAGGAGTGCTTTCAATTTCTCCGGGTCGGTATGGACCTCGGCATCGACGTTCGAGATAATCCCGATCGCCGCCGGTTTGAACGGTGACGAAGCGAGCACGTCTTTGAACCGCGTCGCGGCCGGCATCATGTACGAGCTGTGGAACGCACCAGAGACATTGAGCGGTAAGACGCGTTTCGCGCCGGCCTGTTTCAAGTCCGTCTCGGCTTGTTTGACCGCGTCGACGTGTCCCGAGATGACGAACTGACCCGGACAGTTGTAGTTGGCGATTTGTACAAGGTTCCCGCTAGCACTGATTTTCTCCGTCACATGGAACGCCTCGTCGACATCGGTCATCCCGATGACGGCTGCCATCGCCCCATCCTTCACTTCTGACATGAGCTTACCGCGTTCGTGGACGAGTACGCTCGCCTCTTCCAAATCGATGACGCCGGCGATGACGAGTGCCGCATATTCTCCGACGCTGTGACCGATCACCATGTCTGGCGCGGCCCCTGTTTTGGCGTGAGCTTGTGCGAGTGATGCCGCATGTGCCACGATGGCCGGTTGGGCCAGTTCTGTCCGTTGAAGCTCTTCTTTTGATCCTGCCGCCATGGCGTCGAGTAAATCAAATCCGAGGCGACGGCCGATCGCGTGCAGTTGTTCAGGATTGTCGAGGAACGTTTGGCCCATGCCGACGGCTTGTGACCCTTGTCCTGGAAATACCCATGCTGTTTTCCCCATGTACTCACCTTCTTTAAATTAGTTTGTGGCTTTGGCTTGCTTGATCTTCGCGACGACGTCGTGATCGACCATGATTTTCGCCTGTTTGAGCGCGCTCATGATGGCGAGCGCATCGCTCGAACCGTGCGCTTTAATGACCGGGGCGTTGATGCCGAATAACCCGGCTCCACCGTGTTCCCGATAATCTAATGTTTGTTTCAATCGTTTCAACTTCGGTTTTAAGACGAGAGCGGCGAGCTTCGAGACGAAATCGCTCGTGAACTGTTCTTTCATCATCTTCATGAGCATCGATGACGAACCTTCGACACCTTTGAGCAAAATGTTTCCGGCGAACCCTTCGGTGACGATGACGTCCACGTCACCGGACATCGCCTCACGTGCTTCCACGTTGCCGACAAAGTGGACCGGTGCTTGTTCAAGGAGGGGGTACGCCTCTTTCGTGAGGGCGTTTCCTTTCCCAGCCTCGGTCCCGATGTTCAGTAGCGCGACGCGCGGGCGCTTGACGCCGCGGACGTGCTCAGCGTAGAGCGAGCCCATGATCGCATAGTCGACCAAGTGCTCAGGCTTAGCGTCCGGATTGGCCCCAACGTCTAAAATGACGACACCGCTACCCGTATATGTAGGGAACGTAGGTGACAACGCGGGACGCTCGATGCCGGGAATCCGTCCGATGACGAATAGTGACGCCGCCATGAGGGCGCCGGTATTCCCAGCCGAGACGAGGGCGTCGGCCTCTCCGTCTTTGACGAGTTTGGCCGCCACGACGAGCGAGCTGTCCTTTTTACGACGGACGGCCCGGACCGGCTCATCGTCTCCGGTGATGACTTCACTTGCCGGAACGATTTTGATTCGCGGGTCGGTCAACCCATAAGAGGCGAGTTTGACCTCATCTCCGACTAAAAACAGTTCCATCTGCTCATTCGGGAACGCGTCGGCAAACTGTTTGACGCCTTCCACGATTGCTTTCGGGGCATGATCCCCGCCCATTGCATCGATTGCTAATTTCATGCCTGTTCCTCCTCACCGCGACGATAGATCGTGAAGTCTCCGCTAAAGACACACTCTTCGCCGACATAACTATCCACTGTGACGTCCGTTCTTCCGTCCCGACGTAGTTTGATTACACGAGCCTTGGCAACGACTCGCTCTCCAAGATGGACCTGGCGACTAAACCGGATGTCCGCTTTAGTGGTCAACGCCAATTCATCATTGATGAGCGCCACCGCTAACGAGTTGGCCTGGGCGAACAATACGTGTCCCCGGGCGATCTCGTTGCGGCTAAAGACGTGTTCTCTCTCAATGTCGAGAACCGAGATGGCCGATTCATCGAGCTTCAAGTCAATCATATCACCGATGACCTCGCTCATGGCGAGCGACTTCACTTCATCGAGGTGTTCTGAGGCAACGTGCTTGATCCGTTCTCTCACTTCCGGAATCTTTAACTCCATCCGATCGAGTCGAATCGTTTGAATACTGACGGCAAACTGTTTCGACAGCTCTTCGTCTTTGATGAACGGGTTGCGATCAATCGTTTCTTGCAATAAGCGTTGCCGCTCTTTCTTAGGTACCCGCATTTAGTTCCCTCCTAAACTCTATGCTAAAGAACTTAATACCTGGTACTAATAGCAGTATATATTCTTTAGATTTTATTTTCAAGTGTTGTTTGTCATTCCAATCGTTCTCCGACGAGTAAGTCGAGTCGTTTCAAATAGTGCCGGAGCGGGGCATACGTCGCCTCATTCCAAAACGCCTCGCTCCCGAGCAGCCGGACGGCGTCTTGCATCGCCACTTCCATCACTTTTAAATCGAGTACTGGATCAGCGACGCGGAAGCTCGGCAGACCGCTTTGGGCCGTCCCAAAGAAGTCACCGGCCCCGCGGAGTTCCAAGTCTTTCTCGGCGAGCACGAATCCGTCATTCGTCTCGGTCATCGTCTTTAAACGAAGTTTCCCGACGTCGGACTTTGGATCCCCTACCAATATACAGTAAGATTGATCGGCGCCTCGACCGACACGCCCGCGCAGCTGGTGCAGTTGCGCCAAGCCGAATCGTTCGGCGTCGTGGATGATGATGAGCGAGGCGTTCGGCACGTTCACCCCGACCTCGACGACCGTCGTCGAGACGAGGATTTGGAGGGCGTTGCTAGCGAAAGCCTTCATGACCTCGTCTTTCTCGGTGCTCGACAGTTTACCGTGCATGAGACCGACCGCATAATTCGGGAAGCGCTCCCGTAACATGTCGTAGAGCGCAGTCGCGCTCTCGACTTCGAGCGTGTCCGATTCCTCGATGAGCGGCGCGATGACGTACGCTTGACGTCCGAGGGCGAGCTCACGGTTCACCATCGCATGGACCCGGTCAATTTGATCGGTCTTGGCCCAATACGTCTCAATCGGCTTCCGCCCGGCCGGCATCTCATCAATCGTCGAGACGTCCATCTCCCCGAAAGCGCTGATGGCGAGCGTCCGTGGAATCGGCGTCGCTGTCATATAGAGAACGTCGGCGAGTTCCGCCTTGTCACGGAGCATTTTCCGCTGTTCGACCCCGAACCGGTGTTGCTCATCGGTGATGGCCAGATGCAGACGCGAAAACTCGACCGGCCCTTGAATCAAGGCGTGCGTCCCGACGATGATATCGACGTCGCCGTCTTTAATCGCCTGGAGCAATTCGTTCCTAGCCTTGCCTTTGACCGAACTCGTCAGTAGCCCGACGCGCATGCCGTAAGGTTCGAACAGCGCCTGCAACGAGGCGAGATGCTGTTCGGCCAAAATCTCCGTCGGGACCATGAGCGCCCCTTGATAGCCGGCGCACACCGTCGCATACAAGGCGATCGCGGCAACGACTGTCTTTCCGCTCCCGACATCCCCTTGTAACAACCGATTCATCCGTTCTGGCTTTTCTAAGTCGCCGACAATCTCCCGGATGACACGTGTCTGTGCCCCTGTCAACGGGAACGCGAGCTGTTTGACGAACTCGTTCAACCGCTGCTTGTCGAGCGTGAGCGCGCGCCCTTTCCCCGCCCGCTCCATCTTACGGAACGCCTGGAGTTTCAATTGATAGAGCAGACACTCTTCATAGACGTAACTTCGGCGTGCCTGTTTATACGTCTCGACCGAATCAGGGAAATGCATCCCTTTCAACATCGTCTCCCGGTCCTCGAGACGATAACGTTGCCGAATCGATTCGGGCAGGCGATTCTCGAACGAGGTCGTCTGTTCGAATGCGAGTTTGACGATGCGTCCGAAATTCTTTTGGGTCAGTCCGGCCCGGAGCGAATAAATCGGTTGCAACCCATCCGAGAGCTCACCGAACTCGAGGTCGGTCGCACTGATCGTCATCCGGTTCATATCCCATTTCCCTTTGACCGTCACCGTGGCGCCGAGCGCGAGCTTGTCTTTATAAAAGGCCCGGTTGAACATCGTCACGTGGACGACATAACGCTCCTCGAGCAACAAGCGGAATTGGAGCCGGTTCTTGCCTTTGCTGTAATAGCGTACGAGCGGTGCCGCCTGGACGGTGCCGCTCCATTTGACGAGGTCTCCGTGAATGGCCGTCGTCACCGTGCCGCTATTATAATTTTCATAACGAAACGGGACGTGCTCCAGCACGTCCTCGATTCGTTCGAGACCCATCGTCTCTAATTTTTTGGCCATCTCTGGCCCGACCCCTTTCAGCGTCGTCAACGCCTCACTTCTGGACATTTTCTTTCTCTCCAAAGATGTTTCGTTCGAGACGGCGTGCCGTCGGCGTATTGGCGAGACCACCACGCGCTGTCTCTTTCAACGCGGTCGGCATCATCTGGCCAATCTCATGCATCGCGGAAATGACCTCGTCGCAAGGGATCCGTGACGTGATGCCGGCGAGTGCCATATCGGCCGCAACGATGGCGTTCGCCCCGCCCATGGCGTTCCGTTTGACGCACGGCACCTCGACGAGCCCCGCCACCGGGTCACAGACGAGACCGAGCATGTTTTTTAGTGCGATTGCAAACGCCGTCGCCGATTGTTCCGGCGTCCCGCCGGCCGCTTCGACGATGGCCGCGGCGGCCATCCCGGTCGCTGAGCCGACTTCCGCCTGACAACCACCAGCCGCTCCTGAAATCGAGGCGTTGTTGGCGACGACGAAGCCGAACGCTCCTGACGTGAACAAGTAGCGGACCATCGCGTCACGGTCCATCTCCAGACGTTCTTTGACCGCAAACAACGTACCCGGTACGACGCCGGCGCTTCCGGCGGTCGGGGTCGCGCAGATGCGTCCCATCGCCGCGTTGACTTCATTCGTGCCGATCGCTTTTGCGACCGCATCTAAAATCAAGTCTCCGGCGAGCGATTTGCCGGAACGGATATAGTCGGTCATGAGCACGGCATCGTTCCCCGTGAGACCCGTCACGGACGTCACGCCTTCGAGTGCCCGCGCGACCGCTTCTTCCATCACTTCTAGATTGCGCTCCATCATGCCGACGACTTCTTCCCGCGTCGAGCGTCTGACGTGCACTTCTTGCTCGATCATCACTTCTGAAATCGGAATGCCTCGCTCTGTTGCCGTTCTGACTAATTCTTCTACTGATTTAAACATATTGGTTTCTCCTTATTCCCCAAAGATGGCTACCCGCTCGATTTGAGGTAACCGCTCAATTTCCGCTAACACGTCTTTTGACAGATGTTCATCAATCTCAATCGCCATGAGCGCTTGCTTGCCTTTCTCGTGACGACTCACTTCCATATGCCCAATATTCAACTCATGCCGGGCCAAGATGCCGGTCACGGCCGCGATCGCCCCGAAGCGATCATGGTGCAACACGACGAGTGCCGGACCGCCGCCTGACAGTTTGAGCGGGAATCCGTTCAACTCGGTAATCTCGATCGTCCCGCCGCCGATTGAAATCCCGACGATTTCGAACGTACCATCCTCGTCCTCGAGGTGGACCCGGGCCGTGTTCGGATGGTCTGTCAACGCATCGCTCGTCTCAAAGACGACCTCGATGCCGCGCTCTTTGGCGATATCGAGTGCTTGCGGGATGCGCAAATCGAACGTATCGAAGCCCATGATGCCGCCGACGATGGCGACATCGGTACCGTGCCCCCGATACGTATCGGCGAACGACCCATAAAACGTGATGTGCGCGAGCCGTGGCGTACGGCCGAACAACTTCCCAGCCATGAGGCCGATGCGCGCGGCTCCGGCCGTATGCGAACTCGATGGACCGACCATGACCGGACCGATGATATCAAACACACTGCGATATTTCATCGCATTTCCCCCTTTCAAAAAAGCCCTACCTTCATTATACAGAAGGTAGGGCTGAGTTACAGCTTATTCCACACTAAAAATGTAGGAGTAGAGCGGTTGTTTCCCGTCATGGACCTCGATTTCAATCTCGTCGTTCTTCGACTCGATATACGCCGAGAGTGCTGCGACGTCTTCCGCTGACGAACCTTCGCCCGTCAAAATCGTGATGATTTCGTCATCAGCATCCACGAGCGCGTCGACAAGCGCTTTCGCCGCTTCGAGACTCGAAGCCGATGAGGCGACGATTTTCTTCTCGGCAATCGCCATGTGGTCGTCTTTACGAATTTCGACACCGTCGATGCTCGTATCACGAACTGCATACGTCACTTGACCAGACTTGACGGCGCTTGCCGCAGCCTTCATGCCGCGCTCGTTCGTTTCCACATCCGCTTCCGGATTGAAGGCGATCGCTGCCGCGAGTCCTTGTGGCACCGTCTTCGTCGGAATGACCGAGACGCCGCAAGGGGCGACCGAGGCCGCTTGTTCAGCAGCCATGATGATGTTCGAGTTGTTCGGGAAGATGAAGACGTGATCCGCGTTGGCCGCTTCAATTGCCTTGACGATATCTTCCGTCGATGGGTTCATCGTCTGACCGCCCTCGATGACGTGGGCCGCCCCGAGTGAACGGAACAATTCACTGACACCTTCGCCCATCGCGACCGTGACGATCGCGAACGGCGCTTTCGCCTTCGGAGCCGTCGGAGCAGCCGTTTGAACGCCGTGCTGGTTGGCGCCATGCTCTTCTTCTAAGATGGTCGAGTGCTGTTGACGCATGTTCTCGATTTTGACAGCGACGAGTTCCCCGTAACGCTGTCCTTTCGTGATGACGTCACCTGGCGTCTCGACGTGAACGTGAACTTTGAGCAACTCTTCGTCTGCGACGACGAGGAGCGAGTCACCGAGTTCAGACAATTCATTGCGGAACGTGTCCTCGTTGAACGGCGCGTCCTTCAATTTCTCGTCTTGGAACCGGACCATGATTTCCGTGCAATAGCCGAATTCGATGTCTTCCGTCGACATGAATCCTTGCGCGGCGTGGGCATGATGTTCAGCTTCAATGAGCGCATCCATGACCGGTGCATGTGGTTTCTCAAGTTCTTTGCCTTCGAGGCTTGCGAGGAACCCTTCATAAATGACGAGCAAGCCTTGGCCGCCTGAATCGACGACGCCGACTTCTTTTAAGACCGGCAATAAGTCCGGTGTCCGTTCGAGTGAAGCTTTCGCTTCGACAATCACGAGTTCCATGAACTCGTTGAAGTCGCTCGTCGACTCTGAAGCACGGAGCGCTTCGTCGGCCGCTTCACGAGCAACCGTCAAAATCGTTCCTTCAACCGGTTTCATAACCGCCTTGTATGCCGTATCGACGCCACGTTTCAACGCTTCGGCGAAATCGACTGTCGACACTTCTGTCTTGCCTTCGATTGCTTTACCGAAACCACGGAACAACTGGCTCAAAATAACGCCCGAGTTCCCACGTGCCCCCATCAAGAGACCGCGTGCAAACTTCGATGAGACGTCAGCGATATTCGCCGAGTTGAGTGCGGCCACTTCTTTCGCACCCGATGTCATCGTCAAATTCATGTTCGTCCCCGTGTCGCCGTCCGGCACCGGGAAGACGTTAAGCGAATCTACATAATCCGCATTCTGGCTCAAGTTGGCTGCACCGTTCGCGACCATGTTCGCGAACACCAATCCATCTAAACGTTTTAAACCCACACCAAATCCTCCTTCGTTCTCGTCAGTCATTCGTCAGACGAACGCCTTGTACGAATATGTTTACCGACGAAACGTTTAATCCTAAAGTTTCACCGAGCGTGTATTTTACACGGCTTTGCACGTTGTATGCGACTTCCGACACTTTCGTCCCGTAGCTTACAATGATGTGCATGTCGATATGTACGTCTTCTCCATCTTGACGTACGACCACGCCTCGGGCGTAGTTTTCACGTTTCAATAGTTCTGCGATCCCGTCTTTCAATTGAGCTTGAGACGCCATTCCCACAACGCCGAAACATTCCATCGCCGCACCGCCTGCGAGTGTCGCGACCACGTCGTTCGTGATGTCAATATTGCCATATGTTGTCTTCATTTCAATTGCCATATGGAGTAGCCTCCTTTATTCGGAATGATTCCTTCACTACATTCTACAATAAGTACCTAGTTATTAAAAGAACCTGCTCCATAAACTCGGTCAATTGTAGCCGTAACCCTCATTCATTATTAAAATCCTTTCCAGTAATGTCAAGTTTTTTTCTTGTCATCCTATGATTTTCTAGTTGCATCGTGAAAAAACCCGTGCTAATATAAACGAGTGTCTATTAGGACGAACCCACATAAAAAAGGAGGGGAAACGCATGGCACGTAAATGCTACGTAACAGGTAAATCACCTAAATCAGGTAACAACCGTTCGCACGCACTCAACAAGACAAAACGCACTTGGGGTGTAAACGTACAAAAAGTTCGTATTCTCGTTGACGGTAAACCTAAACGAGTTTGGGTTTCAGCTCGCGCTCTTAAATCAGGTCTCGTCGAACGCGTATAATTTTTATACACGAACGAAATAAATCCCAGCGGCATTCGCCGATGGGATTTTTTTGTGTTCATTTTTTGACATACAGCATGAGCACCATACCTTCGTGCACGATCAAGTCCGCCGTTTCATCGTCCCATTCGTTCGAGATGGTGAGCGCCTCATGGCTGACGACATCGTGACGGTCGAGCGGATATTTGACGCCGCGGATGGTCACGTTCGCCTGTTTCCATGGGATGAGCGACAAATAGTGACCGTCTTGACGCGGGAGTTCATAGCGTCCCGACCCTACGAGTCGTACCGTCTGCCCTGCCGTGACAAGACGCATCTCCGGATACGCCTCGAGCAGACCGATATTGCTGAGCGTCATATCGAGCCGGCCGCCGAGCGCGCCGTATACGAGCATCTCAGTCGCGCCATGCCCCCGTGCCGCCTCGAGAGCGATCTCGAGGTCGGTCACATCTTTCTCAGATGGATAACGGACGGCGTCGATCGGCACTTCGCCCGTGAAGGAGTCGAAATCGCCGACGACGAGATCTGGGTTCAGCCCGTGGTTCAACAGTGTCTCGTACCCCCCATCGACGCCGATGATGTAATCGACGTCACGCGGGAGTCCCGAGATTGGTTCCGGGCTGGCCGCCACAATCAACACCCGCATTAGCGGACGTCCCGGGTCGCGAGCGTCGCGAAGCGCGGCGCCGAGACGAACAAGAGGACGAGGACGACGGCCGACACGAGGAAGGACGGGAGCATGTACGTCATGTTATAGGCGAACGAGTAGGCGACGACCGGACCTTCCGCGTATTCGGCGAAGAAGACGATCCCCGACAAGACGTGGGCGCCGTAACGAAGCAGTGAGCCGAGGAGCGCGCCGAGCACCAAATAGACGACGAGCGTCTTTTTTGCCTCATCTTTGGCGGCTCGTTTCACTTGACCCGCGAACAGTCCCGCCATACCGACGACACCGTAAGCGAACGTGTAGTCGAGCAGGAACTGGACCGGCGTGAAGATGTAGGCCCCGAACAGCAATTGCAGCGTTCCGACGAGTGCACCGGTCGCAAGTCCGCCTTTCAAGCCGTGACGATACGCCATCACGAAAATCGGCAACATCGCCAAGCTGATTGACCCGCCTTGCGGCATCCGGAACGGGATGAGCAAATCAAAAATCAAACCGAGTGCGGCGAACAATGAGATTTCAATGAGCGCCTGTAATTTTAAACGTTGTTTCATCTATTTCCCTCCTTAAATTATGAGCGAACGACAAAAAGCAGCATGACGTAAACGCCATGCTGCTATCGAGTAGCAACGTGCATTTTCGCCACATCCCTACGTCCGTGTGAACGGAACAGGTTCAAAGGGTTAGCGTATGCCTCTCAGCCACAGAATGTGACACCCCTTGCGACAATATTTGTTGTTCTATGGACGATTATACACGAGATGCGTTGCGAATGCTATCGATTGCGTCTTTATAGCTCGGCTCGTTATAGATGGCCGAGCCGGCCACGAGCACGTCAGCACCGGCATCGATACATAATTTCGCCGTCTCCGCGTTGACGCCGCCGTCAATCTCGATTTCAAAGTCGAGACGGCGCGCTTGGCGCATCTCGTTCAACGCCGCGATTTTCGGCACGACCGATTCGATGAACTTCTGACCCCCAAAGCCAGGGTTCACCGTCATGAGAAGGACCATGTCGACGTCACCGAGCACGTGTTCAATCAACGATAGCGGCGTATGCGGGTTGAGAACGACGCCACACTTGGCTCCGGCCGCCTTAATTTGTTGAAGCACGCGATGCAAATGGTTCGTCGCTTCAACGTGAACTGTGACGATATCCGCTCCCGCTTTGATGAAGTCTTCGACGAAGCGCTCCGGCTGGTCGATCATTAAATGGACGTCGAGTACCATGTCCGACTTCTTCCGTAAGCTTGCGAGTACCGGGAGACCAATCGAGATGTTCGGGACGAATTGACCGTCCATGACATCAAAATGGATATAATCCGCGCCGGCTTCTTGGACCGCCTTCACTTCTGCCTCTAGGTTGGCGAAGTCCGCCGCTAAAATTGATGGTGCAATTTTAATCATGTCAGTACCTCCGTTGTCTATCGTTTAACTCTGCCATAAACGTAACATAATTCTCGTAACGGGTGGAAGCGATTTCTCCCGCCTCGACGGCCGCTTTGACGGCACAACCCGGTTCGTTCAAATGGGCACAGCCCCGGAATTTGCAGTCGTCATGCCGTTCGACAAACTCAGGGAAGCACCAGCGCATCTCCTCGACTGCGAGTTCTTCTGGGAACTCGAGGCTCGAGAAACCAGGCGTGTCAGCGACGAGCCCGTCAGCGAGCGTGATGAGCGTGACGTGACGCGTCGTGTGCTTGCCTCGGCCGAGCGACTTCGAGATTTTCCCGGTCGCGAGTTCAAGTTCCGGCGCGACCGCGTTCAAGAGTGAACTCTTGCCGACACCGGTCTGTCCGGCGAACACGCTCGTCTTCTCCTTAAACGACCCACGAATTTGTTCGATCCCCGCCCCGTTCTCCGTCGACGTCTCGATGACCTCATAGCCGATTGACCGGTATAAAGCTGCTGCTGCTTGAATCGTTTCGAGCTCCGACTCCGTCAACAAGTCCATCTTCGTTAAGACGATAATCGGGTGGACTTGCTTCGATTCGATTAAGACGAGGAAACGGTCGAGCAGATGGAACGAGAACGCCGGTTCCTTGACCGAGAACAGCAGGAACGCTTGATCGATGTTAGCAATCGGCGGGCGGACGAGATGGTTCGACCGCTCGTCGACGGCCAAGATGTAGCCTGTGCCGTCTCCTTGGTCTTGGATGTCGACATCATCGCCGACGACCGGCGAGATGTTCCGGTTGCGGAAATTGCCGCGGGCGCGACAACGGATCTCTTGTTTCTCTTCCGTCATGACATCATAAAACCCGCCTTGTAATCGAATAATCGTACCTTTCATCCTATGACCTCCTTAGAAAAAGAGGCGACGCGCACGCCACCTCTTCATTGTGAATCTTTTGCTTGTGCGTACGTCACCGTATCCGTTCGGACGACTTCCCCGTCGACTTCGATCGTCGCGGTTCCGACTTCGTCCGGTGCAATGACGAGTGTATACGAGTAAGTCGTCGTCTCCGTTATCTTATCACGCAACACTTCGACTTCGCCACGGGCGTCTACCGTCCGAATGACGACATCGAGTGCCACAGGTTCTTCGCCTTCAGCAGGCGGATCGATTTCGACGTTGACTTCCCGTTCAATCGAGACGTCGGTCGGTTCGACCCCTTGCGACACGATGACGGTCAATTCCGTCCCCGGGTCGACGGCTGTTCCGGCCGTCGGTAACTGACGAATGATTTGGTTGGCGGGCACGCTCGTTGAATACTCGTCTCGTTTGACGATTTTCAAGCTATTCTGTTCGGCGTACGTCGTCGCCTCCTCAAACGTATACCCGGCTAAATTGGCGAGTTCGACTTTATTGCTACCGGTCGAGACGACGAGCGTCACCGTCTCTTCAGACGGGACGACCTCGTTGTCCGGAGCAATCGATTGGGAGATGACATCGCCGCTATCGACCGTCTCCGACGCCTCGGATTGAATTTCGATATCCGCAAAGTCGAGGTCTTTGAGCGTCCGCTCGGCCGCCGACTGAGACAATCCTTCGACGTCCGGCATCGCAACCGTCTCTTTCCCGGCCGACACGACAATCGTCACGGTCGTTCCGCGTTTCGGTTTCCGACCGGCTTGCGGTGTCTGCGAAATGACGTCGCCAGCGGCGATGTTATCGCTCGCCCGCTCTGTCGCTTCGACGACAAAACCGGCTGTTTCGAGTTCGGTCGTCGCTTCGTCGTTCGTCATCCCGACGACGTCTGGCACGACGGCACGGGACATCTCATCGGCGATGACATATGCCCCGATTCCGCCGCCAATCAACAAGAAGAGGAGTAGGAGCCATAGCCACCACTTCTTCTTCCGTTTCGGCTTCGGGTTCGCTGTCTCAGGTTCGCTCGGTGCGACCGGTTGTTCCGGTGTCTCTTTGACGTTCGGTTCGTCCGGGACGACCGGTGACATGACGAGCGTCTGATCGAATGCGTCCTGTTCCGTACTGAGGCGTTTCGGTTCGTTCGCACGTTCCGGGTCGAGCGCCGTCATGCAATCCTTCTTAAAGGCGGCGACCGATGTGTGACGGGCGCCCGGTGATTTCGCCAGCGCCTGCATGATGCAGTTCTCAAGCGCTTGCGGGATGTTCGGGTTCAAATCCATCGGTCGAATCGGGTCGTCTTGCAAATGTTGAAGTGCGACGGCGACTGGCGTCTCCCCGATGAACGGAACGCGTCCGGTCACGAGTTCATACAGGACGGCACCGAGTGAATAAATATCTGACTTCTCATCGGCGAACTTTCCGCGCGCCTGTTCTGGAGAAAAGTAATGGACCGAGCCGAGCACTGACATCGTATGGGTCAGCGTCGCGTTCGACATGGCCACCGCAATCCCAAAGTCAGTCACTTTGACGTTGCCGCTCTGATCAATCATCATGTTTTGCGGTTTGATGTCCCGATGAATGATTCGATTCGCATGGGCATGGTCGATGGCATCACAAATCTGTCCCATGATGCGAAGCGCCTCGTCGACAGATATGTACTCTTCTTGCAAATATTGTTTGAGCGTCATCCCATCGACGTGTTCCATGACGATGTAATAGATGTCACGCTCGTCTCCGACGTCGTAGATGGCGACGATATTCGGATGGTTCAGACTAGTCGCCGCGTGGGCTTCCCGTTCGAACCGGCGTATAAATTGTTCGTTATGCGAGAATTCAGATCGCAACACCTTGATGGCGACGGTTCGGTTTAAAATTTCATCGTGAGCCCGGTAGACATTTGCCATGCCGCCGCTGCCGATTTGCTGTTCGATCCGATAACGATCGTTGATTCGTTCTCCACTTCGCATCGGATTCATCCTCTCTTTCTATCTGTGAACTGGACGAGGGCAACGGTGATGTTGTCACTCCCACCCAAACGGTTGGCTTGATCGATTAATTGATCCGCCTTGACGTCCGCCGAGACGGGACGTTTCAAGACTTGCTTGATCTCCTCATCAGTCAAATGAGTTGTCAAGCCGTCCGTACAGATTAAAATCGTGTCAAACTCGGGTTCGGCAAACACTTGCAGATCAGGTTCGACATGCTCATTCGAGCCGATTGAACGGGTGATAATGTTACGTTTCGGATGGACGCGCATCTCTTCCTCGGTCAATTCGCCGAGTTGTTTCAACACGTTCACGTAGGAATGATCTTCCGTCAATTGTTGCAGCTTATCATCTCGCAAGGCATACACACGACTATCCCCGACGTGGACGATAACAATCGTCTCGTCGTGCCAACAGACACCGGCGATCGTCGTCCCCATCATGAGGAGGTTGGCTTGTTTCGAGAAATCGAGCACTTGATTATTGGCCAGTTCCACGTTTTGGCGGAACCAATTCTCCATCTCCATCGGCGAGGCCGGAAGCGTCGAGAAGGCACGGCGAAACTGCTCGATGACGAGCTGACTCGCGACCTCCCCGGCTTCATGTCCTCCCATCCCGTCGGCCACGAGAGCAATCCCGGCATGTTCGTCCCCTAAAATCAAGACGGCATCCTCGTTCTGTGCTCTCACTTGGCCTCGGTCGGTTCGGTATGCTAACTCCATCTTCGTGATTACCTCGTTTCTTGTTCGCGCTCCTTCGCTCGAAGCTGCCCACAAGCCGCATCGATATCCGAACCTTGTTCGCGACGAATCGTCACGTTCACTTTTCGATCTTTGAGCACTTTTTCAAAGGCAAAAATTTGTTTACGTGGTGTGCGGACGTAATCGCGCTCGAGCACGTGGTTGACTGGAATCAAGTTGACGTGGCATTTGACGCCTTTCAACAAGTCAGCGAGTTGATGCGCGTGTTCTTCCGTGTCGTTAACCCCGCCGAATAAACCGTATTCGAACGTGATGCGGCGACCGCTCTTCTCTGTATAGTAGTTGACGGCTTCCATCAACTTGTCCAAGTTGTAAGCACGGTTGATTGGCATAAGGCGTGTCCGAATCTCCGTCGTCGGCGCGTGAAGCGAGATTGCGAAGTTGATGCGCATGCCTTCATCGGCAAACTTGTAAATCTTCGGTACGATCCCACTCGTCGACACGGTGATGTGACGTGAACCGATGTTCAAGCCGTCATCGTGGTTGACCGTGCGCAAGAAGCGCATCAATTCGTCGTAGTTATCGAACGGTTCGCCGATTCCCATGACGACGACCGAGTCGACCCGCTCTTCGCTCGCGTCGAGCGCGCGCTGGACGTCGAGGACTTGGGCCGTGATTTCACCGGCCTCTAAGTTACGTTTCAAACCACCGAGCGTCGAAGCACAGAACGTGCAACCGATACGGCAGCCGACTTGTGTCGTGACACAGACCGAGTTCCCGTACTCATGGCGCATGAGCACCGTCTCGATCGAATAACCGTCTTGAAGCTCGAACAAGAACTTGATCGTCCCGTCCTTTGATTCTTGACGGACGAGTTCTTTCAACGTCGTCAATTGGAACGCCGCGTCTAATTTTTCGCGGAGCGGTTTCGAGACGTTCGTCATATCGTCGAACGATGTCACGCGCTTGACGTACATCCAGTCATATAACTGTTTCGCGCGGAATGATTTTTCTCCTGCCTCGATGAGCCACTGTTCGAGCTCTGAGTACGTGAGGGAATAGAGAGACGGCTTGGCACCGACCAATGGATTTTTTTCAACTGCTTTTGGGTTCATGTTTATACCTCTTTCTTGAATGCGGCGATATAGAAACCGTCCGTCCCGAACGACGTCGGGAGTAATTTGAGTTCAGCGCGGTCCGATGACACCATCGGGCGCAATACTTGTGGAAGACGGTCTTGGAGTGTCTCATCCCACGTCAATCCGGTCGACAAAATGTAATCGGCCTGCTGTTCATTCTCAGTAGGGTCGATGGTACATGTCGAGTACACTAGCGTACCACCTCGTTTGAGCAGTGGCAAGACGGCGTCAATGATTTCGCGTTGGACTTTCGGCAGTCCGGCGAGGGCGGACTTGTCTTTCGTCCATTTGATATCGGGCTTGCGGCGGATGACACCGAGTCCTGAACATGGGACGTCGAGTAAAATCCGGTCGAAGCTCTCCGGTTCAAATTTGTCCCCGGCCTGACGGGCATCGAGGGCAAGTGCGGTCACTCCATCGATATGCAGACGCTTCGCTTGACGTTCAATCAATTTCGCTTTATGCGGGTGCAAGTCGAGGGCGACGAGCGTTCCACCATCCATGCGTTCCGCCGTATGCATCGCTTTTCCACCTGGTGCGGCACATGCGTCGAGGACGCGTTCCGTTTTCCCGGCTTGAAGCGCATCGGCGACGATCATCGAGCTCTCGTCTTGAATCGACAACAAGCCCATATCGATGAACGCTGTCGCATGCACGTTCCCGGATTCGATGATGAGACCGTCCGCTGACAGTTCCGAACGTGTCGCGACGACATCGACTTCGGCGAGCCGCTCAATCATCTCTTCGACCGTGACCCGCTGGCGGTTGACCCGCACCGTGACCGGAGCCGGCTCATTGTTCAATTTACACATCGCCTCTGTCGTTTCGACGCCATACGTCTCTACCCATTCGGCGACGAGCCAATCGGGATGGCTATGTTCGATGGCGATCCGTTCAGCGTCCGGAAGCGTGCTCAAATCCGGGAACCCGTCCCGAATGACGTTGCGCAACACGCCGTTGACGAACTTGCCGGTACCCGAATGGCCCCGTTTTTTCGCAATCTCGACCGCTTCGTGCAAGACGGCACGATCCGGGATCTTGTCGAGATAAAACAGTTGATAGACGCTCATCCGTAAGAGTGGCAAGACGAAACGGTCCAGTTTTTTCGGGTTTTGGACCCGTTTCTCTAAAATATAATCGAGCGTCCGTTTGCGGCCGAGTGTCCCATAGACGAGTTCCGTGTATAGGCCGACGTCTTTCGTCGCCAATTTCTTCTGTTTCAATAAATCGTTGACCGCAATCGTCGAATAGGCGCCGCCTTGTTCGATTTTGATTAGCGTATCCAGTGCTGCAACTCGTACGTTCATATTATCCTCCTAGTCGATCGCCGACTTGTAACTTCTGGCCGGCCCCACGCATAAATGTGGCCCCGTCCATTCGTTTTTTACCAGATGGTTGCAAGTCGACCACTTTAATGGCGACCGCGTCGCCTGTCGCGACGACAAATCCATCCGCTTCAAGCCGGACAATCGTTCCCGGTTCACCCGTCCCTGTCGTTTTCAATCCGAAGAACAGTTTGACCCGTTCACCGGCAATCGTCGTATACGCTGTCGGGAACGGATTCATCCCTCTGATGTGGTTATAGATGTCTGCGCCGGAACGGGTCCAGTCAATCTGTTCCCGCTCCCGGCTGATGTTCGGTGCGAACGTGACGTCACGCTCGTCTTGCGGTACGGCTTCAATCCAACCGGCGAGGAAGGCAGGAAGCGTCTTGAGCAACAAGTCCGACCCTGCGACCGCGAGCTTGTCGAATAACGTGCCGACCGTGTCCGACTCTTCAATCGGGACGACCGTGTTGGCAATCATATCGCCTGCATCGAGCTTGTCGACCATATACATGATTGTGACGCCTGTCTCCTTGTACCCGTCGAGAATGGCTTGATGAATCGGCGCACCGCCCCGATGTTTCGGCAATAGCGAGGCGTGGACGTTGATGGCGCCATGTTTCGGTGCTTCTAACAGCTCGGTCGGGACGATTTGTCCGTACGCCGCCGTCACGATCAAGTCCGGCTCGAGTGCCAAGATGTCCTCGTAATCGGTCCGCACCTTCTCAGGTTGCAATACCGGGATGTTGTGGCGCAAGGCACACTCTTTCACCGGCGTCGGTTTCAGTTCGCGTTTGCGTCCGACCGGCTTGTCCGGTTGCGAGACGACACCTACGACATTGTATCCTTCTTCGAGCAAGCGCTCAAGTACGGAGACGGCAAACGTCGGTGTGCCCATGAAGACGATGCGTTGATCCGTCCCTTTGTCCGGCACGGCGAGCTTGTCCGTGAACAGTACCCCGTCCAAATGGTCGATTTCATGTTGAATCGCGCGGGCGAAGAAACCGCTCGCCTTCACTTCTTGATAGCGGCCTTTCAAATCCTGCGTCTTGACGACGATTGTCTCGTGGCGTTCGACGAAACCGAACTCACCCGGGATGCTCAAACAGCCTTCAAGGCCGACCTCGGTCCCCGATGTCTCGATGATCTCCGGATTGATCAATACGAGCGGTCCCGTCTCATCATCCGTATGGACGACGGCTAGCCGTTGATTCAAATTGACCTGGGGAGCGGCCACGCCGACCCCATCATATTCATACATCGTGTCGAACAGTCGATCGACCGTCTGACGCAATTTTTTATCAAACTTTGTCACCGGATCACACGTGACCCGTAAAATCTCATTTGGAATCTCTACTACTTTATACATCTGGTTCCACCTCACATGAATACGTATGGGTTTACGTCGATACTCAATTGATATTCTTTTTTGCTGATCGCCTTCGCCCGTGCCTGTTGCAACGCGGCGAGGACCGGATATAACGCTTCTGGATGTTTCGTCTTGATGAACAGTTGATAGCGGAACATATTTTTTAACTTCGATAGCGGAGCCGGCATCGGGCCGTTCAACCGCGACTGGGCCACGTGCGCCTCGACGAAATCGGCGGCGAACAGCTCGGCCTCGGCTTGGGCGACGAGCGGACTTTCCGCCGCGAACGTGACGAGCGTGACGTACCAATACGGGGGATGGTTGCCGACTTGGCGCAGTTGCATCTCCCGGGCGTAAAACGATTCATAATCGTGTTCGCTCGCCGTCTCGATGACATAATGGTCCGGGTTGTACGTCTGGACGTACGCCTCACCCGGCAGACTGCCGCGCCCGGCCCGACCGGCGACTTGGGTGACGAGTTGGAACGTGCGCTCGGTCGCCCGGAAATCAGGCATGCCGAGCGTCGCATCCGCCGCGAGCACGCCGACGAGCGTGACGTTCGGGAAATCGAGCCCTTTGGCAATCATCTGGGTGCCGAGCAAAATGTCGGCCTCCCCATCCTCGAAGCGTTTCAACAGTTGTTCATGCGACCCTTTTCGTGACGTCGTATCTTGGTCCATCCGGATGATGCGCGCCTCAGGGATACGATTCAACAGCTCGGTCTCGATTTTTTGCGTGCCGGTGCCGAACTGTTTGATTTTCTTGCTGTCACACGTCGGGCACTTCGACGGCATACCGATCTCATAGCCGCAGTAGTGGCATTTGAGCCGGTCGCCGTGTTGGTGATACGTCAAGTTGACGGCGCAGTGCGGACAGGTAAGCCCTTCCCCACAGTCACGACACATGACGAACGTCGTGAAACCACGACGGTTGAGCAAAATAACGCACTGTTCTTTTTTCGCGATGCGGTCGTTGATAGCGACAAATAAATCTTCTGAAAACATCGTCGTGTTGCCTTTGGCGAGCTCACGCCGCATGTCAATAATATGGACCGGCGGCATGTCGCCGCCATACCGTTCGCTGAGTTGTAAATAGCGATAGACCCCTTTTTGGGCGCGGGCGTAAGACTCGAGTGACGGGGTCGCACTACCAAGGACGACCGGGCACTCGTGGTACTCGGCCCGCCAAATCGCGACGTCACGCGCGTGATAGCGCGGATTCTCTTCTTGCTTGTACGTCGTCTCATGCTCTTCGTCCAAGATGATGAGACCGATGTTTTCGAGCGGTGCGAAAATCGCCGAGCGTGCCCCGACGACGACATCAACTTCACGTCGTTTGATTTTGCGCCACTCGTCATATTTCTCTCCTTGTGACAAGGCGCTATGGAGCACGGCGACCCGGTCTCCGAAGCGACGTTTGAATCGTTTGACCATCATCGGCGTGAGCGAGATTTCCGGAACGAGCAAAATCGCCTGCTTGCCGTCATCGACGACTTGACCGATCGCTTCTAAATAGACCTCGGTCTTCCCACTGCCGGTGACACCGTGCAAGAGTAACGTCTCCCCGGCTTCCGCATCGCGGATGGCATGGACGGCCGTGGCTTGACTTTCATTCAGTTCGACCGTCTCGATGACCTGTTCAATCGTGGCGTACGGGTCGCGGTTCAGTTCGACCTCGGTCACTTTGACGGCACGGAGCGACTCCATCTTTTGCAGTTGTGCGCGCGATAACCCGATTTGACGTAACGAGGACCAGTACATCCGCGGGACTTCCTTTAGCAACTGAATCGCTTCTTGTTGTTTCTTCGCCCGGGCCGGGATGAGCGTCGCATCGATGAGCTCGATGACGAGGTCCGTCTTCACCGTCCGTTTCTCTTTTAACACCGGCGCGAGCAAGATGTCCCCTTTTTTGGCGAGCGCCAAGATGATGGACTGCGTCTCTTTCGGATACTCCGAAAGATGGGTACCGGCTCGAACGCCGTCCGGGAGCGTCTCGCCTTTAATCTCTTTGTCGTAACTCACTTTCAGCGCTGCCGGCAACATGGCGAGGAGTGCCGACGACCGGAAACAGAGCGTCGTCTCTTTCACATGGGTCGATAAGTCGAGCAACTCGTCCGTCAGTGATGATTCTTCATCTAATAGGGCTTCGAGCGGTTTCAACCCTTCGCGCGTCCCTTCTGAGACACCGGTGACGATTCCAAGCAGGCGTCGTGAGCCGAACGGGACCGAGACACGCATGCCCGGTTCGATTAACGTCTCGAACTGGGGCGGCACTTCATAATCGAACGGACGGTCGATTGTGATGACGGGCGCATCGACATGGACGTGGGCGATCATCGCAAATCTTCCTTAAAATGTGTGAGCAATTCGACAGCGAGTTCACGTTTGCTCTGTCGCGGTAAGCGGACGTGAGCCCCGTCCGCCCGAAACAACGTGACTTCGTTGTCATCGGCGCGGAAGCCGATATCTGGCTGGGACACATCGTTGGCGACAAGATAATCAACCCGTTTACGGGCGATTTTATCGCGGGCGTGTTGCTCGAGATTCTCCGTCTCTGCCGCAAAACCGACGAGGAGCTGATGCGTCTTCTTCTCCCCGAGCGTCTTCAAGATATCGGTCGTCTCTTCGAGTTCGATCGTCAACGGGCCGTGCACTTTTTTATGTTTCTCGCTATGGACCGTCTTCGGGCGATAGTCGGCGACGGCGGCCGATTTGATGACGAGGTCTTGGTCATCGAAACGCGCGAGCACCGTCTCGAGCATATCCGTGCCTGATTCGACGGCGATGGCGGTCACGCCGTCCGGTACGGGTACTTGCAGCGGTCCGTGGACGAGCGTGACGTGTGCGCCCATATCGCGGGCAGCCGCGGCGAGCGCGACGCCCATCTTGCCTGATGAGTCATTCGATAAAAAGCGGACCGGGTCGATGCGTTCGACCGTCGGACCGGCCGTGATTAGCACGCGTTTCCCGAGCAGATGTTTCGGGATGAACTGGCTCTCGACGATACGGACGAGGTCTTCCGGTTCCGGAAGGCGTCCGCCACCGATCCACCCGCACGCGAGATTGCCGACGCCCGGTTCGATGATTTGATAGCCGAACGTTTTGAGCGTCTCGATATTGCGGCGCGTGGCCGGATGTTCGAGCATATTGACGTTCATCGCCGGTGAGACGATGACGGGGCATTTGGCCGCTAAAATCGAGGTCGTGATGAAGTCATCGGCAATACCGGCTGCGAGTTTCGCAATCATGTTCGCCGTGGCGGGTGCAACGACAATCAAATCACTCGTATCGACGACGTCGATGTGGGCGATTTTGGTCGGATCGTGTTCCTCGAACACGTCGGTGTATACCGGATTTCGGCTGAGCGCCTGAAACGTCGCTTTGCCGACGAATTCTTCGGCTGACGCGGTCATCGCCACTCGAACGTTCGCACCGGCCTGGACGAGTTTCGACGTGAGCGCGCACGCCTTATACGCCGCGATACCGCCGCTCACACAAAGCAAGATATTCCGATCGTTCAACATTCACAATTCTCCCCCTTATAGACAATGAGACCCAAGTCGCATCCGACTTGGGTCACAATTCATCCGTTGTTTTTTTCGTTCGCGATGATTGTCGTGTCACCCGAATACAATTCTTCTAGCGCTTGACCGACCGGCTTATACGATTTTGGCGCGGCGATTTTTGTTGCTTTTCCGTCCTGAATTTGGCGGGCCCGCTTCGCGGCCACCGTGACGATTGTGTATTTCGACGGGATGATACGTTGTAAGGCATCAATCGAAGGGTATAACATTAAATGACCTCCATCATGGCTTTTTTATAGAGAGACGCGACACGTTCACGTTTACAATGTTCGGCCGTCACGATCGCTTTGATACGATCGATCGCTTTATCCACTTCATCATTCGTAACGACGTAATCGTATGCATCCATCAATTCAATTTCTTCCCGGGCGACGAGCAAGCGTTGCTTGATCACGTCTTCCGATTCCGTGCCTCGACCGACTAAGCGGTTACGTAGTTCTTGCAGGCTTGGCGGAGCCAAGAATAAAAAGACCGCTTCCGGGAAACGCTCTTTCACTTGGAAAGCGCCCTGGACTTCAATCTCGAGGATGACGTCCTTCCCGCTTTCGAGTGTCTCACGAACCCATTCAACCGGTGTCCCATAATAGTTGCCGACAAATTCAGCGTGCTCGAGCAATTGTTTATGCTCGATCATGTGTTCAAATTGTTCTCTCGTCTTAAAGAAGTAGTGTACGCCTTCCACTTCTCCTTCGCGCGGTTTGCGGGTCGTCGCCGAGACCGAATATTGAAGGTTGTTGTCCTTCTCTTCACGGAGTACTCGACAAACGGTACCTTTCCCGACGCCGCTCGGGCCAGACAAGACGATTAATAATCCTCGTTCTTTAAAATTCACTGCAAGACCTCCATCTTCTAACATCACATTTAATTATAATAGCAGTCAATCAATTGTTCCGGCAAGAAGAAGTTCGGATTTCCTACTTCATCGTACCATATTTTCCGTGAATCTGATAACGTAGAGACAGAAAAAGAACAAAGGTGATGAGACTAGTGGCATATGATGGATTAATGACATATCGTGTTGTAACAGAATTACAAGCGCTCGTCGGTGGGCGCATCAATCGCGTGCACCAACCGTATTCGCTCGATTTGATGATTCAAGTCCGCTCGAACCGCCAAAGCGTCCAATTGCTCGTTTCGGCGAATGCGATGTACGCGCGGCTCCAACTGACTGATAACCCGACCAAGAACCCGCAAGAACCGCCAATGTTTTGTATGATGCTCCGAAAACACATCGAAGGTGGCTTCATCACGGCAATCGAACAAGTCGGACGTGACCGTGTCATCGTCCTGTCAATCCGTTCACGAAACGAGCTCGGCGACGAAGAGAATAAGAAAGTGTATATCGAACTGATGGGACGCCACTCGAACGTCGTCTTGACGAACGAGGATGGCAAGATTTTAGACGCCATCAAACATCTCCCGCCGTCACAGAACACGTACCGGACGATCATGCCGGGCAGCGAGTACTTATTGCCACCGGCCCAAGACAAGTGTGATCCGTTGACGGAGCGTGAAGCCGGCTTGAAACGAATCGACTGGAATGCCGGCTCGCTCGACAAGCAGCTCGTGGCCAGTTTCGCTGGGCTCAGCCCGCAAATCGCCCAAGAAATCGTCCACCGAGCCAAACTCCCGAACCGGGCCAGCATCGAGGAGTCGTTCGTCAGCGTGATGAGCGACCTCGAAGGCCCTTACGTCTTCCAACAGCTCGCGTCGGGCAAAGAGCGCTTTAGTCCGATCGTGCTTACGTCCGGTGAGATTGCCTCTGAAGAGCGCTATGAGACGAGCAAAGACGTGCTCGACCGTTTCTTCTATGAGAAAGCGAACCGCGACCGCGTCAAACAACAAGCCCACGACGTCGAGCGTCTGCTCAAGTCCGAGCTTGAGAAAAACCTGTTGAAGCGCAAGCGACTGCTTGACGATTTGAAGGCGACGGAACGGTCCGACGAGCTTCAAAAATACGGGGAGCTGTTGACGACGTACTTGTTCCAGCTCGAGAAAGGCATGACCGTCGCCCACGTCGTCGATTATTATGACGAGGAAGGCGGCATGATCGACATCCCGCTCAACAAGCTGAAAACACCGAACGAGAACGCACAAGCGTACTACAAGAAATACAACAAGTTGAAAGTCGCCAAAGTCGAAGTGCAGAAACAAATCGAATTGAACGACGCCGAGATTGAGTATTTAGAGACGCTCGTCGCCCAGCTCGACGTCGCCTCACCGGCCGATATCGTCGAGATTCGAGAAGAGTTGGCCGAAGGCGGCTACATGAAACAACGGAATCAAAAGAAGAAACAGACGAAGAAAATTTCGCTCGAAGCGTATACGTCGTCGACGGGGACAGAGTTCTTCGTCGGGAAGAACAATACGCAAAACGATCATTTGACGTTCAAGTTCGCCCGTCGCGACGAGATTTGGCTCCATGTGAAAGACATACCCGGATCCCACGTCATCATCCGTTCGAGCGAACCCGATGAGACGACGTTGCTCGAGGCGGCGACGGTCGCCGCTTATTTCTCGAAGGCCCGTGCCTCGAGCGGTGTGCCGGTCGATTACACGAAAGCACGTTACGTGAAAAAGCCGAGCGGTGCCAAGCCTGGATTCGTCATCTATACGGATCAACAGACGGTGTACGTCACGCCGGATGAGCGGCTCGTCAAATCACTCCAGCAATGAGTTCTGGCCACGTCACATGACGTGGCTTTTTCTTGTTAGCCCATGGTCACTCGTCCTCTCGGCGCCTACGCTTTCCGCAGGCAACCCCGGAGCCGCATCGCGACTCAATGTCGTTGCTAGGTCTCCGTTGGGTTGCTTTCCTGCAGGAGTCGGGACGCCGGCGGACGAACGAAAGGATTGGTACACGTCTGATCGATAGGCGAGCAGACACATGCCAAGGCCGGCACCCGAACTCCTTGGGGATAGCGATGCAAGGATGACCCCGTAAAGTGCGGCACGCACTGCGGAGATATCCGCATCGCCCCAGAAACGGAGGGTGTCGCCAAAGGCATGTGTAAATATGACATCTCCACTTACATTGACAACAAATAAAGGCCCCGTCGCTAAAACGAGGCCTTCGTTTATTTCGGATTATGTTTGAACGCTTCGAGCTGTTCATGATAGTCGAGCAAATGCCCGTGTAAGATTTCAGAAACGGATAAATCCTCATGCGGCAACGTGAACAGCGCATGCGGCTTGTCACACGTATAAAGGATATCGTGGTGATGCGCGAGCAGGTATAAAAACTCGGATTCGAACGCCCGGCGCTCTTCCTCGTCCATAATCAACAGCGCCTCCCGGTGTTCAGCGAGACTCTCGAGCAACAAGACGAGCTTATCCTCGAGATGAATCAACAACCGGTATTGCTTCATCGTCAAATGCTTCAATTTCACGTTCGTCACTTTCATATCCTCTTGTAGCATCATGTGCAGCTCCTGATGGCCGAGGATGCGGGCCCGCGTCTCGAGCAACTCGGACGGCGAGCCGATGAGCTCGCGCCAGTGCTGGAACATGTACGCCGACGTCTTCCGAATCTCACTGAGCAACCGCTCCTCGTAACGAGGCGGCATGAACGCATAGTTGACACCGAGCGAGACGAAGACCCCGACGGCCGTCAATAATGAACGGGTCCACGCATAGTGGAAGAAGTCGGTCGTCGGATTCTCGAGCATGAGCACGATTGCGAACGCGGCATACGTCGACATGTGTGTCTTATCGAACGTCGTGTTGAGCGTGAGCGCGACGATGACGGCGAGTCCGATTGAAATCGGGTTGACCCCGAACGCATAGACGATCAAGAGACCGCACATGAGCCCGACCATCGTTCCGAAGATGCGGCTGAAGACGATTTTCGATGACCGCTTCACGGTCGGTTGCATCGCGACGACGGCCGCGATGGCCCCCATGCCAGAATAGATGCCGAATACGTACCAGGACAAAGCGATGGTGATGGCGACGGCGATGCCGGTCTTCAAAGTTCGAAGTCCGACTTTTGGGATGTAACGTTTGTTCATCATTTAAGCTCGACCTTTCCTGTCTCGGAAATGAGTTCGATGTTTGGTCGGTTCGAGTTCGACAGATGGTATACGCCGCCCCCGATTTCATTGAACCGTTCCGACGCCGTCACGTTGCCTGTGGTCGTGACGTTCACTTGTCCGGTCGCATTACGCGGCGCGTACGCGAGCGTCCCCGCCTCCGTCTGAATCGTCATGCTTTGATTGACGACGATGTCGCTCACGGTCGCGTTCCGATACGAACGGATATCTCCCGTGACGACACGGACGGTTTCGAGTGTCATATCACTCCGTGTTTCGACACGAAGCCGATCACTTTCGAGTTTTTTTACATTAACGGCGTTCGCCTCCAAGACGATTGTCTTGGCAATCAATCCTTGGCCGGTCACTTGCTCGGCCTCGACTTCGATCGATGTCATCGAGCTCGGCAAGGCGACTCGGATTTTATAACGAGACGGTTCATCGCTCGCTCGACTGCCAAATTGACTGAATTGTCCGTATCGTTCGACGACCGAAATCGTATCGCCAACCGATTTGACTTTGATGCGACGCTCTTTCGAGTTCGTCTGTAACACATCAATGTGGACCTTCTCATTCGTACTTCGAACGAACTCGACATTTCCGTGCGCCGTCTCGAGCCGAAGTTTCTTCATTTGATAGCGGTCCTCGTACGTGTCCCCAAGTGCCAACACGTGACTGAATATGAATAAATTCAAGAAGAAAATGAGGGGCAAAACGGTGAGGACGAGTCCGAACGCAAGTTTACGATGTTTCGGGATCTCTTGAAAACGGACTTTCAAGGATTTTCCCTTCATTCTAGAATACGCCATACACATCTCCTTTGTTGACTGCTTTCCCTATTCTAACATGTTCAGTATGCCATGTACCGAATAGAAAAAGAATCCGCCCGGAGGTGGATTCTCGTTACAGATTATGAAGATAAGACACGTTCGCTCCAACCTGTCGGATCGTTTCGCCAGTCACGTAAGGAAGCATATTCTTCTTTACTGATGATTCGCTTCTTGACGGCAACGTCGAGCAAATCCGAAAGTGTAATCAGTGCATGCGCCGTGAAGCCGGAGTCTAACAGATTGATGGCGAGGCGGCTCAGACTGTAGGAGAAAATCGCTTGAATCTTGACGACTTCCCCGCCGGCTTCCTGAATCGCTTTGGCGGCCTCGATGCTCGACGAGCCGGTCGACAACAAGTCTTCAATCACGACGACACGAGCCCCCGGTTCAAACCGGCCCTCGATTTGATTCCCTTTCCCATGTCCTTTCGCACTCGAACGGACGTAGACGAGCGGCAACCCGAGCCGGTCGGCGACAAGCGTCGCATGGGGAATTCCCGCTGTCGCTGTCCCGGCGATGACGTCGACATCGAGCGGACGGATCACCTCAACGAGCGCGTCGATGATGAGGTTGCGGACGTCAGGATAGCTGAGCGTCAAGCGATTGTCACAATAAATCGGACTCTTCATCCCGCTCGACCACGTATACGGATTTTCTGGTGATAGGGTCACGGCCTCGATTTGTAATAAAGCTTCAGCGATTTGTCTCATAAGTTCGACTCCATTCTTGTAAGTAGTATGCATAGGCAGCGTTCGGGTCTTCAGCCCGGGTGATGGGTCGGCCGACGACGATGGCCGACACACCGGCGTCACGAGCCGCTTTCGGCGTGGCGATCCGGACTTGGTCGTCCGCTGTCTCGTTCATGCGGATACCGGGCGTCACGGTCAAAAATGACGAGCCGAGCGCTTGGCGAATCGAGTGGGCCTCATGCACGGACGCGACGACTCCGTCGAGCCCGGCCCGGCCGGCCATGGAAGCCTGGCGAAGGACGGCCTGTTCCAATCCTCCTTCGATGTGTAGCTCTTCGGCGAGCATTTGTTCATCGGTCGACGTCAACTGGGTGACCCCAATCAATTTCGTCGTATCAGTCACCTCACGTAAGCCGTCCAAGGCGTAACGCATCATCGTCTCGCCGCCGAACGTATGGACGTTCGTCAACTCGACGCCGAGGCGGCCGATTTGACGGAGCGTCCGCCGTGCCGTCTCCGGGATGTCATGAACTTTGACGTCTAAGAAGACCGGGTACCCGCTGTCGACGAGTTGCTCGACAAAGCGGCCCCCTTCCCGATAGAACAGTTCCATCCCGACTTTGACGGCCGGTTTTTGTTCGATTCGTTCCAATAATCGGAACGCGTCGGCGCCCGTTTCGACATCAAGCGCGAGATACAGTCTGTTCATAAGCTTTCCCCCTGATGTCTAAAATATGATCAATCCCAAGTTCGTCGAGTCGTCCTGGTAACGCTTCGATGATTTCCTGACAGACGTAAGGATTTTCAAAATTGGCCGTTCCGACCGCGACTGCCGAAGCACCCGCATAAATGAACTCCAAGACGTCGTCGACCGTCCGCACGCCGCCCATCCCGATAATCGGGATATCGACGGCCTGGGCGACCTCATAGACCATCCGAATGGCGACCGGTTTGATGGCCGGTCCAGACAAACCACCGATGCGATTGGCGAGAATCGGCTGCCCGGTCGTGACGTCGATGCGCATCCCGACGAGCGTGTTAATCATCGTGATGCCATCGGCCCCGGCCGCTTCGACCGCTTTCGCCATCGCTGTGATTGACGTGACGTTCGGTGACAGTTTGACGTATACCGGTTTTGTTGACGCCGCTTTGACGAGTCGGGTCAATTCCGCCGCCATGTCGGGATCGGTCCCAAATTGCATCCCGCCGCACTTCACGTTCGGGCACGAGATGTTCAGTTCGAGCGCCTTGATGGTCGGGTCGGCACTGAGCTCTCGCGCGACACGAATGTACTCTTCGGGCGTCGAGCCGGCCACATTGGCGATAATCTCGGTATCGAACGCGGACAAGAACGGTAGTTTGTGTTCGATGATGGCGTCGACACCCGGGTTTTGAAGGCCGATGGCGTTCAACATGCCTTGTGCCGTCTCGGCGACCCGCGGCGTCCCGTTGCCGAATCGCGACTCGCCTGTCGCCGCCTTAATCATGATTCCGCCTAACATCGATAAGTCATAGAGTTTGGCGAACTCTTCCCCGAATCCGAAACAGCCTGATGCTGGCATAATCGGATTCTTTAACTGTAAGCCTGGCAAATCGACGTGAAGTCTCATAGCGTCACCTCTTCTGCCCGAAATACCGGTCCGTCACTGCACACTTTGACGTAACCGCTTGGCGCTTCGCACACGCAAGCGAAACAAGCGCCGATGCCACACCCCATCCGATTCTCAATCGAGATATAGCGCTCTTCGATGTGTGACGCGGCGACCGCTTTCAGCATCGGTTCCGGCCCGCAGCTGAATAAGACATCGGCGTCGACCCGCGCAAGCGGACCTGTCACAAATCCCATTTCTCCATACGTTCCATCGACCGTCGTGATGATCGTCTCCCCAAGTTCACGGAACGCGTCTTCATAAAAAATGCTCGTTTTCGTATCAAACCCGAGAATTGCTACCGTCTCGATGCCACGGGCGGCGAGCAGGCGCCGCGTGTAGTAGAGCGGCGGCACCCCGATGCCCCCACCGACGAGCACGACCCGTTTACCCGTCTGTTCGAGCGGGAAACCGTTGCCGAGCGGTCCGAGGACGTCTAAGACGTCTCCCGTCCGACGCGCGGCCAAATCTGCCGTCCCACTGCCGATCACTTTATACAGGAACGTGACGACGTTGTCTTCGACGTTCGCGACCGAGAGCGGCCGGCGCAACAGCTCTGACGTCTTCATATGGAAGAACGTGCCCGGCGCAACGGCCTGCGGTGCGATCTCGATTTTCATCTCCATCGTCGCCGTCGCAATCAATCGGTTCGATAAAATGGTCGCGAGTTGTCTCATACGGTCACCCCGAATGTCGTGAAGGCCGGTAAACTCGTCGTTTGGAACGACAGGCTCTCGATGACTTGGAGCAGCGCCTCGACCGTGTCGAGCGACGTCAGGCAGAGCACCCCTTGCTCGGCCGCGGCCCGACGGATGATGAACCCGTCTTTCGTCGCAAGGGCGTCACGCGTCGTCGTGTTCAAGACGATATCGACTTCCCCTCGTTCGATGACGCTCAGCATCGTCTCTCCGGCCTCATTGATTTTCCCGACCGGGTGGACCGGCAAGCCATTTGTCGAGAGCGCATGCGCCGTGCCAGACGTGGCCATCAGGCGGAATCCGAGTCGGTTGAAACGGCGGGCGATGTCGAGCGCCTCTTCCTTGTCTTGGTCGGCGACCGTCAACAGGACGTTCCCTTTCAAGGCGATCGTCATGCCGGCGGCGACGAGTCCTTTATATAACGCCTTTTCGAGCGTGCGGTCTGTCGCCATGACTTCACCGGTCGATTTCATCTCCGGCCCAAGTGATGGGTCGACTTCTTTCAGTTTCGCGAAACTGAATACAGGGACTTTGACCGAAATCGCGTCCGCTTCCGGATGCAAGCCGGTCCCTAACCCGAGGTCTTTCAAACTCGTTCCGAGAATCGTCTGCGTGGCGATGCGTGCAACCGGAAGGCCCGTCACTTTCGAGATGAACGGGACGGTCCGGCTCGCCCGCGGGTTGACCTCGATGACGTATAAGTCGTCCGCGTAGACGAACTGGATATTGAGCAATCCTTTGATCCGGAACGCTTTGGCGAGTTTAATCGTGTAATCGACGACTTTCTGTTTTAACGCTTCGCTCAACCGCTGCGGCGGGTACACGGCAATCGAGTCGCCCGAGTGGACCCCGGCCCGTTCGATATGTTCCATGATGCCCGGGATGTAGACGTCCGTCCCGTCACAAATGGCGTCGACTTCAATCTCGATGCCCGTCAAGTAGCGGTCGATCAGGACGGGACGGTCTTTCGAGGCGACGACGGCGTGGCGCATATACCGCTCGAGCTCCGAGCGCTCATAAACGATTTCCATCGCCCGGCCGCCGAGGACGTATGATGGGCGGACGAGTACCGGATAGCCAAGCATGTCGGCACACGCGACGGCCTCTTCTACCGTGACCGCCGTCTTGCCTGGAGGCTGGGCGAGCTTTTCGGCCGAGAGCGTCGCTTCGAACGCTTTCCGGTCTTCGGCGCGGTCGATGTCTTCAAGCGATGTCCCTAAAATCTGGACCCCTTCTGCTTCGAGCGAGGCTGCCAAGTTGATGGCCGTCTGGCCACCGAACTGGACGATGACGCCGAGTGGCTGTTCGTTGCGGATGACCTCGAGTACGTCCTCGGTCGTAAGCGGTTCGAAGTAGAGTCGGTCCGAGATTGAGAAGTCGGTCGACACCGTCTCCGGGTTGTTGTTAATGATGATCGCTTCATAACCTGCGTCACGAATCGTCTGAATCGAGTGGACGGTCGCGTAGTCGAACTCGACACCTTGACCGATGCGGATCGGGCCCGAACCGAGGACGAGAATCGACGGCTTGTCCGTCTTCACGGCCTCGTTCTCAACTTCGTACGTCCCGTAAAAGTATGGTGTCTCCGAGGCGAACTCAGCCGCACACGTGTCGACCATCTTGTACACCGGACGGATGCCCCAGTCGTTCCGAAGCGTCGTCACCGTCTCCACATTCTCGTTTACGATGCGGGCGATCATCTTATCGCTGAACCCGAGACGCTTCGTTTCGACGAGCCGTTCTTTCGTGAGCGGCTCAAGCCGGAGCGTCTCTTCATGTTGCCAAATCCGTGCGAGTTTCGATAAGAAGAAACGGTCGATTTTGGTCAGCTCATGCAACTGTTCCGTCGAATAACCGCGACGGAGTGCCTCATAAAGCATCCAGAGTCGCTCATCCGTCGGCGTCGTCAACTCGCGATTGAGCTCATCCGTCGTCAATTGTGCGAGCCGCGGTACGGCCAAGTCTTCTGTCCCGAGTTCAAGCGAACGGACAGCCTTAAGGAGCGCTTCCTCCAAGTTGCGGCCGATCGCCATCACTTCCCCGGTCGCTTTCATCTGGGTGCCGAGCCGGCGGTCAGCCGTCTCGAACTTATCGAAGGCGAAGCGCGGAATCTTAGCGACGACATAGTCGAGCGCCGGTTCGAACGAGGCGTAACTCGTCTCCGTCACCGGGTTCTTCAATTCTGACAACTTGTATCCGACCGCTACTTTCGCAGCCAACTTGGCGATCGGGTATCCCGTCGCTTTCGAGGCGAGCGCCGAACTGCGGGAGACACGTGGGTTGACCTCGATGACGTAGTACGTGAAGCTGTCCGGGTCAAGGGCGAACTGGATGTTGCATCCCCCTTCGATGCCGAGAGCGCGGATGATATCGAGTGAGACGCTGCGGAGCATCTGATAGTCGCGGTCCGACAGTGTCTGCGTCGGAGCGAAGACGATCGAGTCGCCCGTATGGACCCCGACCGGATCAAAGTTTTCCATCGCACAGACGATGATGGCCTGGTCGCTCGAATCGCGCATCACTTCATACTCGACTTCTTTCATGCCGGCAATCGATTTCTCGAGCAACACTTGTGTCACTGGACTCGCTTTCAGTCCTGATTCGACGAACTGTTCGAATTCATTCCGGTCATGGGCAATCCCGCCACCGGTTCCTCCGAGCGTGTACGCCGGACGGATGATAATCGGATAGCCGATCCGGTCGGCAAAGCCCCAAGCCGACTCGAGCGACTGCACGATTTCGCTTTCCGGGACCCCGTGGCCGAGCTTATACATGAGGTCGCGGAACTGTTCCCGGTCCTCAGCTTGTTCGATGGCCGATAATTTTGTCCCGAGCAATTCGACGCCGCAATCTTCAAGCACACCGCGACGATCGAGTTCCATCGCCAAGTTGAGGCCGGTCTGGCCGCCGAGTGTGGCCAGGAGCGCGTCCGGTCGCTCTTGACGGATAATCCGTTCGACGAACTCCGGTTCGAGCGGTTCGATATAGACACGGTCCGCCGTCGTCGGGTCCGTCATGATTGTCGCCGGGTTCGAGTTGACGAGGATGACTTCATATCCTTCTTCTTTCAAGGCAAGACACGCCTGGGTACCAGCATAGTCAAATTCTGCCGCCTGTCCGATGACGATTGGGCCGGATCCGATTACAAGGATTTTCTGAATATCTGGTCGTTTTGGCATGTCACATTCCTACTTTCTGTTTGTTTTCTTGAACGAGTTGCATGAAACGGTCAAATAAATCGTTGGCGTCGTATGGACCCGGTGCCGCCTCGGGATGATATTGGACCGAAAACGTCGGATGATGCAGATGCTTCACACCTTCGACCGTGCCATCGTTGACGGCGCGATGCGTGACGACGAGTCCTGTCGTCGCGAGTGACGCTTCATCGACTGCGTAGCCGTGGTTTTGGGACGTGATTGTCACCGCTCCGGTCTCTAGTTCGACCACGGGATGGTTGGCACCGCGATGACCGAACGGGAGTTTGAACGTATTGGCACCGCTCGCGAGTGCGATCAACTGATGGCCGAGACAGATTCCGAAAATCGGGAGTGTCGGCATGAGGCGCTCGATGAGCGGTAACGCCGTCGGGACGTCTTTCGGGTCCCCCGGTCCGTTCGACAGCATGACGCCGTCCGGCTCATAGCGCATCACTTCTTCTGCCGTCACGTCGTGCGGCAAGACGACGACTTCACAGTCACGTTTCACGAGTTCACGCATGATGCCGAGCTTCGCGCCGAAATCGATGAGGGCAATCCGTGGGCCGCTGCCGGTGCTGACATACGCCCGCTTCGTCGAGACACGCTCGACTTGATTGGTCGGCAGGAGAACATCGAAGCGGTGTTTGACCGTCTCCCACGTCGAGTCGCCGTCGACCATGACACCGCGCATGACGCCGAGTGAGCGCAAGTGACGCGTCAACATGCGTGTGTCGACTCCTGCTAGACCCGGGATGTTGAAGCGTTTGAGCGTATCATGAAGCGTCGCGGTCGAGCGGAAGTTCGACGGTGTGTCGCACACTTCTTTGACGATGAGCCCTTTCGCCATCGGAACGGTCGTCTCAAAATCTTCGCGGTTGACGCCATAGTTCCCGATCAACGGATTCGTCAACACAATGAGCTGGTCGCAGTACGATGGGTCAGACAACATCTCTTGATACCCGGTCATTCCGGTCTGGAAGACGACTTCCCCGATCGTCTCCACACTTGCACCAAACGCTGTTCCTACAAATGAAGTACCGTCCTCAAGCCATAATGTTCGTTTCATCGAATCTCCCCTTATATACGATTTTTCCAGCCACGATGGTCATGACCGGCCAGCCAACTAGTTTCTTCCCAGCGAACGGTGTGTTCTTCCCTTTCGAGCGGAACGTCGTCGGATTGACGACCCGCTCCGTCTCAGGGTCGATGAGGGCGAGGTCCGCCGCTCGGCCGACTTCAATCACACCGTACGGCAACCCGAACACGTCGCTCGGTCGTTTCGTCATCCACTCGATGAGCGCCGCCTCTTCCATCTGTCCCGTTTTAACGAACGTCGTGTACAAGAGCGGGAACGCCGTTTCGAAACCGGTGATCCCGAACGGGGCCCGTTCCATGCCGGCCGCCTTCTCCTCGGCCGTGTGCGGGGCGTGGTCGGTCGCGATCATATCGATCGTGCCATCGAACAAGCCCTCGAGTAGCGCCTCCCGGTCGTCCGCGCTCCGGAGCGGTGGATTCATTTTAAAGTTCGGGTCGAGGCCCGGGATATCGTCTTCACAGAGGACGAGGTGATGCGGGGTCACTTCGGCCGTGACCCGGATACCGGCTCGTTTGGCGTCGCGGATGACGCGCACCGACTGTCGTGACGAGACGTGGCAGACGTGATAGTGACAGCCTGTCTCTTCGGCGATCAAGACGTCCCGGGCGATATGGATGCTCTCGGCGAGGCTCGGGATGCCTTGGATGCCATATTCTTCACTGAACCGGCCTTCGTGGACCGAACCGGCCTTGAGCGTATTGTCCTCGCAGTGGGCGACGATCGCCTTGTCGAGTCGTTTCGCTTCCTGCATCGCCGCACGCATCATTGCTGCCGATTGGACGCCGACCCCGTCGTCGGTGAAGGCGAACGAATCGGCGAGCGAGGCCATGTCGACTTGCTCGGTGCCGAGCTGTCGTTTCGTGATGGCGGCGTATGGCAGGACACGCACGATGGCGTCTTGCTCGATTTTTGCCAACAGCTGGTCCATCGTGGCGCGGTCGTCTGGGACCGGACGCGTGTTCGGCATCGCACAGATTGTGGTGAATCCGCCGGCCGCAGCCGCCTCTGTCCCGGTCTTGATTGTCTCTTTCTTCTCCCCACCCGGTTCGCGCAAGTGGACGTGGACATCGACGAGTCCCGGGATGAGTAGCATCCCTGTCGCATCGATCACTTCGTGTCCTTCAGTCGTGCCGTTATAGTCGACCGAGCGGATTTCGCCGTCCTCAATCAATAGCGTCGTCGTCCGTTTCGTGTTCCCGTCATACCAAGTTGCGTGTTGAAGTATCATAATTGTCCCCCTAATGCTCGATTTAAGATGGCCATCCGGGCGTAAACGCCGTTCGTCATCTGTGGAAAGATACGCGACTGCGGATGTTCGATTAAACTGCCGGCAATCTCGACGTCCCGATTGACCGGGGCCGGATGCATGATGATGGCTTGCGGTTTCATCCGCTCGACGCGTTCCGGCGTCAAGCCGTAGCGTACATGGTAATCTTCTTTCGAGAAGATATCGCCCATGATGTGGCGTTCGTGCTGGACGCGCAACAACATGATGACGTCACAGTTGGCCAACACGTCGTCGAGGTCACGATGCTCGAGCCCCATCGACTCGTCCCACCAGGAGGCGGGGCTGCAGCCGACGACGTTCGCACCGAGCCGTTTGAGCACCGAGGCGTTCGAGCGGGCGACACGGCTATGGACGAGGTCGCCGCAGATGGCGATATTCAATCCCTCGAACGTCTTGAACTCTTCAAAGATCGTGACGAGGTCGAGGAGTGACTGGGAAGGATGTTCCCCGCTCCCGTCACCGCCGTTCAACACCGGGATATTCAATGTTTCGACGAGTTCATGATAGTATCCCGACTCCGGATGGCGGATGACGAGGGCATCGACCCCAATCGCCTCGAGCGTCTTGCACGTGTCGTAGAGCGTCTCACCTTTCGTCACCGAAGACGTCGCCACGTCGAACGGGATTTCCTGGACCTTCAAATGCCGTTCGGCCATTTGAAACGAACTTTTCGTTCGCGTCGAGTTTTCAAAGAATAAATTCGCGACCGTCTTCCCATCGAACAATGGGGGCATGTTCCCTTGTTTATAACGGAGCGACTCCTCGATCAAACCCATAATCTCGTCGAGGGATAGCGTGTCCAAGCTGACAAAATGCTTCGGTTGTTGTTTGATGATGTTCATGTTCGTCTCCTCCTTTTATGTGAAGGCAAAGAGAAAAGGCGTCTCTTCACCTACGTGAAGGGACGCCTTTATCTGGGCAGAACACACCCAAATAAACGAGCCTTCACTTTGCCGACCTCACGGGATCGAATTAAAAGTTACTTGCTTGTCGTGTGTCTTCAGTTGTTTCAGCAGCAGGTTCTTCCACGCTTTCCGCTTTTGGCAAGAAGGCGTTCAAGAGAATCCCGACGACCGTTGCGAGCGCCATCCCTTGGACCGGGAAGCTGCCGAGTTGTACCATCGCCCCACCAAGTCCGATGACGAGGATGACCGAGGCGATGATGAGGTTGCGTTTCTCGGCGAGATCGACGTTGCTCTCGACCATCGTCCGGAGACCATTCGAGGCGATGACCCCGAACAAGAGAATCGAGATGCCGCCTTTGACCGGGTTCGGAATCGTCGAGATGAACGCTTCGACGTGTCCGAGGAATCCGAAACTGATGGCCATGAGTGCCGCTCCGGCGATGACGTAGACGCTATACACTTTCGTGATAGCCATGACCCCGTTGTTCTCACCGTAAGTCGTACACGGTGGACCACCGAGTGCCGAGGCGACCGCTTTCCCGACCCCATCGCCGAGGAGGGTCCGATGGAGACCTGGGTCTTTCATCGTCTCGCGGCCGATGATTTTCGACGTGACCATCTGGTCGCCGATATGTTCCGTCATCGTGACGAGTGCGACGGGGACGATGGCGAGGAGTGCCCCGACTTGCCACATCGGCATGTAGTCGACGAACACCATCGTGAAGTCAGGCAGTTGGAACAAGCTCGCTTGTCCGAGCGCCGAGTAGTCGATGATTCCGAACAGTGCGGCGATGAGGTAACCACCGATGATGCCGAACAAGATCGGGACAGCGCCCCATACTCCTTTGAGCGTCGTCATGGCGAGAATCGTAATGCCAAGCGTGAGCAACGCGACGATGATGAACGTTCCGTTATACGCCCCGTCTTTATTCATCGACATGTCGATGGCGACCGGTGCGAGCGATAAGCCGATGACCATGATGACCGGACCGACGACGACCGGCGGCAGCAAGCGTAGCAACCAGTTCACGCCGGTCTTATAGATGATGAGCGAGACGACGCCGTAAACGGAACCGGCGATGATGCCTCCGAACAAGGCGGCTTCGACACCCCATTGTTGGCTGACGGCGATAATCGGCGCGATGTACGCGAAGCTCGATCCGAGATAAGTTGGGACTTTGAATCGTGTGATGGCTAGGAATGAGAGCGTGGCCACACCGGAAGCGACGAGGGCGACGGACGTGTTCAACCCCGTCAAAATCGGGACTAAAATCGTCGCTCCGAACATGGCGAAGACGTGTTGCAGGCTGAAGAGCAGCCATTGCGGTAAGTGAGCGGGACGCTCGTGGATGTTGAGGATGGGTTTCATATGTGGTTCTCCTTCCTGGCCTCTCTGGACCACCTTAAAGGTTTTTTGATTATTGCTGTTTGATGAATACTTCGTCGGTCGCATCGACTTCACTGAGTCTGACGACGACTTGTTCCGACTTCGACGTCGGGACGTTCTTGCCGACAAAGTCGGGGCGAATCGGTAACTCGCGGTGCCCGCGGTCAATCAAGACGGCGAGCTGGATATAATCCGGACGTCCGTGGTCGACGAGTGCGTCCATGGCAGCCCGCACTGTCCGGCCTGTGTAGAGGACGTCGTCAATCAAGACGACCGTCTTGCCGTTGATATCATGCGGTAACTCGGTCGCTTTCACTTCCGGGTCGAGTGATTTCTTTGATAAGTCATCCCGGTAGAGCGTGATGTCTAAGTTGCCGAGGGCAATCGGTTTGCCTTCGATTTCTTCGATTCGGCGGGCGAGCCGGTCGGCGAGCGTCTCGCCTCTGGTTTTAATCCCGACGAGTACGACGTTGTCCGTCCCTTTGTTTCGCTCGATAATCTCATGGGCGATTCGGGTAAGTGCGCGGCGGATGGCCGCTTCGTCTAAAATGGTGGAACGTTTCAACTAGTTCTCCCCTCTCACAAATTATATAAAAAAAGAAGACTTCCTGATCCGGCTGGAAAAGGAAGTCTTCATATGTGAGGGCAGACCTCTGCCTCAAATAATCGACGTGTCGTGGCCGCGGCCACAATCCTTTCACAGCCTCTCTGGACTGGGTTTAAAGGTGTTATGCTTCCTAGACTATAAATCGGAATCGGTTGAAAGTCAACGCGTTTTCTCGATTTTGTCTAATTTGGCAAGCTCCGCCTCGAAGTCGGCTGGGAGTTTCGCCTCGAATTCAAGCCATTCGTTCGTACGCGGATGGAAGAAACCGAGCGTCGCCGCGTGGAGCGCCTGACCGTTCAATTGAATCGTACGGCGTGGACCGTATTTCGGGTCACCAGCAAGCGGATGGCCAATATAACGCATGTGAACGCGGATTTGGTGCGTCCGTCCCGTCTCCAATTTACACTCGACGAGCGTGAAATCTTTATACCGCTCGAGCAGACGGAAGTGCGTGATTGCTTCTTTCGCGTTCTTGTCGGTCACCGTCATCCGTTGACGGTCGTTCGTGTCACGCCCGATTGGCGCTTCGATTGTCCCGAGTTCATGGGCGACTTCGCCGTGGACGAGGGCGATATATTCACGCTTGATTTTACGATCCTTCAACTGGCTCGCGAGCGATTCGTGGGCCACATCGTTTTTCGCGACCATGAGGAGACCGGTCGTGTCTTTGTCGATGCGATGGACGATGCCTGGACGTTTGACGCCATTGATGCCTGACAAATCGTCACAGTGGTAGAGGAGCGCGTTAACGAGCGTCCCTGACGTATGGCCGGCCGCCGGATGGACGACCATGCCGCGTGCCTTATTGACGACGATGACATCCTCGTCCTCATAGACGACGTCGAGCGGGATATTCTCAGCTAACACTTCGAGTTCGACGGCATCTGGGACCGTCACGACGATTTCGTCGCCTTCTTGCAATTTATAGTTCGGCTTGACGATCTGTCCATTGACGAGCAGGTCTCCCGCCTTGATCCAGTCTTGGATTTGCGAACGTGACCAATCACTTTGTTCGCTCATCCATTTATCGATACGAGCCTTTTCTTCGGCGACAAATGTGTAAGTTTCCATTACGATTGTCCCCTTTCTTTGTTTAATTTTTCTTCGAACAAGACGCCGATGATCATAAAGATGACCCCGAACGTGAGCGCCATATCGGCGACATTAAAAATGGGAAAGTTGTATCCGAACGGGTACGTGTCGACAAAGTCGACGACTTCTCCGCGGAAGAGACGGTCGATAAAGTTCCCGATGGCACCGGCGAGTAGTAACCCGACGCTATAACCGAGCAAATCGAACCCGTTCACTTCTTTATGCAAGAAGTAAATCAAACCGACGACGACGATGGCCGTGACGATAAAGAAGAACACCATCTGCCCTTCGAGCATGCCCCAAGCCGCACCTTTATTACGGTAAGACGTCAAATAAAGCAACCCAGGGATGAGTTCAATCGACTGTCCGATTGTCATCGTCTGGACGACGATCCATTTGGTCACTTGGTCGAGCAAAATGAGGAAAAGTGCTAATCCGTAGTAACGTTTCATCAGATTCTCCTTTCAAGTCATAAGAAACCGGAGTGGACGATCGCCACTCCGGTCCGGCTTATGCGATGACTTCTGTACAACGCGGGCAAAGCTCTGGGTGCTGTTCGTCTTGACCAAGCTCGGTCGAGTACGTCCAGCAGCGGGCACAAGCGGCACCATCAGCTTTCAAGACGCTGATTTCGGCTGTCGCATAATCGACATCAGCCGAGTCGACGTAATCAAGCTGTGACACTTGTAGCAATTGGCGCACGTTGTCGATCGTCTCGAGCAACTGTTTCGTCTCACCTTTCGGCGCGACGAGCAACTTCGCTTCGAGCGGTTTCCCGATCAATTTCTCACCACGTGCAATCTCGATCGCTTTCAAGACGTCGTCACGGAACGTGAGGAACTTCGACCATTTCGCAAGCAACGCCTTCTCGTCTTCCGACAATGCCGCCACTTCGTCAAGGTCCGTCAAGAAGACGCTATCCGCTTGTTTCGCCGGCACTTCTTGCCATACCTCATCCGCCGTGTGCGGAAGGATTGGGGCGAGCAATTTCGTGAGCGTGACGACCGTGTCATACATGACCGTTTGAACGGCACGACGACGCGCGTCATCTTCGCGCTCGATATACAGGATATCTTTCGTGAAGTCGAGATAGAATGACGACAACTCGTTGACACAGAAGTTATGGCTCAAGTGATAGACGGCCATGAAGTCGAACGTGTCGTATGCTTTGACGACTTTCGCTTGAAGCTGTTTGAGTTTTGTCGCCATGAAGCGGTCCGCTTCCGGCATGTCTTCGAACGCGACACGCATCGACGGGTCGAATCCGTTCAAGTTACCGAGCAAGAAGCGCAACGTGTTGCGGATTTTCCGGTATACTTCCGACACTTGTTTAAAGTTATCGTGTGACGCGCGGACATCTGACTGATAGTCGACCGACGACACCCAAAGACGGACGATTTCTGCTCCGTACTGTTTGACGAGGTCGTTCGGTGCAATCGTGTTACCGAGTGACTTCGACATCTTGCGTCCGTCTCCGTCGAGAACGAAACCGTGGCTGAGCACGTTGCGATACGGCGCTTTGCCAGTCGTCGCGACAGCCGTCGAGAGTGACGAGTTGAACCAGCCGCGGTATTGGTCCGATCCTTCAAGGTACAAGTCGGCCGGGCGGCGCAAGTTGTCGCGCTGTTCGAGTACGCCCGCATGTGACGAACCTGAGTCGAACCAAACGTCCATGATGTCGAGCTCTTTACGGAACTCGCCGTTCGGGCTGTTCGGGTGTGTGAAGCCTGCTGGCAACAAGTCTTTCGCTTCGCGCTCATACCAGACGTTCGATCCGTGTTCATGGAACAAGTTGGCGATATGTTCGATCGTCTCGTTCGTGATGATTTCCGTTCCGTCTTCGGCATAGAAGATCGGGATTGGAACACCCCAGGCGCGTTGACGGCTGATGACCCAGTCCCCACGGTCACGGACCATGTTGTAAAGACGTGTCATGCCCCATTCCGGCACCCAGTTCACTTCTTCGATTTCACGGAGCATATCGGCCCGGAAGTCTTTGATTGAGGCGAACCATTGCGGAGTCGCGCGGAAGATGACCGGTTTTTTCGTACGCCAGTCGTGCGGGTACGAGTGTTTGATGAATTTCAAGTTGAGCAAGTAGCCGTTCTCTTCGAGCTTCATCCCGATTTGTTTGTTCGCGTCTTCATAGAACAAGCCTTCGAAACCTGGCGCCTCATCCGTCATATAACCACGGTCGTCGACCGGGCACAAGACGTCGAGTCCGTACGCTTGTCCGACACGATAGTCGTCTTCCCCGTGTCCAGGTGCCGTATGGACGAGACCTGTCGCGTCAGCCGTGACGTGATCGCCGATCATGACGAGCGAGGTCCGGTCGTAGAGCGGGTGTTGCGCCGTCATGTACTCGAACTCACGTCCGTTCCAAGAACCGCTCACCGTGTAATCCGTCCACTTGAGTGCCGTCGTCACTTCTTCCACGAGCGATTCGGCGACGATATACCCTTTGCCGTCATGCTCGATACGCGTGTACGCCAACTCGTCGCTGACCGCGATCCCGAGGTTGGCTGGAATTGTCCACGGTGTCGTCGTCCAGATAACGAAATGATCGGTCGTCTGAAGAACGTCTTTCCCGTCGACGACTTGGAACGCCACGTAAATGGCCGGTGACTTCTTGTCGTAATATTCGATTTCTGCTTCAGCGAGCGCCGATTCAGAAGAAGGTGACCAATAGACCGGTTTCTTCCCTTTATAGATGTAGCCCTTTTCGGCCATCGTCCCGAAGAGACGGATTTGAGCCGCTTCGTATTCTGGGAGGAGCGTGATGTACGGGTTGTCAAAATCAGCGAGCAATCCGAGGCGTTTGAACTGTTCACGTTGCGAGTTTACTTGTTCCATCGCATACGCTGCACACTTCTCACGGAACTCGGCGACCGTCATTTCTTTGCGGTTGACACCCGCTTTTTGTAGCGCGTTCTCGATTGGGAGACCGTGTGTGTCCCAGCCCGGAATCATCGGTGACTGGTAGCCGTTCAATGATTTGAAACGGACGATGATGTCTTTCAATACTTTGTTGAGCGCGTGGCCCATATGGATGTCACCGTTCGCGTACGGAGGTCCGTCGTGAAGGATGTATTGCGGTTTCCCGGCGTTTTTCTCTTGGACGCGGTTGTATAGGTCCATTTGTTCCCAAGCCTCATGCATCGCTGGCTCACGTTTCGGCAGATTTCCGCGCATCGCGAATTCTGTGTCAGGCATCAATAGTGTGTCTTTGTAGTTCATTGAAACTCCTCCTGCATCTTTTTTTGACAACAAAAAAACCCGCCCCTAATAGGGACGAGTTGGTCGACTCGCGGTACCACCCTACTAATCTCAGGGAAAACCCCGAGACCGCTCTTGGTAACCGATAACGAGGTCAGGCGGTCGCGCTTACTAACTTCAGCCCGACACTCATAGGGGATACCGATAAAGTCTTTCTCTTAGGCTTGCACCTTCCCTAAGTCGCTTCGTAGGTATGACTTTATCGACGTGTCCTAATCGACGTATTGTGTATTATCCGTGATGTTTTGTTGGTATGACTTCGTCGTCATTATACGCAAGTTCGGTCGTATCGTCAAGAACCGTCTGGACCGGCGGCTCCCCGACAATCGTGTCCCATTCAGTGCTGTTCAAGAGCTCCATCTGAGCATCGACGAGGACGCGGAACCGGGTCCGGTACAATTCGACTTTCTTGAGCATTTGAATGACTTCACGTTCGGCGAGTTGCTCTTTGCGTGACGCTTCTTCCTCACGGGCGAGCGCCTCGCGTTCGGCTTGCTTCAAAATGAGACTCGCTTCCTTGGCCGCGTTCGTCTTCACTTCTTCAGCTGCCTCTTGGGCGACGATAATCGATTTGTTCAACGTGTCTTCCATCGAGGAGAAGTAGTCGATACGGGCTTGCATATCGTTGACGAGCTCTTCGTACCTTCTATTCTCACGAATCAATAGTTCAAATTCTTTAATGATTTGATCTAAAAATTCATTGACCTCATCGATATCGTACCCGCGAAAACGAGTCGAGAACTCTTTATTATGAATATCAATCGGTGTCAACGCCATTCGACTTTCCTCCTAAGTTCAACGTATGATGCCATACTGGATTTTTATTTTCTCACGCTTTGTCGAGCCGAGAATCGCCGTCAGTTTGACACGGCCATACCCTCGGATCGAGACCAAATCGTCTGGTTCAAGGATGAAGCTCGGATCATCAATCGGTTTATGATTCACTTTACAGTCTCCATGTTTGACGAGCGCCTGCGCTTTTTGCCGAGATAAACCGAGCACTTCGCTGACGACCGTGTCAAACCGGAGTGATGTGACGATACCGAACTCCTCGCTCCATTTGACTTCAGGTACGACGAGCACAGCCTCAGGCGCCACTTCGGAGATGCGAATCCGAGCCTTGCCGACCCGATCAACGTTCATCTCGATGAAACTAGCCGCGTCACGCGTCGTGGCGAACTGGGCGATACCATCATCAAGGACGACGTCGCCAAACTTCTGCCGCTTCAACCCGGCGTTCAAGAGCGTTCCCGTCACTTGACGGTGCGTCAATTCGACGAACTTGGTCGGATAGTCGATTTGACGAATCGCAATCTCGAAATCGTTCGGATCGAGCTCGTAATAATCCGGAGCCAGGATCAGACGACGCCGTTCCGCGCCGACAAATCCGCCATCCTCGTAAATCGCGAGCTGCTTTCCGACGAGTTGCCGGACGATTTGTTGCTCGCGTGGATCTAAAAAGTCCGTCACTTTCAACATATAGTTGTCCTCGACTTGTTGAACCCAATCGAGCACTTGCTCGATAAATGCCCGTTCGTTCGGTCGATAATGATCGAAGACGCTCATTTAAATACCGAAAATCGCACGCACTCCAAATTGCGCCATCCGTAGCACAAATAAAGCGACGATTGGGGAGATGTCGAGCATCCCGCCGATTGGTGGGATGATGCGACGAAACGGATTCAAAAACGGTTCGCAAAGATACGACAAGATTTGACCAAACTTTGATTCACGCGCATTTGGGAACCACGATAATAAAATATAGGCAATCAAGACCCAACTATAATATCCAAGTAATGTAACGATCGTGTTGCCTAACGCAGGTATAGCATTTTCCATTCAGTTACCACCCTTTACTATTGAGTTCGTCCTCCGAAATCAAGTTCGAGATCGACCCCGTCAACTCGATGTTGTTCGGAGTACATAGAATCGTGTTATGTCCAATCGACGTCATCGTCCCTTCTAACGCATAGACGACACCTGACAAGAAGTTGACGACTTGACGAGACTGCTCTTTCGACATCCGTTGAAGGTTGACGATGACGGCCCGGTTTTCTTTCAACTGGTCGCTGATATCTTGGGCTTCGGCGAATACACGCGGCTCGGCCAAGACGACTTTTGAACGTTCTTTCTTCTTCGTGTTCAACGCGACGATATTGTTCGATGTTTTCGGACGGTCCTCAGTTTTGACGATTGCCTCCGTCATCGGTTGTGTCTTCGTTTCGGCGACAGCATACTCGTCTCCTTCGAACTGGTTGTTCGGATCTTCCTCGAGTCCAAAGAAGTCCTTCATTTTGTTTTTGATTGACATAACGGATTCCTCCTTAAAATATATTATTGCACAAGTACGGTTCCAATACGAACAAACGATGCGCCTTCTTCAATCGCCAACGTGTAGTCATTCGACATACCCATCGACAGTTCGGTACACGGTGCATGCGGATAAGCATGACGCGCGACGTCATCGCGCAATTGTCTCAAGTTTCGGAACGTCTCCCGAATCACCGTCTCGTCCTCTGTGAACGGGGCCATCGTCATCAAGCCGATGATCCGCACGTGAGGATACTGTTTACAGTTCTCGATGAACGGGATGACTTCCTCTTTTTCAAGACCATGTTTTGATGCTTCGCCCGATACGTTCACTTGCACGAAACAATCGATCACGCCTTGGGCACGTTTATTGATCTCTTCAGCGAGCGAAAGGCGGTCGAGCGAATGAATCGCTGCCACATGGTCGATAATTTGTCTCACTTTACGTGTCTGCAGGCTGCCGATGAAATGAAACTTGGCATCAGGCGGCAATTGCTCGACTTTTTCAAGCAATCCTTCAGGACGATTTTCGCCGAAGTCGCGGATGCCTTCTGCATAGAGGGCGTTCGCCACGTCGGGACCGACCGATTTCGTGACCGCGATGAGCGTCACCGCTTGATCGGTCCGATGCGCGTCGATCGTCTGTCTGACTTGATTCACATTATTGGCTATACTCACGATTTCTTCTCCTTGACGAGGACGGCCGCAAAGCGACGCTTGGCGTCTCCGTTCCGATACGAGAAAAAGGTTTGATCAGAAACGGTCGACAAGTTCGATTGGGTAACCTCGATATTTCGTTCCACAGCGAGCGTCTCATTCACTCGTTGCAGTGATAGATGGGCGTGGTCTGCTCGTTCGTCCATGACCGATGACGCATACGCAGCCGGTGAGACCGCTTCGACCGCATCCAGGACGCGACGGTCAACCTCATAATGCTCGGCTGTGATGGCTGGCCCGACGAACATGTCGATCGCTTCGGCCGGAACACCGAGCGTGGCGAACGCATCCGTCATCGCAGCGACGATATTCCCGACCGTCCCTTTCCAACCGGCATGCGCCACACCTATAACGCCATGGTGCTCGGCACAGAAGAAGAGCGGGACGCAGTCAGCGAAGACGAGAGCGAGTGGCAACGCATCGGCCGTCGTAATGAGACCGTCCGTCGCCGGAATCGTCTCGTCATAGCGATAGGCGCCTTTGCCGCGGTCGACGTCGCCGACGACTTCGACGTTCGTCTGATGGACTTGGTCGGCCCAGACCGAATCCGCGAGGGCAATACCCGCCGCGTCAAAGAAGTACTCCCGATTGGCGACGACCTGTTCAGCGTCATCACCGACGTGGAGTCCGACGTTGCCTTGATTATGTCCGTCCGTCCGGGTCGTCACATAAGCCTGATAGCGATACGTCTCGGTTTCCCATGTATGTAACAGTCGCATATGATTCTCCTTTTTTAGAAAAAGGGGATGCCGAGAACCGGCACCCCCTGTTGTTTAGTTACGGCGTTGTCTTACGAACGCTGGGATGTTGATCGTCTCGTCTGGGACGTCCCCACCATAGACCGGTCTATGGAAGTTCCCTTCATCTTGTGGCGCAGCTTCTTGCGCTTTCGGTTGAGCCTCACGGTTCACTTCAGCTTCCGGTTGTTTCTTCGGTTGCTGAAGGAACGGGTTCGTCCCTTGCGCTTCTTCTGCGAATTCAGTTGCAATCACAGTAACGATAATCTCGTCGTTCAAGTTTTCGTTGATGACGGAACCGAAAATCAAGTTCACTTCTTCATCAGCGGCACTTTGAACGATTTGAGCAGCTTCCGTGACTTCGTACAAGCTGAGACTAAGTCCGCCCGTGATGTTCATCAAGACACCTTTCGCGCCTTCGATTGAAGACTCGAGAAGTGGAGATGAGATGGCTTTCTTCGCTGCTTCAACGGCACGGTTCTCGCCAGTGGCGACACCGACACCCATGAGCGCCGAACCTTTTTCAGTCATGATCGTCTTGACGTCAGCGAAGTCAAGGTTGATGAGACCAGGAATGGCAATCAAGTCCGTGATCCCTTGGACACCTTGGCGAAGGACGTTATCCGCTTCACGGAACGCTTCGATCATCGGCGTGTTGCGCTCGACGATTTCAAGCAACTTGTCGTTTGGAATGACGATGAGTGTATCAACTTTTTCTTTGAACGCTTGAATCCCGTGTTGGGCGTGTTGCATACGTTTGCGTCCTTCAAACATGAACGGTTTCGTGACGACACCAACTGTGAGCGCTCCGATTTCTTTTGAAATCTCGGCGATGACAGGTGCTGCTCCCGTTCCGGTTCCTCCGCCCATTCCAGCTGTGACGAAGACCATATCCGCGCCATCGAGCGCTTCAATCAACTGCTCACGGCTCTCTTCTGCCGCTTTTTTACCGATATCCGGATTAGCGCCGGCACCGAGGCCACGCGTCAATTTCGCTCCGAGTTGAAGCTTCACGTCCGCTTTCGACATGTTGAGTGCTTGCGCGTCCGTGTTGACGGCGATGAACTCGACACCTTGTACTCCGTGCTCGATCATGCGGTTGACAGCGTTTGAACCGCCGCCCCCGACTCCAATTACTTTAATTTTTGCTACGGCGTCAATCGCCTCATCAAAGTACATCATTTCAGGTATCCCCCTACGTAATTTCCAATTGTTAACACAACGTCAAATTTACACGCCAAATAATTTTTCCATTAATCGACCGAAACCGTTTTTCGTCTCACGGTCGTCCTGAACCACATTATCGTCGTGGTCATGGTCGTTCCCGGATTGAGACGCGCCGTCTGGTTTTGCGACGGCTACACGGTCATCCGACTTTTCAAGTCGTGACTTCGAGACGTGGTGATCGCTCATAAGCACGTACTTGAGGACGCCGACCGCGGTCGCGTATTTCGGATGTCTGACGCCAATCGACGATGGCTGATACAGTCTCGTCTTTTGACCCATGACACGAGTCGCTAGTTCTTGGATGCCAGGTAAAGCAGCGGCCCCACCACAGAGGAGATAGCCTCCGCTGAGCGTTGGAACGCCTACCTTTTGCACTCTATTCAACACGAGTGTGAACATTTCCTCTATTCTTGCCTCTAAAACGTAACTAATTTCTGATTGCGGTTCGAACGTGACTTCCCCGTTGATGTTCGTGAACGAGAATCCTTCTGAGACGTCTGCCATCTCTTCAAGGGCAAGTCCGTATTCTTCTTTCGCCACTTTGGCGTCTTGGTATTTGCAATTGAGCTTATACACCAAGTCGCGCGTCATATGATCGCCTCCGACCGGAAGGATATATGAGTAGACGAGGTCGCCTCGATAGAAGACCGAGACGGTCGTTTTTTCATGTCCGATATCGACCAAACCGATGCCAAGATCGATTTCATCGACCGATGCCGCACTCATGCCGAGCGCCAAGTTGCCGAGGACGAAACCTTCTAGTTTCAATCCTGCCCGTTCGATGGAACGACGAATACTATGTAAAATCGTCTTCGAACCGGTCACCATCTTACCGTGCATCTCTAAACGGTAACCGAGCATTCCGCGGGGATCGACGACACCTGTCTGTTGATCGACCGTGAAAGAAGAAGGAATAACATCGATGACGCTCATCTCATCCGGCAAGCGCATAACTTGCGCCGAATTGATGACTTCGATGACGTCTGTATCCGTAATTTCTTGGTCTTCTCGTTTGACTGATGCAATTCCATGACATGGGGCGATTTGGATATGTTCCCCTTCGATGGCAACGTATACCGACCGAATTTGATCACCTAGCGCCGCTTCGGCATGTTCGACGGCTTGCTTGATGGCTTGAACCGTCTTATCGATGTCGACGACGGCGCCACGTTTTACTCCTGCAGACGGGGCACACCCCTCCGCCAAAATGTTAAGCGTTCCCCCGAGTAATTCACCCACGACGAGCTTAATTTCTGACGTTCCTATATCCAATGCGGCCACATAACCATTCGCTTCCAAAAGGGAAACACCTCCGCGCTTTAATTTCTGTGATTGAATTCCGTTACATTGTTACAGATATCCAAAAATATTGTTAGGTCCGGCAAGATATCTCACGTCTAAGTTTACAACAAATAAGATAGTGAGAAAAGGTAGAATCCTACAAATTACGCAGTTTTGGGGTGTCAATTCGATTACAATCGATAAAAAAACAGCCCTTATGTGTCTAAGGGCTGTAAAAATTCAGATTATTCTTTCGGTTTTTCGTACGGGACGAAATAATATCCACCATCCATAACGACGGTTCCGCGTTGTCCTTTTGGAATGTTCTCATAGATTTCGCCGTATTTCGATACCGTTTGACTGAGCTTGAACGTCGGCGTCTGAATCGTGTTACCGTCGTTCATATAAATCTCATATCGCGTCGGTTCGCCTTTCTGTTTCGAGAAGACGATTTCTGACATTCGGGCCCGCATCGCGTCATCGACTTGCTCGAGTTCACTCGCGATTTTCTCGAGTTCCGCCGAATCCGTGAATTCACGCAACAACGGACCATCTTTTAGTTTCGCTGGATCCGTGATGGACCCGGTCGGATGCAACGAACCATCAGCAAGGACGACGACTTCCTCTTCGTCCGTTCGAGAGTAAGCAATCATTTTCTCTTCTTCAACGTCAATCGTCACGACGTTATACCAAGAACGGTCGACGTTGACATCTTTCACGCCAGGCACTTTACGAAGTTCCTGTTCAATCCCGTTCGGCGAGACTTGAACAATTTTCGTGGACGTGTCGATGTCCGTTTCGGCGAGCACATACGCTTCTGTCAACCAAGACAGGCCGTTCACGTTCACCGCTTTCACATCAGACACCGATGTCTGCATATATACGACGAGCGCAATCAACACCGCGAACAACAACAGGATGGTCGACAACCGTCGGTTCGCTTTCTTACGGCGTTGATCTTTCATATACGGGATCCGGTCTTCCAAACTACGAACGGTATTCTGACGTGTCTCCATGGCTACTCTCCTTTTATCCGCGGACTTCTTCGACGAGGTCGGCGAGCGACTCCGCGGCGTGCGGGAATCCTAACCGTTTCGAGGCTGCGGCCATCTCATCGTGATGGGCCAATACATGCCGGATTGAGCGGACGAGCGATTCGCCCGTCAAATCCCCTTCTTTAATCAGTTCGGCCGCACCGCTCTCGACGAGCGCCGAGGCGTTTTTCGTCTGATGGTCAGCCGTCACGTACGGGCTCGGAATCAAGATGCTCGGTAAACCGAGCGCCGTCAATTCCGAGATGGTCGAGGCACCGGCCCGTGACACGACAAGACTTGCACAAGCGAGCAGTTCGGGCATGTCGTAAACGTACGGCAACACGTGGACGTTATCGGCTTTCGGCGCCTTCGCCACGACGTTGTCATAATGGACGTTCCCGGTCACGTAGAGCACGTTCACCGGTTCGCTCGCAAGCTCCGGGATGGCCTCGATGACGGCCCGGTTGATGGCCTCGGCTCCACGGCTACCGCCATAAATCAAGACGATTGGACGTTCATCGATACCGTACTCGGCCCGGACGGCGGCTTCATTCACCGTCGTCTTCAACACTTCGCTCCCGCGCGGGTTACCGATGACACGGACGTTTGCATCGGGGAACTGTGATTCCGAACCTGCGAACGACAAGGCGACCCGGTCGGCTTTCTTCGATAAGAATTTGTTCGTCAAGCCCGGGATGCTGTTCTGTTCATGCAGAATCGTCGGGATGCCGAGTTGTTGTGCGGTGAAGACGACCGGACCTGAGACGAATCCGCCCGTGCCGATGACGACGTCCGGACGGAACGTCTTCATCTCTTTACGCAACATCAGGACGGATTGGACAAACCAATAGGCCGTCTTGACGTTGTCTAGCGACAACGACCGTTTGAGCCCGGCGATTCGAATCGATTTGAACGGCACACCAGCGCGTGGGACGAGATCGGCCTCGAGACCGTTCTCAGTGCCGATGTAGAGCACCTCGAGGTTCGGATGGCGCTGTTTGAGCGTATCAAGGAGAGCGAGTGCCGGGTAGATATGGCCACCCGTTCCTCCACCAGAAATCATGATTTTCATCGATTGGCCTCCTCATATGCATGGACGAGGCGGACAAAATGTTCGCCGCGCTCTTCAAACGTCTTATATTGGTCCCAGCTCGCACAGGCCGGTGACAATAAAATCACGTCGTCTGGGGCTGACTGTTCAAATGCGAGCGGTACGGCTGCGTCGAGCGTATCGACCGCGAACGATGGAATCTGCTCGGCTTCACCGAGTGCTTGGAAACGCCCTGCCGTCTCACCGTACGAGATGATGGCTTTGACGCGTCCGAGCGCCGGAATGAGTGAATCCAATTCGGCTCCACGTTCAAGTCCCCCACACACCCAAATGATTGGGGCATCGAATCCGCTCAATGCCGCTTCGGCCGCCACGTTGTTCGTCGCTTTCGAGTCGTTATAAACCCGGCGTCCGAGCACTTGGCCAAGACTTTCCGTTCGGTGGGCTACGCCACCGAACGTGCGCAACACACGATCGATATGTTCGGCCGGGATATCGAACGGTTCGACGAGCAACAAGGCCGCCAACACGTTCTCCACGTTATGGGCCCCGCCGAGGGCGAGATCCTCGACCCGGATGACCCGCTTGCCGTGCAACGTAATCCAGCCGTCGGTGACATGCGCATCCCCGCTGTCGTAACCGAACGTCGAAGCATCGAGATCGGCCGGGACGCGTTTCATCACTTCGGTGTCACTGCCCTTGACGACGACACGGTCTGATGCCGTCATGTTCCGGAACAAGTTCCCTTTGGCGTCGGCATACGATTCGAAGTCACCATGATAATCCAAATGCGCCGGTGACAAGTTCAACAGTGCCGCCGCTTGCGGATGGAACTGTTCGACGCCCATCAGTTGGAAGCTCGATAGTTCGATGACGATGATGTCGCCCTGCTTCGCTTTCGATGCGACTTCGATTGCCGGGAAACCGATATTCCCTGCCACATGGACAGGACGACTTCCTCCTTTGAGCAATTCATGGACGAGCGTGGTCGTCGTCGTCTTGCCGTTCGAGCCGGTGATGGCGACAAACTTGGCATCGGTCGCCAAGTAGGCGAGTTCGACTTCGGTATAAATCGGGATCTTCCGCTCAAGCGCTGTTTGAAGGAGCGGGATGTGATACGGGATACCCGGGTTTTTGACGATCACGTCCGTCGTGTCGAGCAATTCGAGCGGATGGGCACCGAAAACACCGTTGATGCCGAGCGCTTCGATTTTCATCCGTTCTTCCGTTGACGGTTCGCTCCCGGTGTTGATGGTCACGTTCGCGCCGACATTTCTTAAGTAAGCGGCCGCGGCGATGCCGCTCCGTGCCGCGCCGAGTACGAGAACTCGTTTATCGTTCCACTGTTGTTGCATGTCTTCCACCATCCATTACATGAGTAGTAACGACAAGACTGCCGTGATTAAGCTAATTCCACCGAACGTCAAGACGATGCGCCATTCTGACCAACCGACCATTTCGAAATGGTGATGAATCGGGCTCATCTTAAAGATTCGTTTGCCCGTCGTTTTAAACGAGAGCACTTGCAAGATGACGCTGAGCGTTTCGATGACAAAGATGATTCCGACGAAGACGAGCAACAGCTCGAGCTTGAGCATAAGGGCGAGGCCGGCGACCGCACCACCAAGGGCGAGCGATCCCGTGTCTCCCATAAAGATTTTCGCCGGGTATTTATTGAAGACGAGGAAACCGAGCAAGGCGCCGACCGCACTGAAGGCGAACCAAGCGATGCCCGCTTCGTCTTGTCCGAGCGCATAGATGCCGAAGAAGGCGAACGTCGGGATGGCCGAGAACGAGACGAGACCGTCGAGGCCGTCTGTCAAGTTGACCGCGTTCGAGAAGCCGACGAGCCAGAAGATGACGATGGCGACATACAACCAGCCCGTATCAAACGCGATCGAAGTGAACGGGATTTGAATCGTCGTATCGAGCGCCCCACCGAGTGAGAGGAACCAAACGAACAAGACTGAGACGACGATTTGACCGATCAATTTCTGAAGCGACGTCAAACCGAGGTTGCGTTTATTGACGACTTTAATGTAGTCGTCGAGGAAACCGATCACCCCGAAGGCGAGGGTCACGAACAAGAGCGTACCGAACCCGGCGACGGCTTCACCGAAGACGACCGAGACGAGAAAACCGATGACGAGGGCGAGCAAGATGACGATGCCGCCCATCGTCGGCGTGCCTGATTTCTTTTGGTGCCAACCCGGACCTTCGTCACGGATTTCTTGGCCAAACTTTAAGTTACGAAGTGCCGGGATGGCCCGCGGCATGACGACCAATACGGTCAATAATGAACTGATTAAGACGATTAAACTGATTAACATGTTCGTACCTCACTACTCTGTTTATTGAACTAGACGCTCGAGCGCCAGTCCTCGCGATGCTTTTAACAATATCACAGTCTGGGGGCGTTGATAACTGCCGAGGAGGACTTTCGCTTCCTCGACCGTCGGCACCATTGTCACGTTCACACGCGGGTCGGTGATGCCTGCCGCGATCCATTTCGCTTTTTCTCCGATGAGGATGCAATCCGTGACCGGGGCCGTGATGCAATGACCGACTTGTTCGTGCTGAGCAATCTCGTCCGTCCCGAGTTCATACATGTCCCCGAGAACGAGGACGCGGCGTGAGAACCCTTCTAGCGTTTTAATCGTCTCGACGGCGGCGATCATCGACGTCGGGCTCGCGTTATAGGCGTCATTGACCAAGTGGGCATCGCCGAACATCCGTTTCTCCATCCGCATCGACGTCAACTGGACGCGGTCAAGACCACGTTGAATCGTGTCATGCCCTAACCCGAACTTGAGACCGCAGGCAATCGCATAGGCGGCGTTGCGGATTTGATGGGCCCCGAGCACTTTCAACTCATACAGCTCGTTATTGTAGCGGAAAATCGAGGCGTCAAACGTCGCCTCCACGACCTCGAGCTTACCGTCCGCAGTCGAATCGTATCCGACGCGGTACCCGCCTGCCTCATTGAGGAGCGGCTCATCGGCATCAACGATTAAGACACCGTCCGGTTTCAACCCGGCTTTAATCTCGAGCTTGGCCTTGGCGATCCCCTCACGCCCCCCGACTTGTTCGCCGTGTGACTCGCCGATATTCGTGACGAAAGCGATGTCCGGTTTGGCGAGCTTCGAAAGCAACTCGATTTGCCCGAACCCGTTCATGCCCATCTCGAGAACAGCGACTTCGGTGTCGCGTGGCATTCGGAGCACGGTGAGCGGCAATCCGACGTCCGAGTTAAAGTTTCCGGCCGTCTTATGCGTCTTGAACGTCTCGCCGAGCACGACGGCAATCATGTCTTTCGTTGACGTCTTCCCGTTCGACCCGGTGATGGCGACGACTTTCGGATTAATTTCCGCCAAGTAGCGGGCAGCTGCTTCTTGAAGTGCTGTTAACGGTGAGGCGACCGGGATGGCGATAATCCCTTCCGGCAACGGACGGTCTTGTTCCCAAAACGTCACGATCGCCCCTTGCTTGATGGCAGCCTCGATGTAATCATGTCCATCGACGCGCGCCCCGATAATCGGGACGAACAAGCCGTCGGCATTGTCGTCTCGCGAGTCGGTCGCGACGTGGCGGACCTCGCGCGAATCATGTATTTCCACCCCAAACCAAGATGCGAGTGTTTGAATCGTCAACTGTTCCATAACCATTTCCTCCTGTGACAAAGGAAAAGAGAGCCGAGGCCCTCTTCATCCCTTTGCGTTAGTTCGACGGTGACGCGAGCTTCACTTTCAGCGTCGCTCCCGTCTTGACAGGCTTGCCTTTCCCAATCGATTGAGATGTGACAAAGCCGGTGCCGTCTATTTCTAAATTCAATTGATAAAGCGTTGCTAACCGCTTCACGTCACGAAGTGACCAGCCCTTGAGCGTCGGCATCGCGAACGAGTCCGCCGTCTTTAACAGCAATCGCTCACCGACGACGTACGGTTGCCCCTCGACCGGACTTTGCGCCGTGACCGTCTCACCGTTGCCGAGTGCCACCGGTGTGAATGCGGCCGCTTTGGCTTCCTTCACAGCGTCATCACGACCTTGGTCGACAAACGATGCTGTCGTTTTCGTCGAGGCGTCAATCGATTTCGCTTGCTTGTCCGGCTCGACGCTCCGATAGCGGAGCGCGACGTCCATCACATCTTTGAACAACGGTGCCATGATGCGTGGTCCCGTCGTCGATGAGTCACCGTTCGGACGATCGACGGCGATATACATGACGAGTTCCGGGTCGTCCTCAGGCGCCATGCCGACGAACGAGTGAATGTATTGTCCACTCAAGTACTTCCCGTTCTCGGCGATTTGCGCCGTTCCGGTCTTCCCGATGACACGATAGTTGTCGAGGGCATACAATTGCCCCGTCCCGACGTCGCTGTTGACGACGCCATCGAGCGCTTCCCGCGTCTGTTTGGCCGCCTCGGCCGTAATCGGTTGTCCGACGATTTTCGGATTCGTCGTCCGAATCGTCTCACCGGTCTCACGGTTGACGACTTTCTTGATGACGTGCGGTTGCTTCATCGTCCCATCGGTCGCGATGGCCGACGTCGCTTGTAAAATCTGCATCGGCGTGACGGCCGTCGATTGGCCCCATGCCGTGATCAAGACGTTCAACGGGCTCTCGAAGTCGAATTGGCTATTGACCTCGCCCGGTAAGTCGACGCCTGTGCGTTGATCAAACTTGAAGGCGTTGAAATAATCCTCATAGCGGCTTAGGCCGAGACGCTCGTTCGCAAGAATCGAGAACGCGACGTTCGACGAATGCCAGACGCCTTCTACCATAGGAATCGTACCCCATCCGGTAATGTTGTAATCATTGAATACGGTCTTGCCATACTTATATGAACCCGATTTATACAGTTCATTCGGATTATAGACGCCTTCGTTAATGGCGGCGGCCAACGTGAAGATTTTCATTGTCGACCCCGGCTCGAAACGAGACGACACCGAGAAGTTGCTATACGAGCTGATTTCGCGCGTGTTCGGGTCAAACGAAGGACGGTCCGACAAGGCGATGATTTCGCCGGTCTTCGGGTCCATGATAATCGCCGTCGCATTCTTCGGTTTGTATTCTTGATACAGTTCTTCCATTTTCGTATCGAGCAGCTGTTGAATCCGGTGGTCGAGCGTGAGTTGCACGTCGGCCCCGTCTTCCGGGTCGATCTTCAATTGTTCGTCGCTCGAGACGATTTGGCGTCCGGCCAAGTCTTTCTCGAAACGGTACAGCCCATACGACTCACTCAAGACATCGTTGAGTGATTTTTCGATACCAAGCTCACCGACGAGTTCGATCCGACCGTTCTGATCGATTTTCTGGGCATAGCCGACGACACTCGAAGCGAACACTTTGTTCGGATAGTAACGTTTCGGCTCTTCGACGAACGTGACCCCTGGAATCTCGAACGCCTCAATCTCTTCTTTTTGATCGACCGTCAAATCGCGGCCCGGTACGCCGAACTCGATTTGACCGCGATCTTTGTTCTGCTCGAGCCGCTTCAAAATATCGGCCTCAGTCATCGGAATGACGGTCGCGAGTTGCTTGGCGGCCTCGGCGAACTCATCGGGCATGAGCGTCTTGTTCTCGACCCGTTCGCCACCGAGTTTCAATACGGCCACGATGCGGTAAGACGGGATGTTGATGGCGATCGGTTGTCCGAACCGGTCATATATCTCGCCCCGCTCCGCTTTTAGCGTACTGACCGCTTTCCAACGCTCTTCCTCAGCGAACGCGAGCATGTTCTCGCCTTTGTACGTCTGGAAGACGGACAAATAGAAGAACCAACCGACAAAAAATAAAAAGAGCGGTGTGAAGCAAACAATCGCCACCCACGCCACTCTTTTTTTACTCTGTTGTAGAGAATTCATCAGTCAATCACCTTGACGTTGTTCTCATTGAATTGCATTCCGAGCTTTTCAGCAATCGCATAGATTCTCTCAGGTGAGCTTAGTTGGGCGATCTCATACTTCAATTCTTCATTCTCTTTGGCGATCGTGTTCGTCTCTTGTGTGATTAAAGCCGTATCGCGCATGATGTTGTACGCTTCGTTATGTTTCGATACCGTGATGCCACCGAACAGGACAACTGAACCAATCATGGTCGGGTACAGGATGGATTCGAACAAAGTCAACGTACGTCGTTTTGGAGCTGGTATTGGTCGTTCTTGCGGAATCGGATTTCGATTCGGCGTAACTTGAGGCTGCAGAGCCTTACGAGCAGCTTCTGGCATCAGGTATCCCTCCTACGTACAGTCTATTTTTGTTTTTCTGCGACCCGGAGTTTGGCAGAACGGGCCCGGCGGTTGCCTTCGAGCTCGTCGTCCCCGGCTGTGATCGGCTTGCGCGTGATCAATTTCAGTTCGGGTTCAAACTCTTTCGGGATGACCGGCAATCCGGGCGGTAACGGCGGATGCTGGCTTTTCTCTTTGAACACTTGCTTACAAATTCGATCTTCTAACGAATGGAACGTGATGACGCAAATGCGTCCGTTGATGGCGAGCATGTCGATCGCGTCTTGGACGGCACGGTCGAACACGTTCAACTCATCGTTGACGGCGATGCGGATGGCTTGGAACGTCCGCTTCGCAGGATGACCGCCTTTTCGTCGAGCTGGCGCCGGAATTGCGTCTTTAATCAATTCGACGAGTTCGAACGTCGTCTCGATCGGTTTGACGGCACGGGCCTGCTCAATCTTACGCGCAATCTGTTTGGAGAATTTTTCTTCCCCGTATGTAAAGAAGATGCGGGCAAGATCTCCGAACGGCCATTCGTTGACGACGTGATACGCGGACAGCTCGCGTGAACGGTCCATACGCATATCGAGCGGTGCGTCGTAATTGTAGCTAAAGCCACGTTCGGCCTCATCGAGCTGCGGCGACGATACGCCAAGGTCGAACAATACCCCATCGACCTGAGTGATTCCCCGCGCCAACAGTTCGTCTTTCAAATGGACGAAGTTGCTTTTAATGAACGTAACCCGGTCCTCATATGGAGCCAGCCGCTCACTCGCGTGCTTGAGCGCGACGTCGTCTTGGTCGAAGGCGTATAGATGGCCTGTCGTCAAACGCTTGACGATTTCTTCGCTGTGACCGGCTCCTCCTAACGTACAATCGACATAAATCCCGTCTGGCTTAATATTTAATCCCTCAATGGACTCCATTTTTAATACCGTTTCATGCTCAAACATACAAAAACCCTCTCAACCTACATTTTTCAACTATTTTATTACGTTTACTTTATCATAAAAATGTCAAGCGCCGCATAGCTTTTTAGCGAAAAGAGGAAACAAAAAGGTAACAAACAAAAAATGGTTCCCACAAATTTCTGGGAACCATCTCCATCGAGCACATTTCGGTTACAATTTGACCAAACATCGCTCGAAATCAGCTTGTTCATAAGTCCGGCGTAAACGCTCGAACAAATCGAGACCGTGACGGTTCAACAACGGGACCATTGACCAAATCCGTTCTTGCGGGGCATCCATCGGCAAGAGCCGTGTCGATAGATGGATCCGTCGACTGTTCAAGCGGTATTGGTCGCGTTTCGCTTCGGCTCGCATCTCGTCGCCGAGACGCTCGAGCACATGGCGGGCCTTCGCATCAAACCGGTGTCCGTGCTTGCCTGCCTCGCGTCCGATCGCTTCCGTGAGCGTCCGGTACGTGTACAGGTTTTGGTCGAACGCTTCGTCGTCGAACGTGTGGTCCGGTAACGGGTCCGCCAAATAGTCGACGAGCGTCACGCCTTCTTGGGCGAGCTTCTTCTCATCGTTCGCCGAGACGAGCACGGCCCCGAGCCGTGGAATCAACAGCGGCATCTTCCAATCGAGGACATGGAACAAGGGACGAAGTTGAAGCCAATAGGCGATTTCACCAGGACCTGCGATATAGGCGAGTGTCGGGAACAAGTGGTCCTGCATGAGCGGACGGGACACGACGTTGTTCGAGAACCGCTCCGGGTGCGTTTCCACTTGTTGAATCAGCTCGGCCTCCGTGAAGCGGTGGCCCCGCTTCGTCGTGAAGAGCCCGTCCTGTTTCGTCAACAGTTCGCGCGTCCCATCGTGATAGAACAGGTGGGCCGCTTCCCGATTCAACTCGACAATCGGCATCCCGTCCTCGAACGAATCGTGCAGCGCCGCCTGCAAGCGATCGTGTTCCGTGATCAACCGTTTGAACGCGTCGCGCTCGAGGGCCCGAACTTCCGGCTGGTGCGGGTCGAACAGGATGAAGTCCGTGCCGACAAACCGACGCATCATTTGACCGAAAAATTGGGCGAACGAATGGCTCGCTTGAATCACATCGACGAGCTCATGATAGAGCGTCGTCGTATAACGCGTCTCCGTCTCGGATAACAAGAGGCGTTGCAACATTTGCACGAGTTCGATTTTAAGGCGATCGAATTCCAATTCTCCGACCGACGCCTTCCCGGCGAGCGGGACGGTCGACAACGCCTCTTTGCGCAGTTGACGCGACAGCGGTTGGCTCACGAAGACATGGTTGATTTCGGCATAATCATGATCCTCCGTCGCCATCCAAAAGATCGGGAGGACCGGTTTGTTCAATTTCGCTTCCGCCTGTTTGGCCTTCTTCAGCACGGTCAACAGTTTATACACCGCGAACAACGGACCACCGAACACCCCGACTTGTTGCCCGGTCACCATCGTGAACGCCTCACCGGCGGCCAACGCTTCGAGTTTTGATTCGAGCGCCGGAGAAATCGGACCGTGGACGGCTTGTTGGTCTCGCAAAATGTCGACGAGCGCGGGCAAATGCTTGAAGGAACGGTTCATCAGTTCGTCCGCCCTCACCTCGAGCTCATCCATCCCTGTATAGTCCAGCCATTTCGAATATCCCGTCTCCACTTGCATCATCGGAGACGATGGGGCGTACATGGCGTCTAGCGACTCTATCCTCACGTATAACGACTTCCTTTCAAACGATTAATACATCATCTCTCGTGCGATGCCGATCGTAAACAAGACGATGTGGGCCGGGACGAGCACCAAAAACAATAAGCGCCACCCGTGCACGAACATCTTCGAATAGACGACATCCTCATGGCGAATCCGTTGCCAAATCGCGTTGGCCGGGAAGATGGCGGCACAGACCGCAAGCAACAGCCAGATCAAATCGATCCCGACAATCGCTTCGAGCAGAACCGCACATGCATAAAACCAAAGGATCACGCCGGCGTCACAGGCGAGTTTGAACGTATTAACCGATTTCGGCATAATTTTTCTAAGTATCATATACACCATAAACCAAATGACGAGTGGAAATGAAACGATATACACTAGCACGATACGCTCGCTCCTAAAATTAATTTTTGCATGACCGGAATGACGGTCAATGTGACGCCTCGTTCGTCGGCACGTTTCAAGAGCGGCGTCAAGATGGCGTCGACCTCGGTCTGGCGCCCCGCCTCGATGTCACGTAGCATCGAAGAACGATTGTGTGCCGTCTTGTCGATAATCGTGTCGATATATGTATACGGGACGTGACGGTCGAACAACATCGTCAGTTCTTCGTAAAGCGCCGTCGCGATATCGCGGCAAGGCGGTACGGCGACCGCACCGTTCTCGACACGGCAGAGCGCCGTAATCGGATTGATGATTGCGTTGGCGAATAGTTTCTCGGTGACGACTTGTTCGATATCCGTCTCCCACACGACAGTGAGCGGTGACGCGTTGAACGACATCTCTTCGAGCGAGCCGAGGCTGCCGATGCGGATGCGCCCGAGCCCGGTATGCTGAAGCCGATGGCCATCGCGGCTCACACCATGTTCGACCACACCGAGGTGGAATCCTTTCGTACGTGCATAGTCGAGATGCGCGATTCCGTTCGAACAGATGAATACGGGTACGTCGCCGGACAATCGTTCCGTCGCCGCCTCGACCTGATGCGCTTTCGTCGTCACAAAGAACACGTCCTGCTCCGTCTCAATGATTTTCGTCACCGGACAGAGGCGAACCTGAACCGTTCCCTGCGTGACGCCGGTACGTTCGATCGTCACAGTCGATGCCTCGTCGACACGGCCATAGAGGGTCACCGTATAGTCCGGTTCGAACAGCGAAGCCATCAACATGCCGACGGCGCCGTTCCCGATAATCCCAATTCGTTTAATCGGCTTCATTGGCCATCCCTCCACGTCTAGTCTGCACTGAAAAGTTTACCACAATCTGTTTCCACGACCCAAAAATAAAAAAAGAAGCGGCCTCCGAGGAGACCGCTTCTTTTCGCATTATTTGCTTGTTACTTCTTTACCGTTGTAGTGTCCGCAAGATTTGCATACACGGTGAGAAAGCTTCATTTCGCCACAGTTCGGGCACTCGTTCATACCAGGTACGTTGAGTTTGAAGTGAGTACGACGAAGACGTTTGCGAGTTTTCGACGTTCTACGGAATGGTACTGCCATCGTTGTCCACCTCCTTGAAAAGTTAGCCGTTCTCGTCCTCTTTTTTAGAGAACAAGTCAGCGAGCCCCGCGAGGCGCGGGTCAATTTTTGGTTGGTCGTCCGGCTGCTCGTCAATGACGGACCAGCCTTCCCCTTCAACCTGAGTTTTGTCTGTTTCGTTCCCAAAGATTTGCATTGGGACGTCTAACATGATGAGCTCTTTTACGATCGGTCGCAGATCAATCGTATTTCCTTCTGGCAAATTGACATCATCGAATTGCTCCGTATAACGCCCATTCTCCAAAAAGAAAGGCTCGAGCGATTCAATATCGAATTCATAAATGACATCATCCAACGTACGCGCATCTGGCAACGTCAGGTCACCTTGAATCTTCAGATTGAATGTAACTTGATTAGATGTGAACGACGCATTCCCGTGCACATGCACCGGACGAATCGAACGGATATCCGGATGGAGCTGAGTAAGCTCTGGTAGTTCGACCATCTCATCGATGGTAAAACTGTCACCCTGGTTTCGTAGCTTAAGTAGCTGTGCAATAGACCACTTCATCCGAATCACCTCAATTGCAACAATATGAATTATAGATAGGCCAACTTGTTTTGTCAATGTTTTTTCTTTACACTAAAATCAGTTGACGACGGCGCTTTGCCAAAGCGTACTTATCCATCTTACACCAATCCAATCGACAATGCAAAGGAGTAATTTTATGCGAAAAACGGCCATCATTGCCGAGTACAATCCGTTCCATAACGGGCACCTCCATCAGGCGGAACGAGCCCGGATCGAAACAGACGCTGACGCTGTCATCGCCGTCATGAGTGCCCAGTTCACCCAGCGCGGCGAGCCGGCAGCTTTCGACAAATGGAGCCGGGCCCGCGCCGCCGTCCAAACGGGCGCGATCGACCTCGTCATCGAACTCCCGACTCGTTTCGGCGTGCACCGGGCCGACCGGTTCGCGAGCGCCGCGGTCGCCATCGCCGAGCGCGTACGTTGTCAAACGCTGTCCTTCGGTAGCGAGAGCGGCGACATCAGCGACGTTACCCAGGCGGCGGCGGCCAACATCGAAGCGACTCCAGCCTATCAGACGGCGTTCAAAGAAGCGTTGGACAATGGACGTTCTTCCGCCAAGGCGTCGAGCGAGGCGTTCGGGTCACTCTATCCCGACTTTGATTTGACGCTCCCGAACAACATTCTCGCCTATCACTACGCGAAAGCGGCGACGTCCATCGAACTGCACACGATTCGCCGTCTCGGGGCCGGATACCATGACCCGAGCGTCTCAGACGTCATGTCGGCCACGGGCGTGCGCGCCCACTACTTAGAGTCAGGTCTGGTCCGGGCCGTCCCTGACGCCACGAGAACGCTGTTTCAGGACAATCCGATGGCGCATTGGTCACTTTATTGGCCCGTCCTTCAATATAAGCTGCGGACGACCCCGAAAGACGTACTTGAGCAACTCGTCGGTATCGACAGCTCGCTGTCGCCCCGCTTGATTCAAGCCGGGCTCGAGCCGACGTTCGAACAGGCGCTCGCCCGCTTATTGACGAGACGTTATACCCGGACGTCCATCCAACGAGCGCTCGTCGCCATCCTCATCCATTGGCGACAGGACGAGTTGCCGGAACGGTTCGACGACGTACCGTATATCCGTCCGCTCGCGTTCAACACAATCGGGCGCACTGTGTTAAAGGACATAAAAAAAGACGTACCGCTCCTCAGCAAGTACCATCCCGATCTTGCGTTCGAGGCTCGAGTGACCGAGGCGTATCGCCTTCCGCTCGGAAATCGGTCACTCGTCGAACATATGCAAACTCCTCAATTCATCGATTCTAAATAATCGATGGCTTCCTCGACCGTCTTGACGGGAACGACTTCAATGTCGCTCTCGAGTCGGTCGAGCGACTCCATCGCCTCGTCGTAGTTCGACCCGGCCGGCACGAAGAACACGGATGCCCCAGCCTCGTCCGCAGCTACGATTTTTTGCCATGCCCCGCCAATCGGCCCGACGTTCCCTAACTCATCGACCGTTCCCGTTCCGGCAATGACGGCACCGCCCGTCAAATCGCCCGGCGTCAACTGATCAAAAATCTCGAGCGTGAACATGAGGCCGGCCGACGGTCCGCCGACGTTCGTCAGTTCGAACGAGACGTCCGGGTCCGTGCGCACGTCCTGGACGGGCAGCGGCTCATAAATCCCAAGCCCGACCCGGTCCCCGCTCCGGTCAATCGGTTGAATCAGCGTATCGACCTCACGTTCGCGACCGTCACGTTCAAGCGTGACAGAGACTTCATCGCCGGCTTCAAATGAGGCGACGCGTTCGATAAAGTCAAGGCGCGATGCGAACGATTGGCCATCGAGCGCCGTGATGATGTCACCCGGCTTCAAGACGTTCGCGGCGAGCGACCCCGTGATTGGGGCCGAGACGTACATGCCGTCAAACGTCACCGTCACATCGGCGTCCGCCAACTCATAGGCGTATTGAATCGCCGCTTGTTGCGACGACGACATCAACAACTCTTGTCTGCGTTCGTAGTCCGCCTCGCTTTCCCCGTCATACAGATAGCGGCTGGCCGGACTCGCCTCCGTGAACGGGGTGAACCAGCTGCCGACGAGCCAGAGCGGTGTCGCCCGGCGTTGCGAGATGGTCACCATCTTCAGTTCGCCCGGTTCTTTGTCCCCGCCCTCGACCGTCATGAACTCTTCGATCGTCGTCGCCTCGCCCGGATACGTGATGTAATACGGGAGTGGCACGAACAAGAAAATCAGGACAGCCACGAGCAGACCGAAACCGATTTTGAGCGACTTCATTGTCCGGGACTCACTTCATATTTTTGCCGCAACGCGAGTTCGACTTGCTCCGGGACGAGCTCGGCGACGGACGCCCCGTATTTGGCGACTTCTTTCACAATCGAAGAGCTGAGGAACGAGTACTGGCTGTTCGTCATCATGAACAACGTCTCCACGTTCTCATTCAACTTTTTATTGATCGATGCGATTTGAAGCTCATACTCGAAGTCCGAGACGGCCCGCAGGCCACGGACGATGGTCGCCGCCTCACGCTTGGCGGCATATTCGACGAGCAGACCGCCAAACGCGTCGGCGGTGACGTTCGGTAAATGTGTGGTCACCTCACGAATGAGCGACAGACGCTCTTCCACGTTAAAGAGAGGTGCCTTACTCGAGTTTTCGAGCACGGCGACTATAACTTCGTCGAAGATAGCCGCCGCCCGCTCGATGATATCTAAATGGCCGTTCGTAATCGGGTCAAAGCTCCCCGGGCAAATCGCGATACGTTTTGACATGTTCTCACTCCTCGGTCGCTGCATACTCGTAAAAGCTGATCGTAATCACGTCCGAGTAGCGTTGCACCTTGATTTTTTCCAACTGCCCGACTCGGTCCGGCAACGTCACGTCGCTGCCGTGCTCGCAGACGACGACACCGTTGTCCGTCAACAGCCGGTTCGTTTCAATGGTTTGTAAAAACAGCACATGTTCTTCCGCATGGTACGGCGGGTCCATGAATATCAGTAAAAACGGCTGACCTTTGAGGACGAGTTGGTCGAGAACAGAGCGAGCGTCTTGTTGGAGCACCGTCGCTTTCGACTCGTAACGTGTCGTCTGCAAATTGTCTGTGACCGTCTGAATCGCCTTTCGTTGCTTGTCGACGAACACGGCATGGTCACACCCCCGTGACAACGCCTCGATTCCTAGACCGCCGCTCCCGGCGTATAGGTCAAGCGCATCGCCCCCGGCGAAATAAGGACCGATGATGTTGAATAACGATTCTTTTACTTTATCTGTCGTTGGTCGTGTGGCCGACCCCGGGACCGCCTTGAGTCGGGTCCCTTTTCTTTCTCCTGAAATCACTCGCATATTCGTTCTCCTTCACCACAAAAGATGAAGGCGGTGCCGCCTTCATCTCTGTGTTATTTCTGCTTCGATTCGTACGTTTCCGCGACGAACGGCCGCTCACTGCGGACGACCGCTTCGACGAACGGCAACGCGCTCACTTGTTCGAGAATCGCCTCATGTCCATCAAGGTCGGTATACAAGAAGGCGTACTTCTCCCGCTTTGACACGTAATACAGGTTCGCATAGCGACGCAACGCCTTCACTTGTTTCAACGATTGGACGTAAACGACGAACCCGATTCGACCATTCAACTCAAACGTCTTAGATGGTACATCCACAGCTTCCGCCTCCACAACTTCCTCCGCCTGAACATCCGCCTTCGTCGAAGAACGGGTTTCCGGTCGGGACTTTGATTTTTGGAGAAACCGAGAAGGCCAACAGCTCACTCACTTCCCCGAGCAGCTTATCTAAACTGCGTTCCGCTTTTTTAAATGCGGCCACTTCTGGCTGGACATCGAGACGCCGTTTGACGAGATGCATCTCTTTTTTAATGCGATCGTGGTCCGGGTGATGTTTCCCGAACCGCTGTACGTACTCGTAATCTTCTTTCATCCGCAAGAACTCACGTTCCACGAGACGCGCTTCCTCTGATTGGGCTCGCGCTTGTTTCGTGGCAATATATGTTTGGAACGACTCGCTCGCTTCAATCAAATCGGCTAACGATTCCGTTTGATCGAGCAGGGCGATCGTCTGTTCAGTAATAATCATGGCTTTCACCCTTTCTGCCATGATTTTAACACATTTGATTCCCTCTGTAAGCAATCGGCTTTATAATTGAATGTGACTGTCAAGCGTCCAACCAGAAAGGAAGTGAACAGGTGCGCACCTGCACCTCGCTATGAAAAAAGTCTCATTCAATATGATTCGCTCGGCCGGCATTAAGACCGACTATGCGAAACCTGAATATTATTACGACCAGCTCGATAAAGTAAGAGCAGCCGACCTCGTCTTGTTCCCTGAATATTGGATGGTTAACTCGATCATCTACGGACTCAATAAACCGATTTTCCCGTCTCCAGCCACGTATCACCTCGGGCACGATAAGATTGAGATGACGCGCGCCTTCAAGGCGACGTTCCCGCACCGAATCCCGAAGACGCTCATCTACGGGAAAAACCCTTATACGATTGAGCGTGTTTTGGAAGAGTTCGAGTATCCGTTCGTCGCCAAGACGGCCAAGTCGTCGATGGGACAAGGCGTCTGGCTCATCAAGCATGAACAGGATTGGCTCAAGTACGTCGACAAGCACGAGACGTTTTACGTCCAGCAATACATCCCGAACGACCGTGACCTGCGAATCATCGTCATCGGTGAAGAAGTCGTCGGTTCGTATTGGCGTGTCAGCGAGGCGTTCTTGAACAACGTCGCCCAAGGCGCCCAGTTCTCATATGATGATATCCCGGAAGACGTCGTCGCGGAAGTGCTCGACATCGCCAAGACGCTCCACATCAATCACGCGGCCTTCGACGTCATCGTCGCCGACGGTGAATTTTACATTTTAGAGTTCAACGTCTTCTTCGGCTCAGAGGGACTCATGCCGCTCGGTGTGAGGCTTACAGACAAAATCAACCATTACCTCGACACCCGCGCTTGAGGCGTTCATCTTTTTTTCACAATTTGAACACACGTTATTCCAAGAACGTTTTCGAATATGATATGATGACATATGAGGTTTATTAGGGAAAAGGGGGATTATGATGAAATTTGAGCAGTTCCACATCGAGGGAAAAGAGATCCGCTTCGGTTTGCTCGAGACGATCATGGATCATCATCATTTCATCCGTGAAGGCGCTTGGGACTATGAGCGTGCAACGTATGACATGAAGTACGAGAAACAATCGACAGGCGAGACGTTCTACCTTCGCTTACCGGTATATGCAATCGAAGGCCAAATCGAGGACCGTCATGCGGTCGTCAAAATGTTGACACCAATTCTCGGAAAACATTACTACCCGCACGGCGTCGAGTACGACGAAGAGTTCCCAGAAGAAATCGTCCGTGATTGCGAGCGTCGTCTAGCCGCACTCGCTGAGACACTCGAAGTAAAACCCCTTGCATAAGCGAAGGGGTTTTTCTTATGGACACATATAACGAACCGAGGTAAGCATCGGCAGAGCAAGTTACGCCGACAAGTCCTCTGATTGGATGATGGTGCAGCCCTTACCCTCGTAATACGCAATCATGTCGTCGATTTTCTTCAAGTCATAGCTCGTGATGCAATCCGACAGGACGCTAACCGTATAGTCGGATTTCCGCAGATTGTAACACGTCGACTTCACACAGGCGGTCGCATCGCCCCCGGTGATATAGAACGTGTCGATGCCGTGCTGTTCAATGAACGTCGCGAACGCCTCGCTCGTCAAGGCGTTGCCCTTGTATTTGGTGAACACGTGATCAGACACAATCTTCAAATCTGGGACTAATTCCGCCCCGCGCGTCCCGGTTTTGAACGTTCTCGTCCCCGCAGATAAGTTCTCATGCCGAATATAGACGACATGAAGTCCCTTGGCGACCGCCCAATCGATTGATGTGTTGATGTTGTCGATGATCGCTTTGTAATTTTTCGTGATGTCATTCTGAATGTCGATGACGACCAACGCTTGCTGTTGCATCTGATTTCCCCCTCGATGAGTCGTGTACCGTAACTACTCTTTTCATCTTACCAGAGTTGAATCTTGGAAAATATAGACAAAATAAATCATCAGCATACAAAAAAGGGAGGACCCGCCGAGGGTCTCCCTTTTGTCATGTCGCGATGACGTTGAGCGTCACATCGACTTGTCCGAGCAACAAGTCGAACTGGTCGCGCACGTACCGATATAAGCGTTCAGCCTCAACGAGTGAGACGGGTGCAACGATTTGATAATCGTATCGCTCTTTCGAGACGGACACGACCTTCACTTCGCGCAATCCGAATTCGATTGCACTGCAAGCAATCAAATCCTCAATCGCCCGCTCGGCGATCGTCACATCTCCATAGGAATAATCATTTCCGATGACAGCCATCGTATCATTCATCTTCTTCACTCCTTTTCTGCCGCGAGTACTAACACGTCCTCCATAATGGTTTCGATATCGACGGGTTTTTCTCCTGCCGTGGCCATTTGGGCGACCGCACGGACGTCGTGCTGACGGTCGATGATATACATCGTCGTCGCATGCGTGACGAGTCCGCTGTTCGCTTTCGAATAATAGAATTGAAGCTGACGCGTGATGCGGTCGATATCGGCCTGGTCCCCGGTCAACATCTTCCAGCCCGTCGGTTCGGCTTGGAACGCCTCCCCATAATTCTCGAGGACCGGCACCGTATCGACTTCAGGGTCGACAGTGATGGCGACGAGCTCGACGTCCGTCCCGTACAGGTCGTTCGCTTTCAACTCTTGCTCTAGCTTCATGAAGTCACGCAACGTGAGCGGGCAGATGTCCGGACAGTTCGTATAGAAGAACGTGACGATTTTGACTTTGCCATTATCCGAATTGTACGACTGACCGTCGAGCGCGTTCGTCAACGTGAACGGGGTCGGCTCTTGGATGACGGGCAGGTCCTCTTCTTTAAAGAAAAAGAAGTACGAGGCCACACCGATTGCCACCAGAATGGCGACCGTCAAGCCGACCGTCATATAGCTGTTCCGTTTCATCCTCATCCCCCTCTCTCGATTCACCCGCCGATAATGGCACGGAAGACGTTCGTCGTCTCACCCGGGTCATAGGCGACATAAAGGAGGACGTATACCGTCACGCCTGTAATCGCTGTGAAAAACCAGACGACCGAGGCTTTCGGTCCGATTTTACGGTGTTTCTCGACTTTATTTTTATAGCCGAGGTAAAGCGTGATCAATCCGAGGACCCCACCCGTCGTCGCGAGCAGGATATGGAAAATCATGAACGCCAAATAGTAAGGCTTCACAGAATCCGGTCCTCCGAAAGCGGTATTGCCGACAAAAATCGTCCGTGAGACGTAAAGAATGAAGAATGTCGTCGCGGCGATTGCGGCGGCCGTCATGACTTTCTTATGCTTGTCGACGTTGCGGCGATCGCGCGCAATGATCGTCCATCCAATCGCTACTAAAATAGCACTGATGACAATGAATGTCACACTGATCAAGGCAAGATAGTTCATCGTAGTTTCCCCTTTGACTTAGTTCATTTTTTCTCTTTTGGTTCTTGCGGTGTGAACGACATGCCTTCGTCAATCGCAAGCGATTTCGTCCGGCGCACCCAACCGAAGAACGTCCAGCCGAAGAAGAAACCGTAGACGACTTCTTGACCGAGCTTCATCAATACCCCGCCGAAACGTTGGTCTTCGAGAGCGCTGTTCGTCGCTCCCATGAGCGCATTCAAATCGAGACCCGACACATCGCCGTTCGGCATACAGTAGCCGAGCACCGTTGCGAACGTCTCCGCGTCCGTATAGGCGTCATACAAGATACCTTGGCTGAAGATGATGAACGCACAGGCCGGTGTCAAGAGCACACCGTTCGCGATGATGTATACCATCCGCTTCAAATCTGACATCCCTTCCTCTTCTTCTGAGAGGAACGGTGCGATGACCGGATACCACATCGTCAAACTGAAGACGACGAGGGCGCCGTGGAAGATACGGTGCACACCATAGTTTGTCAAGACGTAGTCAAAGATGAATGGCATGTGGTAAAACGTGAATAATGCATTGAACAAAACGAGTGCGATCAAAGGTTTTGTCATAAACTTAAGCGTCGGCCCAATCACCTTATAGCTAAATAATTTCTCGAACACCCAATACGGCATCCCGTACACGACGAGCGCCGGTGCGAGAACATAGACGAGCACCATCTGCAACATGTGTACCGAGAAGATGATGTGTGCGAGAACATCGACCGGACTTCCGAAACCGATGTAATACAATAAAATGGCGGATAACATACTGAACTTTTGTAGTAACGTGGTCGACTCGTACCCTCGCTTCGCCATTTTCTCTGTGACGACCGCATAGAGGACGTACAACCCTACCATCAACAATCCGAACCATGGACTCCAAAGTGTCATCCAATCGAACTGTTTGAGTAGCTCTGATGTATTCCAGAGCATCCCTTCACCCCTTTTCTTTCTCTCCCAAACCAATGAAACCGTTCACTTCAAGATTACTATTCCTTTATTTTTGAAGTAAAGCAAAAAGGACTGAATCATCTATGTTTCCACAGATGTTCAATCCTTTGTCACATTTACCAAATGAGCAAGCGAAGTGCAGCGACTGTAATGATGGCGACAAAGATGCCAAGCCACATCATTCCGACGATCCACGTGTTGCCACGGTTGTTCATATGCATGAAGATATACAGCTGCAAGAACACTTGGATGATGGCGAGGATGATTAAGAAACCACCTGCCGCCCACACCGGCATGAGTTCAGCGTATACGGCGCCGAACGCGACGAATGTGAGCAAAATCATCATCGCGAAGCTGATCAACTGGAGTTGATACTCGCGGCGTGACTCGGCTTTTACTTCAAGCTCTAACTGTTTGTGTGATTCGTTGATTGGTTGTTTTTCCATGTTAGCTCACCATCCCTAAGAGGTAGACGATTGAGAAGATGAAAACCCAGACGACGTCGATAAAGTGCCAGTACAGGCTCGACACGTAAAACTTCGGTGCGTTGTACACATCGATTGGACGGTTCCAGTTGCGAATCAACAGCGTCGTGATCCAAAGTAGACCGAACGTGACGTGCGCGCCGTGGAAACCGACGAGCGTGTAGAACGCAGATCCGAACGCGCTCGACGTGAACGTGTGACCGATATGGTAGTAGTGGATGAACTCGTAAATCTCAGCTCCAAGGAAACCTGCCCCGAGGAGAAGCGTAATCACCAACCAAAACTTCATGCGGCCTGGATTGTTCGCTTTCATGTTCATCATGGCGAGAACACTTGTGAGCGAACTTGTGAGGAGGAGCATCGTCATTAAGAAGACGAGCCCCATCTCAAAGATATTGTAAGAACGAAGTTCCTCTGGCGCACCAGAGTTGAGTAGACCGACATACGTTCCGAAGAGCGAGGCGAAGAGAACGGTCTCTCCACCGAGGAAGAACCAGAAGGCTACATATTTATTTTTCCCTTCCAGCGTGGCTTTCTCTGGATTGGCCGGAATTCCGGTCACCGGGTGTTTTTCGACTGCATGTGCCATTTATTGGTCTCCTTTCTCACGAATCGCTTTCAAATCCGCTTCGATCTTCGATTTTGGAATGTAGAAGCCATGGTCGTCAATCCATGAACGGAGGAACATCGACACGAATGTGATGAGCAATCCGATCACGATGAGTGACCAACCGACAACTGCGTTATCCATTTGGAAAATCGCTCCGAGTCCGGCGATGAACAAGCCGAGTGACATGAAGAACGGGATAATCGAGTTGTTCGGCATGTGGATGTCTGCTACTGGTTCAGCGACAGATACCCGTTTGTTGCCCGCCATCTTCTCGAGCCAGAACGTATCGAGACCTTTGACAAGCGGTGTTTGTGCAAAGTTGTACTCTGGAGTCGGTACAGGAAGCGTCCACTCCAATGTACGTCCATCTTCCCAATGGTCCGGCTTGACGCGTTGTTTCGACAAGAATGCTTTCACAACAGCGACGAGCAAGACGATCGTCGACACACCCATGAAGAAGGCTCCGATTGTCGACAGCAAGTTCATCGTCTCAAACCCTTGGTTCGGAAGGTATGTGAAGACGCGGCGTGGCATCCCGAACAATCCGAGGAAATGTTGCGGGAAGAACGTCAAGTGGAACCCGATGAAGAACAACCAGAACTGCCAGTAGCCAAGCTTCTCAGAGAGCGCTTTGCCGAACATGAGCGGGAACCAGTAGTAAAGTCCTGCAAATAGACCGTAAACGACCCCACCTACGATTACGTAGTGGAAGTGAGCGACAACGAAGTAACTATCGTGGTACTGATAGTCGGCCGGTGCGACCGAAAGCATGACCCCTGTCATTCCCCCGACGAGGAATGATGGAATGAATGCGACCGAGTAGAGCATCGCGACGTTGAACTTGATTTGTCCGCCCCATAGTGTGAACAACCAGTTGAAGATTTTGACCCCTGTCGGAACGGCGATGGCCATTGTTGCGACAGCGAAAATCGAGTTGGCGACCGGTCCAAGACCGACCGTGAACATGTGGTGGACCCAAACCATGAATCCGAGGAAACCGATGAGCATCGTTGCGAAGACCATCGTTGTATAACCGAATAGGCGTTTACGAGCGAATGTCGGAATAATTTCCGAGAAAATACCGAACGCCGGTAAAATCAAGATGTATACTTCCGGGTGTCCGAAGATCCAGAAGAGGTGTTCCCAGATGACTACGTTACCGCCGGCTGCCGGGTCGAAGTAAACGGCTCCGAACAAGCGTTCGAACATCAACATGAACAATCCGACTGTGAGCGGTGGGAACGCGAAGACGATCAACGCCGAAGCGACGAACGTCGTCCACGTGAAGAGCGGCATCCGCATGAGTTTCATACCTGGAGCACGCATGTTCAAAATCGTGACGAGGAAGTTAATCCCGGCCATGAGTGAACCGAAACCTGAAATTTGAAGACCAAGGGCGTAGAAGTCGACCCCTGATGCTTCCGGTTGTGTCGAGAGCGGCGCGTACGCCGTCCAGCCTGCGTTCGGAGCTGCGCCGAAGAACCAGCTAAGGTTCAACATGACACCACCGAAGAAGAACAACCAGAATCCGAGTGAGTTAATGAACGGGAACGCAACATCGCGTGCCCCGATTTGAAGTGGTACGACGGCGTTCATGAATCCGAATAACATCGGCATGGCCGCTAGGAAGATCATCGTCGTCCCGTGCATCGTAATCAATTGGTTAAACGTTTCGCCGCTGACGAAGTCGTTCATCGGACGAACGAGTTGCCACCGAATAAGTAATGCTTCAATTCCACCGAGAAGGAGGAAGAAGATTCCTGAGAACAAATACAAAATACCGATTTTTTTGTGGTCAACCGTCGTAACCCAATCCATGATGCCATTGTATTTACGCGGTTGCTGCAATGCAGTGGTCTGTGCCACGTGAAATCCCCCTTTTCCCGTTAGTCAATCTTCTGATCGTACAAGAAGTCAACGAGTGCATCTAACTCTTCATCACTGATTTGGCCTTCACCGAAGCCAGGCATTAGCGCGCCTTGTTTCAATTCTTGAGGATCACGAATCCATTCTTTCAATTTCTCTTCGTTGTTTTCAAGATAACCAGCTAACTTTTCGCGATCGCCGAAGTTTGTCAGACTAGGCGCGACTTTCCCGCCGCCGTGACAGCTCAAGCAGCTCTGGACGTAAACGGCCTCACCTGTCGTCAAGTTTTGGTTATCGGCAACAAGTTTTTCTGTGTTCGCGTCTTGCTGTGCTTTCATGTCTTCGAGCCATTTGTCGTAATCTTCTTGTTCGAGTGCGATGACTTTGAAGTCCATGAGCGCGTGTGACGGTCCGCAAAGCTCGGCACATTTCCCGAAGAACGTACCTGGTTCATTTGCATGCAACCACATTTCGTTATCAAGGCCTGGGTTCGTGTCCGTTTTACCAGATAAAGCCGGTACCCAGAACGAGTGGATGACGTCTTTCGATGTCAAGTTGATGCCGACACGTTTGCCGACCGGGATGACAAGTTCTTGTCCCGTGACGACGCCTGCGTTCGGATATTCAAACTCCCACCAGTACAAGTTAGCCGTAACATTGATTTCTTCTTCTTTTTTCGCTTCTTTCGCTTTCGCGAGTTCGACAGTCGTCGTGATTGTCGGTACAGCGAGAATGATGAGCAAGATGATTGGCACGACTGTCCAAATCATCTCGAGCGTGCTGCTTCCTTCGACTTGCTTCGGAATCGAATCGTCTTTACGACGGAACTTCATGAGCACGTAAACGTAAATGATCGATACGATGACGAGTACGAAGAGCATAATTACCAAACTGATGATAATGATCCGGAGCTGAATTTCAGCGCCTTCTCCCATCGGCTTCAATGCAGACAATCCCTCAACGCCGCACCCTGATAATAGCAGTGCGAACATCATCATCGGGACGATGCCAAACAGAAGCTTTTTAAATGATTTCACAACAATCCCCACTTTCTCCCAAAATGATGTGTAATGGTTTCTATATAGTGAGTGTGATTACGCTAGTGCTGCCGTCAAAATCAGCGCGACAATCCACACGACTAAATAAATTAATGAATAAAAGAACATTTTGTTTGCCCACTTGATTTCATCCTCGGCTTTAAAACCTTTCAACCCGAGATATAACCAGTAGCCCCCAAGACCGGCTGCAATGATTACGTAGACTAACCCGTAATGCATGAACAAGAGCGATGCTGGAATCAGCGTCGCAATCCACCAGATGATTTGACGCTTTGTAATCGCAAAGCCGTTGACGACCGGTAGCATCGGAATGCCGGCCGCTCGATACTCCTCGACACGCCGCATGGCGAGCGCGAGGAAGTGTGGCGGTTGCCACAAGAACATGACGAGGAACATGAGCCACGCGTCGATATGAAGCGAGGGATCGATGGCTGCCCAACCGATGAGCGGCGGTACCGCTCCGGAGATGCTGCCGACGACCGTGTTCAACGTGTGCGTCCGTTTAAGCCACATCGTATAAATGACGACATAAAAAAATGCCCCGATTAAACCGAAGACTGCTGCCACATACGAGACGATCAATAAGAGCAATGTCCCGATCGCAAGCTGCGTTAATCCAAGGAGCAAAATCCGTTCTCCTGAAATTTTACCGGTGACACTCGGCCGATTGTCTGTACGTCCCATCAAGTAATCGATATCACGGTCCACGAAGTTGTTTAGGTAACAACTCCCGGAGATGACGAGTGCGCTTCCTAACATCGTTAATAAGAGCTGCGGCCAAACCTCAAATAAATAAAAGACTGGCGTATCACTCTGATATGTTGCTGCTACAAAGAAACCGGCGAATACCAACAACAAGTTGGCGCGAACGATTCCCATTTTTGCCAGAGCAACATAGTCGCGGAACGAGGCGGATTCTGTATATTCTACTTCTGCCATTGTTCCTGGGTTGACTTTTGTCATACTGACCCCCCTACTAATCACGAAATCCACGTATTCTTTTCACAGAAAAAACACAATATGAACAAAGTTCACCTAACTCATAACAAAGATACCATATTTTCAAAAAGAATACGTCGTTTATGCTTGTAAAATAGCTAGTTTTTTGTGACAAACGTGTGATAATTGTCACAGTAAAAACGCCATGTTAATACTAGAATAACGATTTTGATAGCGATTGCAAGCTTTTCCGTTTCGTTTTTACGACGTAAAGCCGTATAATAAGTATGGCGAAAAAAATATAAACTTACAAGGCACAATTCTAGTGATTTTTCTCAAAAGCAGGTGGAAACGAATGCATAAAAAACTCGCACTATTTTCAGCGCTCGTCACGCTCGGGATGATGCTCGTCCTGATCATGGGTGGAACCGTGACAAAGACGGACTCCGGCGACGGGTGCGGAACGGATTGGCCGCTCTGCCACGGGAAACTGATCCCGACCAATCCGAGCGTCGAAACGATGATCGAGTACAGTCATCGTGTCGTCTCTGGCATCGAGGGACTGCTCATCATCGCCTTGACGATTTGGACGTTTGCGGTCGTCAAGAACCGGTATGATGTCAAAGTGTTCGCGTTCCTCGCGTTCATTTTCATGCTCATCCAATCGATTATCGGTGCCGGGGCCGTCATTTGGCAACAATCGGACGCGATTCTCGCGCTCCACTTCGGCATCTCGCTCGTCTCGTTCGCATCGCTGCTCATCTTGACGATTCTCTTATTCGAAGGGGAACGCGTGCATCGGGCCGTCTCCGAACGGTTGAAGGTTCATCTTTACGGCTTGACGATTTATACGATGGTCGTCGTCTATACGGGCGCTTACGTCCGTCACCTCGGCGCGACATACGCCTGTGTCGGCTGGCCGATTTGTGACCAGAACGTGTGGACGTTCGAGTCGTACGTCCAAATGGGGCACCGCATCATGGCCGGATTGCTCGTCTTCTATACATTATACGTCCTCTACTTGGCACGTCGGGAGACGAACCGCCTCGTCGAGACCGGCATGTGGGCCTCGCTGTTCTTCATCCTGCTTCAAGTCGGCACGGGTGCGTGGATCGTCCTTGGGGGACACGCCACGTACGTCCCGCTTCTCCACGCCTTCTTGATTACCTGCTATTTCGGGATTATCTCGTACTTGGCATATCATGCGTATCGGAGTCAGAAACAGACGACCGAGGCCGCACGACAACAATCCATTTAATCACGTACAAAAAAAGGAGCGACGGCATCGCTCCTTTTTTTGATGCCTATTTACTGCGCGTCCTTGAACCGCTCGAGTGCCCGGGCACGCGCTTCCTTATGGTCGACGATTGGGTCGACGTATCCATCCCGCTCGGTCAAGTCAGGGAAATGAATCGCTTTTTTGTCGAGATTCGCGAGTTCGGGCACGTACTTCCGGATGAACGTCCCGTCCCCATCGAACTTCTCGGATTGCGTCGTCGGATTGAAGATACGGAAGTACGGCACTGCATCCGTCCCGACCGAAGCCGCCCATTGCCAACCCCCGATATTCGAGGCTGCTTCATAGTCGATCAGCTTCTGTTCGAAATAGCGTTCCCCTTTCCGCCAGTCTATCATCAGATGCTTCGACAAGAACGAGGCGACAATCATGCGAAGCCGGTTATGCATCCAGCCCGTCTCATTCAATTGCCGCATCGCCGCGTCGACGATCGGGTAGCCCGTCTTTCCGTCACACCACGCCTGGAAGTTCTCGTCATCGTTCTCCCAATCGAGATGCTTATACTTGTCGTTGAACGGACGGTCTTTCAGTCCCGGGAATTGGACCATGATCATATAGTAAAATTCGCGCCATAACAACTCATCGTAATATGTGTCGCGTCCGCTCGATTTCGGCGCCTTCAACACCGCTTCCGTCACGGTCCGGATGGAGAGCACCCCGGTCCGGAGATACGGAGACAGACGGCTCGTGCCGGCGATGGCCGGGATGTCGCGGTCTTCATCGTACGCATCGATCCGATTCGCGACGAAGTCGCTCAAACGACGTTTGGCTGCTGCTTCGCCAAGCGCTTTCCACGAACGCTCACAGCGATCGAACTGACGCTTCAATTCGACCGGGACTTCATGCCCTGTCGTCACGTGACGCTTCAACGCATTCACGTCGACCTCATACGGCGCGGGCGGCGCCTCGGCATAGGCTGCTTTTTTAAATGGCGTGTATACCTTATACGGATCGCCGTCTTTTTTCGTGAACGCATTCGGGGCGAACAAATGGCGGTCGAGCAGGCGGATGACTTTGACCGCTTCCCCGAGCGCCTGGATGACGGCGTCGTCCCGCTGTTTGAACGGTTCGACATACTCGGCGTTGAAGTAGAGCACATCGAGCTCACCGAGCACTTCGACGAACTGTTCTGCCGTATCGGCCACGATGACCCGAAGTCCGAGCCCGCGTTCTTCCAACTCGTCCATGAATTGACGCATCGTCGCGAAAAAGTAATCGTGGCGCGTCTCGAACGGCTCGCAATAGTTAGGGTTGAGCCAAAAAACGAACTCCATCTCATCGTCGGAATCAGCGTCTTTCAAGGCCCGGTGTAACATATGATTATCTGTCAATCGAAAATCCGATCGAAACCAGCATACTCGTCTCATCTCTCCCACTCCTATCTAAAAAAGAAGCATAGCGCGGCTATGCTTCTTTTCATTATACAAACTCAATCAATAAGTCGTCACTTTGGATTGTGTCGCCTTCTTTAATATGGACCGCTTTGACTTCTCCGTCTTGCGCGGCTTGGACCGTCGTCTCCATCTTCATCGCTTCCGTGACGAGGAGCTGTTCCCCGCGGTGGACACGGCTACCCGGTTCGACGAGCACTTTCAACACTGAACCTGGCATCGAAGCGCCGACTTGTTTCGGGTTCGCCCGGTCTACTTTCGGACGGCTCGTCGTCGCCGACTTCACGTTCACGTCTTTAATCTCGATTTCACGAGGGACGCCGTTCATCTCGTACGAGACGAGACGGATGCCGTCCTCGTTCGCCGCACTGATTTGAACGAGTTTGATGATGAGTGTCTTCCCGGTCTCGATTTCAACTTGAATCGTCTCCCCGACGTTCAATCCGTAGAAGAACGTCAACGTGTCAAGAACCGATACATCGCCATACGTCGTCGAATGCGTGACATAGTCTTCAAACACTTTCGGATACAATGCGTTCGAGAGCAATTCGAAGTCCGTCACCGGACGATCAAGTTTCTCGAACAGTTTCAACTGGGCCGCTTCAAAATCATACGGCTCAATCAACTTACCTGGACGTACGTCAAGCGGCTTCTCACCTTTAAGAATTGCTTGCTGGACATCGGTCGGGAACCCTCCTGGAGGCGTCCCGAGTTCGCCGCGCATCATCTCGACGACCGAATCCGGGAAGTCGAGTTGGTGACCGCGGTCAATCACATCTTGTTCGCTCAAGTTATGCTGGACCATGAATAGCGCCATGTCGCCGACGACTTTCGACGACGGTGTCACTTTGACGATATCCCCGAACAACATGTTGACACGGGCATACATCGACTTCACTTCGCTCCAACGGTCACCCAATCCGACCGCTTTCGCTTGTTGTTGCAAGTTCGAGTACTGTCCGCCCGGCATCTCATGCTCATAAACCGATGGGTTCGAAGCACGCATATCGCTTTCGAACGGCTCATAGTTATGACGCACGTCTTGCCAGTAGTCGCTGATGACCTCGTAATGCTTCACATCGATTTTCGGTTGACGCTCGTGATGGTCGAGCGCATAAATCAAGCTGCCGCCTGAAGGTTGTGACGTCATGCCTGACATCGAGCTCGCAGCCACGTCGACGATGTCGACGCCCGCATCCGTCGCCCGGGCATACGTGAAGATTCCGTTGCCGGAAGCGTCATGCGTGTGCAAGTGGATCGGCAAGTCGACGGCATCTTTCAAGGCTGAGACGAGCGCGTATGCCGACTCTGGCTTGAGCAGGCCGGCCATGTCTTTAATCGCAAGAATATGAGCCCCGCTCGCTTCGAGTTTCTTCGCCAAATCGACGTAGTACGGCAAGTGGTACTTCGGACGGTTGCCATCGTACAGGTCGCCCGTATAACAAACGGCCGCTTCCGCGACTTTTCCAGTCGGTAACGTCGCGTCGATCGCAAGTTGAATCGACTCGAGGTTGTTCAAGCTGTCGAAGATCCGGAACACGTCGACACCCGCATAGGCCGCCTCATGGACGAACTGTTCGATGACGTTGTCGGCATAGTTTTTATACCCGACCGCATTCGCGCCGCGAAGCAACATTTGAATCAAGACGTTCGGCATCTTCTCGCGGAGCCGCATGAGGCGAACCCATGGGTCTTCCGAGAGGAAACGATAGGCGACGTCGAACGTGGCCCCGCCCCATGCCTCGACCGAGAATAGCTCTGGCATGAGTTTACTCGTCGGTTCGGCGATATTGACGATGTCTTGTGTCCGCATCCGCGTCGCAAGAAGCGACTGGTGCGCGTCTCGCATCGTCGTATCCGTCAACAACAGTTCAGGTTGACGTTTGATCCAATCGGCAAGGCCGTCCGGACCGAGCTCCGTCAAAATCTGTTTCGTACCTGGTTTGGCTTCAGCCGGAAGGTCTTGCGGAATCCGGACCGAGCGGCTAATCGGCTTATCTTTCAATCCGACACCCGGGAATCCATTCACGGTGACGTCGCCGATATAGTTGAGCAACTTCGTTCCACGGTCTTTCCGTTTCGGGAAGACGAACAGTTCTGGCGTCTCGTCGATGAACGACGTGTTGTAGTCACCGCTGATGAAGTTCTGGTGCTTCATCACGTTAATCAAGAACGGAATGTTCGTCTTGATGCCGCGAATCCGGAACTCGTTCAAGTTACGGACCATTTTCGAAGCCGCTTGTTCGAACGTCATGCCGTGTGTCGACAGCTTCACGAGAAGCGAGTCATAATACGGTGAAATCTCGGCCCCGACGTAAGCGTTCCCGCCGTCGAGTCGGACCCCGAAGCCGCCCGGAGAGCGGTACGCCATAATTTTGCCTGTGTCCGGCATAAAGTTGTTGCCCGGGTCTTCTGACGTGACACGTGACTGGATCGCGTAACCGAGCAATTTGATGTCTTCTTGTTTCGGCATATGGATGACGTCGCCGTGGAGCGACTCGCCTTGCGCGATCATGAGCTGGGTCTGCACGATATCGAAGCCGGTCACCATCTCTGTGATCGTGTGCTCGACTTGGATACGCGGGTTGACCTCGATGAAGTAGAACGACTCGTCTTCCGTGACGAGGAACTCGACCGTCCCGGCGTTGATGTAGCCGACGTGGCGCATGAGCTTAACCGCCGCGTCACAAATCGCTTGGCGCGATTCCTCAGACAACGTCACACACGGTGCGACCTCGACGACTTTTTGGTGTCGGCGTTGGACCGAACAGTCACGTTCGAACAAGTGGATGATGTTGCCGTGGTCGTCCCCGAGGATTTGGACCTCGATGTGTTTCGGACGCTCCACTAATTTTTCTATGTACACTTCGTCTGAACCGAACGCTTGCTTCGCCTCTGACTTGGCACGTTCAATCAAATCTTTCATCTCAGCTTCCGTGCGGATGACACGCATCCCGCGGCCGCCGCCGCCCATCGCCGCTTTGACCATGAGTGGGAACCCATGCTCGTTCGCAAACTCGAGCGCGTCTTCGTATGATGTGAGCGGTCCGTTCGAACCTGGAATGACCGGGAGACCGGCCGCGATTGCGCTTTGACGGGCCCGAACTTTATCCCCGAACGCATGAAGATGCGATTCATTCGGACCGACGAAGATGATACCTTCTTCACGGCAACGACGTGCGAGCTCGATGTTCTCAGATAAGAAACCGTATCCTGGGTGAATCGCGTCAGCCCCCGACTGTTTCGCGATTCGAATCACGTCCTCGATATCGAGATAGGCGTCAATCGGCTTTTTATCGAGACCGATCAAATATGCCTCGTCCGCTTTAAAGCGGTGTAACGAGCCGCTGTCTTCTTGTGAATAGACGGCGACTGTGCGCATTCCTAGTTCAGTGGCTGCCCTAAATACACGAATGGCGATCTCTCCACGGTTGGCTACAAGTAATTTGCTAATTGGTTTCAACATAAATCCCCCCATTTAAGTAGTTCGAACCTTCTTACCTGACAACATGTAACGATGAACCTTGCACGTTTTCGGCTGATTTCTCACGAATCTCAGCCCGTCTTGTTGCTTCCCGGTGCCGGTTTCGCATCGAGATGCTACTGAGCACTCCGAGAATGCCCATCGTCATGATGAGTGACGTCCCGCCGTAACTGACGAGCGGGAGCGTGACCCCCGTCCCCGGGAACCAGCCCGACATCGCCCCGATATTGATCCCGGTTTGGACCATGATTTGGGCAGCGATGCCAAATGAGACGAACATCGCGAAGTGATTATCGCTATGATTGGCGATATTGACGGCGCGGAACGCGATGAAAAAGAGCAGGAAGAGGACGACGACGACACCGACAAAGCCGAGCTCTTCCGCGATGATGGACATGATGTAATCCGTCTCCGGTTCGGGCAGATACCCATATTTCTGATAACTGTTCCCGAGACCGACACCGGTCACTCCTCCGTGCACGATCGAGATGATCGACATGAGCAATTGGTGACCATAGCCTTCAGGGTCCATGAACGGATTGAAGACGACTTCGATTCGACTGCGCTGGTTTTCCGAGAAGATGGTCGTGAACATCAAATAGACGGCCCCGATCCCAGCGAGCACCGACGGGATGATGATTCGGAGCGGCGCCCCGACAGCGAGCCACATGAGGAACATGATGGCGCCGAGAACGAACAACCCCCCCATATCCGGTTGGCCGTTGATGGCAATCGCATACGGGAGAAAGAAGTAGATGACCGGAATCACGAAGAAGGCACCGGCTTGGGCCCGTAATCCTTTTTTCGTGATCGCGGCTCGGCCGAGTCGTCCCGGCAACCCTTTCAGTTCATTGTTCCACAGCTGGTGATAATAGTTCGCGAGCAATAAAATCAACACGAACTTGGCGATCTCGACCGGTTGCATCGTGAATCCGCCAATGATGAGCCACGCCCGCGCCCCGTTGAGCGGTATCATCGCCCACGTGATGAACAAGAGCACGACCGATACGAAATAGAGGCCGTACAAAATATTAGGTTTTCTAAAGTTCTCATAGCGGAACATCGTCGCAATCAAATAGACGACAATCCCGAGTCCGGCGTAGAAGAGTTGCCGATAGAACAAACCGCTGTTCGCGTAATCCCCGCGATTCCATACGCTCGCACTGTAAATCATGATCGAGCTGATTCCGACAAGCATGAGCACTGCAATGAACAACGAGAAATCAAAATACCGAAACCGAGTTTTCATGTTTTCACTTCCTTATGTACAACAATCACTGACCCATTATAAAAAAATACTCAAACAGCGCCGCTTGCACAGTTTGAGTATAAGGTTCATAAATCTGAAGCTTCCGCGAGGGCGGACAGCTTTTGTTCCAATGAATCGAGCAGTCCTTTACCTTCAATGTCTGAAATGAGTCCAAGACGGACCGCAAAATCAATTTGGCGTGATAGACCGAACATATGTGTATCAAGCACCTCTTCATAAAGCGGGCACTTCGGCATTTTTAGGTTTTCTAACTGCACTTCAATCAAACAACGGATTTTTTCTGCGTCTGCCTCTAATAGTTGAAGCGCTTGCTCCCGTTGGACTGCAGCCAAATTTGTCGCCACTACGACCCCTCCTCCGTACAATGACAGACTGTTTGTCATAACTCAACTGTACATTATATTTCATCATAATTCAATGAACAGTCTGGATTCGCGGCGAGTTTCTCGCAGTTTCCCTTTTTCTGAGAAAGAGCTGTATAATGTACAGTGTATTGTGAATAAAGGGGGCGTATCCATGATTTTTCCACTAGACGGAGCGGTTCGTCACGCGCTGACGATCGACCCGACCGTATGGATTTTTGATGACCGCAAGCGAAACGTCGAGGATCTCGACCGCGCGGTAGAAAGTGACAACGACGCATACTATGCCAAGATGGGGAAGGCATGGGATGACGGCTTGACGCAAGGGTCACGCGTCGACCATAACAAACCGATGTCTCGGGCTGATAAGGATGCGGCGCTGCGCGACTCGTTCGCGATGCCGTTCGCGCCATTCCTTCAAAATGCCGAACCGATCGCCACGGCGACGCACGTCAGTTTTTATGGGGAGACGGTGCTCACGTTGCCAATCGACGAGGCCAGAAGCGTTTACTTACAGTTCTCTCGAGACGGAAAAGTACTCGCGGACGGTCCGGTGTACGTCTTGCACAATCAACAAGTATGGCGCGGTGTCCATCACATCGCCGTGCGAACAGAGGCATGATAGAGAAGGCACAGCGCCTTCTCTTTTTTTAGACTTTTTACTTCATAAAGTGTAACATATAGGGTATCGAAAAACTTCAATCTCGAAAGGTCGTGACGCTTACGTACCCTTTATGGAAGAAAAACTTAATCATCGTCTGGATCGGTAGCTTTTTGACGGCGGCCTCGATGAGTCTAGTCCTACCGTTCCTCCCCTTGTTCATCGAAGAACTCGGGGTCACCGATCCCGACCAAGTCGTTACGTGGTCCGCGGTCGCATTCGGCGCCACTTTCCTCGTGGCTGCCATCGTCTCCCCGCTGTGGGGACGGCTCGCCGACCAAAAAGGCCGCAAATTGATGCTCATCCGCGCTAGTCTCGGTATGGCCGTCGTCATGACGCTCATCAGTTTCGTCCAAGACGTGTATCAGCTCGTCGGTTTACGGCTCTTAATGGGTGCCGTATCCGGATTTATCTCGGCGGGGATCACCCTCGTCGCTTCACAAACGCCTAAAGAGAAAAGTGGCTGGGCGCTCGGCACACTGTCGACCGGTGGCATCACCGGCGGACTCCTCGGTCCCTTGATTGGAGGACTCCTTGCAGACTTGATTGGGCTTCGACCCGTTTTTCTCTTGACCGGCAGTGCCTTATTCATCACGTTCCTCATCACACTCGTGTTCGTCAAAGAGGACTTTGTGCCGGTGGCGCGCGAGCGGCTTGATTCGACGCGATCGATGATCGCCTCGCTCCGTAACCCGCAACTCATATTTAGTCTGTTTCTGACGACGTTCTTAATCACGTTCTCGGCCCAATCGATTGGCCCGCTGTTGACGCTGTATGTCCGGGAATTGAACCCGTATACGACGTCGCTCGCCTTTATCGCAGGGATCGTCGCGTCAGCTCCTGGTGTGGCCGCCCTCATTTCCGCACAACGTCTCGGTCGGCTCTCCGACCGCTACGGGGCCGAACGCATCCTGTTCTGGGCGCTCATCGTCTATAGCGCCTTCTTGATTCCACAGGCGTTCGTGACGTCGACGACACAACTCGTCATCATGCGATTCGGTCTCGGCTTCGCCACAGCGGCGCTCATGCCGTCGGTACAGTCGTTACTCCGCCAACATACGCCGAGCCAGGCGACCGGCCGCATCTTCTCTTATAACCAATCGGCCCAGTTCATGGGCAACTTGCTCGGACCGTTGTTCGGTTCGCAAGTCGTCGCCCACTTCGGATTCTCGGCACTGTTTATCGTGACCGGTCTGATTATGCTGATGAACGCCTTCCTGGAAAAATCGAACGTGCAAGTGGCACTCCATCCGAATACGAAATAAACGCCGAGCGGCCGCTCGGCGTTTTTCGTTATAGTAAATCGGCAGCCAACCGGGCGAGCGACGAGCGCTCCCCTTTGATGAGTTGGACGTGTCCGAATACGTTTTGACCTTTGAAGCGTTCGACGGCGTACGTGAGACCGTTCGAATACTCGTCCAAATACGGATGGTCGATTTGATACGGGTCCCCGACGAGGACGATTTTCGAGTTCTCGCCGACCCGGGTCAGAATCGTCTTAATCTCATGTTTCGTCAAGTTTTGGGCCTCGTCGATGATAATGAACTGATCCGGCATGCTGCGACCACGGATATACGTGAGCGCCTCGAGCTGAATAGATTTGATGCCGGCCAAGATGTTCCCGAGTTCGTCTTTCGAGTTGGCGTTGAACAAGAACTCCAAGTTATCATAAATCGGCTGCATCCATGGCCGGAGCTTCTCTTCCATCTCACCGGGCAAATAACCGATGTCGTTCCCCATCGGGACGACCGGCCGGGCCACGACGAGCTTGTTGAAGCGACGTTCGTCTTCGACGAGCGACAGGCCTGCCGCGAGCGCGAGCAACGTCTTCCCGGTACCGGCCTTCCCGAGCAGTGTCACGAACGGAATATCGTCCCGCAACAACAAGTCGAGCGCCATCCGTTGCTGGACGTTACGGGGATGGATGCCCCACACGTGTTCGACGTCTAGCGAGAGCGGACGGAGGATCGGTTGCAACCCATCGACGACCGCGAGTGCGCTCGCTTTCGAGACGTTACTCTTTAAGACGACGAATGAGTTCGGATATAGCTGATTTTTTGAAACGGCTTCTAGCGGAAGCTGTCGGACTTTATAAAATTCATCGATGATGGCTTGATCGACTTCGATTTCACGATAGCCGGCGTATAAATTCGTCGTATCGACGATATGGTCGGTCAAGTAATCCTCGGCTTCAATGCCGATGGCGTCCGCTTTGACACGGACGAGTATATCTTTCGAGACGACCACGACTTTACGGGTCCGGTCGTGCTCGTATTGTTTCATCAGTCCAAGTGCCACGGTCAGGATACGATTGTCGTTCGTCATGACGTCGAACGGAAAATCGACGGTATGCTCGTGACCGATCTCGACGAACAATCGTCCGCCGTTCTCGAGCGGGACCCCGTCGTGCAGTTTACCGGTCGTCCGCAATTGATCGAGCACGCGGGCCGTTTCTCGGGCGTTGCGGCCGACTTCATCCATATTACGTTTTTTACCGTCAAGCTCTTCTAAAACGATGGCGGGAATGACGACATCGTGCTCATCGAATTGGAACAAGGATAGTGGGTCGTGTAAGAGTACGTTCGTATCGAGCACATACGTTTTTTTCATAGACTTTGCCGCCCCTCGAAAATTGTTGGTGATCAAGAATTCAAACTCTCCTTGACTTCACGGTCCAACTTTTCTGCTGCTTCGACATCGTACGTCTTGACGATGTCCGGTTGTCCATATGTCGCCCCATAAAAGGATATATTACGGACCTCCTCGACTTTCCCTTCAAAAAAGCGAAGGTGTAACGCCGGCTTCACGCTCGGCTCGAACTCGTGTACGTGTGACAGGGCGATGCTGTAGGCAAGTCCTCCTTCAAGAAAGATGAGACTCGCTGTCTTTTCCTGCGAGAGCAACGTGATCACATGCGAATTCTTCGTCAACGCCAAGCGAATCGTCCTCTCGTTCGGCGCTTGCACCCAGCTGATCGCATGGGTGATCGGCCACCGTTTCGGCTCATCAAACGTGACTAAAAACGTCAACGGCATCTCGTTCAATACGTCTTGTTGCGCCCTCGAAAGTTCGAACGCAGCTTTACTCGCCATAGACTCCCCTCCTCCCGAACGGGTATACGAAATGGATTCGCCCTTACAATCCTCTTTCCCTGCTTTTCCCTCCTGAAATCATGCTATAATCAACGAAGAGGAAGGTGAGACCATGCGCGTAAAGTGCTCTCTTTGTGACAAAATCGATACGATTGATTCGTGGTCGTTCGAAGCGAAACGACTTCGTAATAAACCTGCTAAAACGTATATGTGCCAGACGTGTCAAGAACGCATCACCGCGCGAACCGCGGAACGTGTCGCGACCGGCCAATTCCACCTATATCCATCGTTCCGGCAAAAACGGAGATGGTAATCAAAAATGGACGTATCGCCCGAGGGCGTTACGTCCATTTTTTAATGTGATTCGATGCCTTGTCGACGGTTCCACCAGAGGCGACCCCGGTAGATTGCCAAGACGACAGCCATGACAAGGAGAACTTCTGGAATCGGCCATGTGAAGAAGACGAGCGCCATCGTGCCTGCACCGAGTGCGAGCAACATATAGACGACGAGTGACTTCCACCACGTCAATTGTTTCGCAAAACCTAATTTAAACACAAGGATTGTCAATAAGATGACCGTGATGATTAACGCGTTGAACCCGACCGAGAAGTCGTTCGCGTCACTGCCGACGCCAAGTAGCGAGGCAATCCACGGCACATCGATTTGTGTGATGTCCATCGTTTGAGAAGCTTTCAAGCTGATAATCCCCCTTTATTTCCTACACAACCATTCTACACTATCCAAAACAAAAGGGAACGCCTAGGCGCTCCCTTTTTTCCGACTTATTCTTTACCAAGTTTACGACGCTTGTCAGCTTTCTCGCGCTCGTTCTTGTTCAAGACTTTTTTACGGAGACGGATCGACTCCGGCGTGATTTCACAGTACTCGTCATCGTTCAAGAACGTGAGGGACTCTTCGAGTGAGAAGACGCGTGGACGTTTCAAGACTTGTGTCGAGTCTTTTGATGAAGCACGCATGTTCGTCAACTGTTTCCCTTTGACGGCGTTGATGGCGAGGTCGACGTCACGGTTACATTCACCGATGATCATGCCCTCGTATACATCTGTACCTGGCTCGATGAAGATCGTTCCACGGTCTTCAAGTGCACCGATCGAGTAAGCCGTAGACTTACCAGGTTCGATACAAACCATGACACCACTGCGGCGTCCGCCGATGTCAGCAGCGATGAACGGACGGTACTCTTCGAACGTGTGGTTCAAGATTCCGTATCCGCGTGTCGCTGACAAGAACTCGTTACGATATCCGATGAGACCACGTGAAGGAACGATGAATTCCATACGTGTTTGACCGTTGTCGTTCGTGTTCATGTTGGCAAGTTCACCTTTACGGAGACCGATTGACTCCATGACTGAACCTGTGTACTCTTCTGGCACGTCGATGATGACGCGTTCGAACGGCTCGATTTTCGATCCATCTTCGTCTTCACGAATGATTACTTGTGGTTTCGAAACTTGAAGCTCGTAGCCTTCACGACGCATGTTCTCGATCAAGATCCCGAGGTGAAGCTCACCGCGTCCTGAAACGACCCATTGGTCAGGTGAATCTGTGTTCTCGACACGGAGTGAAACGTCCGTCTCAAGTTGTTTCATCAAACGCTCTTCGATTTTACGTGCCGTCACGAAATCGCCTTCGCGTCCTGCAAATGGAGAGTTGTTCGTCATGAAACGCATTTGAAGCGTCGGCTCATCGATACGGAGGAGCGGAAGTGGCTCTTCTTTACCGACTGGCGTGACCGTCTCACCAACGTTGATGTCTTCCATCCCGGCGATGGCAATCAAGTCACCAGCTTTGGCTTCTTCGATTTCAACACGCTTGAGGCCGAAGTAACCGAACAATTTAGTGACGCGCAATTGTTTGATTGATCCGTCTGTTTTGCAAAGTGAGACTGACTCGCCAACTTTGATTTTCCCACGGAAGACGCGACCGACACCGATCCGGCCAAGGTAGTTGTCATAGTCGAGCATCGTGACTTGGAACTGAAGCGGCTCATCCGAGTTATCGATTGGTGCCGGTGTGTTCTCAAGAATCGTGTCGAGCACGTACGTGATTGTATCTTCTTGCTTCTCTGGATCAGGATCGAACGAACTTGAACCGCTGACGGCAGACGTATAGACGACAGGGAATTCAAGTTGATCTTCATCTGCTCCAAGGTCGATCAACAAGTCGACAACTTCGTCGACGACGTCGAGTGGGCGTACCATCGGCTTGTCAATTTTGTTAACGACAACGATTGGACGGAGACCTTGGTCGAGTGCTTTCTTCAATACGAAACGCGTTTGCGGCATGCAGCCTTCACGTGCATCGACAACGAGGATAACGCCGTCAACCATGCGCATGATCCGCTCTACTTCACCACCGAAATCGGCGTGACCTGGTGTATCAACGATGTTGATGCGTGTATCTTTATAATCGATTGCCGTGTTTTTCGCGAGAATCGTGATTCCGCGTTCACGTTCGATGTCGTTCGAGTCCATGGCGCGTTCTGCGACCATTTCGTTTGTCCGGAATGTACCAGACTGTTTCAATAATTCATCGACGAGCGTTGTTTTACCGTGGTCAACGTGGGCGATGATGGCTACGTTCCGAAGGTTAGTTCTTACATTCATGTAGTTAGTCCTCTCTTATTTAAAAAAGTTTCATCTTTTATTCAACTTTAAGAGTATAGCACACGTCCCACCACCTTTGTCGAGTGTTATCAACTGTTAACGTTTTCAAACGCATCATTTTTGACTACAATGAAGAAGACCAGCGAAAGAAGGGGGAATCTCCATGCAACTCATGTTCGTTTTAATCGCGACCGCGGTCGTCGCCGGCTTCGTCGGTATCGGCATCGGTGTCGCTGAAGGAAGTGCCGCCATCATCATCGGCAGTCTCGCCTTGAGCGGTATCGCCACATTTTTTGGAATCAACTTGCGCCGCCGGGTCCTCTCGAACCGACGTCCATAACACAAGGCCCGGGCAAAACGCCCGGGCCTTCTCTATGATTTTGTCCTTTTTGCACCCACGCTTATAGGTCGCGCGTCAGACAGATGCGGTCACGCAGGGCGAGCCCGTCCTCTTCGATTGGCGGATACCCGTGGTCCGGGAAGTAGTCGCGCTCGATCGATTCAAAGCGGAAACCGGCTTGTTGATAGAAGCGCAACTGGACGATGCTCGAGTTGCCTGTACAGACGAGCATTTGCTTCGCCCCGCTGCTCTCGGCCCGACGAATCGCGTCTTGTAGCAGACGCTGCCCGATCGTCTGGTTCTGCCGTTCCGGTTTGACGGCAATATTGACGAGCTCGATTAACGTCTCATTGCGTCTGACGAGCATGTACGCTCCGACACGTTCCCCGCCGAGCGTGGCTTCATATGTCGTCCCTGCTTTGTATTGATCGCGGACCATCGCCTCATTCGGGTTGGCCAGGACGAGCAAGTCACGGACGCGGTCGTAAGACCCGTTGATTCCAATTTGCAAGTCTGGCTTCACTTCAGGTGTTGCGCCCTTTGCGATGACGTAATGCTTCACGACGTCTTTGACGAACGTCTCGCTCCCCGCAAGAACGGACGTCTTCCCGTCATAGCGGACTGGCTCCCCATAAATCGAGACGAGCCGTCCCCCGACTTCTTCGACGAGCAGTTTACCGGCAGCATAGTCCCACGGCATATTGCGCATCGTAATATACCCGTCGACTCGTCCCGCTGCGAGCCAGGCGAGTTCGAGTGAGGCGGCCCCATGCGCCCGCGTGCCGACCGAATCGCGCACAATTGGCGCGAGAACTTCTGGTGCGATTTGCTGGTTCGGCGTCACCCATGTCGCGTTCATACTGAGGAAAGCATCCCGGACATGGTGCTCTTTGATGATCGGGAGTTTTCGGCCGTTCAATGTCGTCCCGACTCCACGGCGTGCGACGAACAGCTCGTCCGCCATCACATCATAGACGAAACCGTACTCGATAACCCCATCGACCATGATGGCAATCGAAATGGCGAACATTCGCTTTTGATGGATGAAGTTTAATGTGCCGTCAATCGGGTCGACGAACCAGACCGTGCCCGACAAATCATCCGGTTCCGTCGAGATGCCCTCTTCCCCGATAATATGATGCTCGGGATACGACTCACGAATCCGGTCGACAATCAACTGTTCGACGGCCCGATCGATTTCCGTGACCAAATCACCTTTCCCCGTCTTGCGTTCGATTCGATAGCTCTCGTCAATCTGTAAGCGGATATACTCCCCTGCCTGTTTAATCAAGTCAATCGCGAACCATTCCAACATGTTTATCACCTCTATTATGTATTGTACCAAACAAAAACCAGTATCCGCATGGAATACTGGTTGAATGGGTGGTTGTGGGTCAGGCTTCGAGACGCAATAGTTCTTGGCGATATTTCTCTAACCGATGCTTGCTAGCCTGGACAGTGGCATCATCTTGTGACGCCATTGCATCGAAGAGCGTTGCCAATTCATAATCAATCTCTAAGCGCAGCACCGGAATCCGTTTTTCTGCGTCTTTTCTTTTGAATGCCTCGATCACTTGTTTCATGAGATGCCACACTCCTTTAGTTGGGCTACAAGTTACGGTTTAGTGAGTTGAATTGAGTATATCAGATGAGATTCAAAAAAGAAAGATAATTGTCTGACTATTTTGAATTTTTTATCTTAGTGAGTATATTCCCATTTCAACTGAGCCTAAACCTGATTGAACTGTTAATGATATATACCCTATTTATAAGAGAAATAACAAAAAAAGCATGAGAAAACGGTTACGTCCTCCCATGCTTTCCAGCAGTTACAACTTTATAATCTTTGCATTTGATTTTAGGGCCGCTTGGACCGTACGATAGGTAGAGTATCCGGTCTGCTCATCGTGAACGGCACTCAGCTGTTTCTCTTCTGACTTCGACGTCACGATTTGTTTGAACGACCGATACGCGTCCAAAAACGATTCCCGGTCGACACCGCCTTCATTGGCCAAGGCGACTTGGTTATAGAACTCGACGACTTCAATCAGTTCATCTGTCGTCCAGTCCGGATTGATCGGATAGTTGATTTGCATATTCTTCACCTCGACAACCATTGTATCAACAAAAAAAACTATTGCAAGTTGGGATAGAAATCACTATAGTTTTTTTGTTGCATTGTTTTTGAATCGAAATGTTCAGATTGCCCAAAGCTTGAAACCAAACCGACAACCCATATACACACTGTTATCAAGGAGGACTTACTATTGAAACTTAAAGGTGCTACACAGCTCGAGACACCGCTCTTTGACACGTTGCTCACGCACGTGGATACGAACCCGATCGCGTTCCATATCCCTGGCCATAAAGGCGGAAAAGGGATGGACCCTCAATTCCGTGACTTCATCGGCGAAAACGCCTTGAAAATCGATTTGATCAACATCGCCCCGCTCGATGATCTCCATCATCCGAAAGCGTCGATTGCCGAGGCCGAGCGCCTCGCTGCCGAGGCGTTCCGTGCCGACGAGACGTTCTTCTCGGTCCAAGGGACGTCGAGTGCCATCATGGCGATGATCATGGGCGTCGTCGGTCCGAACGAGAAAATCATCGTTCCCCGGAACGTGCATAAATCCGTCATGTCCGCCCTCATCTTGACCGGGGCCCACCCGGTCTTCATCCATCCGGAATATGATGAGACGTACGGGATTGCCCACGGGATCACAGCAAGCGCCGTCGAACGCGCCCTCGAGATGCACCCGGACACGAAAGCCGTCCTCGTCATCAACCCGACCTACTTCGGCATCGCCGGTGACTTAGAGCGTATCGTCGCCGTCGCCCATGCGCAAGACGTACCGGTCCTCGTTGATGAGGCACACGGTGTCCACTTGCCGTTCCACGACGAGCTCCCGCTCTCGGCGATGCAAGCCGGAGCGGACGTCGCGGCCACGAGCGTACACAAGCTCGGCGGCTCGATGACGGGAAGTTCGATTTTGAACGTCCGTCGCGGTCTCGTCTCCCCGGAACGGATTCACGCAATGTTGTCGATGATTACGACGACGTCGACGTCTTACCTCCTCCTCGCGTCGCTCGACGCGGCCCGTCGTCAATTGGCGACGAAAGGAGAAGCGATGAACGAACGTGCCCTCACGCTCGCACGTACGGCTCGTACGGCCATCGACAATATGCCGCACTTATCGGTATATGGTCACGCCGAACTCCATTCAGAGTCGACGTACGCGCTCGACGAGACGAAAATCCTCGTCTCTGTCCGTGAGCTCGGGATCACCGGCTTTGAAGTCGAGAAGTATTTGCGTGAGACGCATCGCATCGAAGTCGAGATGTCAGATTTGTTGAACGTACTGTTCATCGTGACGAGCGCCGACGACGAATCGACTATTCAAGCGTTGATTGACGGCATGCGTGACGTCGTATCGGTTTACGATCAGTCAGGAAACGATTCACTATCGATCATGCTCCCTGAGATTCCACCGCTTGCACTCAGCCCGCGTGACGCGTTCTACGAGGAGACGGAGACGATTCCGCTCGAGAACGCCGTCGGACGCATCTCGGCCGAGTTCATCATGGTGTATCCACCAGGAATCCCGATCATCATCCCGGGAGAACTCATCACGACTTCGACGCTCGACTATATCATGGCGAACATCGAGGCCGGTCTTCCCGTCCAAGGACTTGAAGATGAATCGCTTCAAATGATTAAAGTCATCCAACAGACAAAAGCCATCCGTTAAGACGAAAGCGAGCCGGTCCATATGGACCGGCTCGCTTTGTGTCATCAAAAGAAAAGGTAGCTTATGATGATCGAATTGCTTCCCCTACGTACCATTATAAGAAAACGCTTACATTTTTTCAAGGGTAGAATTTGGCGATTGTTCTTGTTCTTGCCCACTTTCGTCCAGACAGAGTCGTAAAAACTCGGCGACGTAATCTGTATCACGCAACGCGATCCCGAGCATCGGATACAGTTGTCTCGGTTCTTCGAGCGCATGGATGTCAAGAAGGGCAGACTGCCCGGTCTGCATACAGACGACGAGCACTTTTCCCATGAATTGATGCGTATACACAAAGCCGAAATCATAACGTGACGTCTCGGTCTCGATTCCCGTGAAGCGGACACGGCTCGTCTCAGAGACGGTATATAACAATTCTTCATCGAACGCCATCATCGTTCCCTCCTTTCTCACTTCATTCCTTATTTTCCTTTATACTGAACGTATGAAACCTAAGGAGGGTCCCAATGAACATACGAAAAGCTAATGAGCGCGATGGTATCGACTTGGTTCGGCTCATGCGGCAGCTATGGCCCGATGCGCCCGAAGACGAATTGACGTTGGAGGTCCGCCTCGGCATCCGCTCCGGCAAGATGCACTATTTTATCGCGGAGACGGATGAGGCGGTCGGCTTTTGCCAGCTTAGCTTCCGTCATGACTACGTCCCCGGAACGACCTCTTCCCCGTCCGCCTTTTTAGAAGGAATTTACGTCGTTGCATCCGTGCGACAGCAAGACGTGGCGACACTGCTCGTCGAAGCCGCCTCCGCCTACGCCCGGTCGAAAGGATGCGACGAGCTCGCCTCCGATACGGAAGTCGAGAACGACGGCAGCCAACGGTTCCATGAACGCATCGGCTTCCGAGAAGTCGAACGGACCGTCCATTACGTGAAAAAGCTCTCTCGCGAGTAAGCGAGAGAGCTTTTGACTTATTTAACGACGTGGATTGGCATACCCATTGCGATTTCTGCCGCTTCCATTGCCATCTCACCGAGTGATGGGTGAGCGTGGATTGTAAGCGCGATATCTTCTGCAGTCATGCCTGCTTCGATAGCGAGACCAAGCTCGGCAATCATATCTGAAGCGCCAGTTCCCGCGATCTGAGCACCGATCAAGAGACCGTCCTCTTTACGCGTGATGAGCTTCATGAAGCCGTCTGGCTCGTCAAGAGCGAGGGCACGGCCGTTCGCTGCGAATGGGAATTTCGATACAGTGATCTCAAGTCCTTCTTCTTTTGCGAGTGGCTCTGTGTAACCGACTGTTGCAAGTTCAGGGTCAGTGAAGACAACCGCTGGGATTGCTGAGTAGTCGAGGTACGCTGGCTTACCGGCAGCTGCCTCCGCTGCGACTTTCGCTTCGTAAGAAGCTTTGTGCGCGAGCGGTGGTCCAGGTACGATGTCGCCGATTGCGTAGATATTTTCGTTCGACGTTTTGCACTGGTCGTCGATTTCGATGATGCCGCGGTCGCTGACTTTGACTTCCGCGTTTTCGAGACCGATGTCGCCAGTGTTTGGACGACGGCCGACTGTGACGAGGACGTAGTCCGCTTCAACAGACTGCTCTTCGCCGTTCACTTCAAACTTAACTGTTACGCCGTCTTCTGTTTCCTCGACGCCTTTTGCAAGAGCGTTCGTGTGAATCGTGACGTTGCCTTTTTGTTTGAGTTTCTTTTTGACGATTTGCGTCATTTGCGGCTCGAAGCCAGACAAGATGTCGCTTGCGCCTTCAACGACGACGACTTCTGTATCGAAGTTCGCGTACGCTGTGCCGAGCTCCATACCGATGTAGCCGCCGCCGATGACGACGAGTTTCTTCGGTACTTCAGGAAGAGCCAATGCGCCAGTTGAAGAAAGGACGCGTTTTGACCATTTGAACGATGGAATCTCGATAGGTGTTGAACCAGTCGCGATGATCGCTTTTTTGAACTTGTAAGGAGTCGAGCTATCTTCTGTGATGACACGTACTGTGTCTTCAGATGCGAAGAAAGCTTCACCTTGAACGATTTCAATCTTGTTACCTTTCAAAAGGCCTTTGACGCCGCCAGTCAATTTGTTGACGACCGACTGTTTCCAGTCTTGGACTTTTGTGAAGTCGACTGACACGTTGTCAGACGTTATTCCCATTGAAGAGTGACCTTTAGCGTGCTGGAAGTTGTGACCAGCAGTGATCAATGCTTTCGATGGGATACAACCGACGTTCAAGCAGACGCCACCAAAGTTTCCTTTTTCGACGATCGTGACTTTAAGGCCGAGTTGTGCGCCACGGATGGCTGCGACGTATCCACCAGGACCGGCGCCGATGACAAGCAAATCAGTTTCTTGTGCGAATTCTCCTACTACCATGTTCTTATCCCTCCATCATTAGAAGTGCTGGATCTTGAAGCAAGCGTTTCACCATGTTGAGTGCGTTTTGAGCTGTTGCACCGTCGATGAGGCGGTGGTCAAAGCTGAATGAAAGCGCGAGGACTGGAGCCGCGACGATTTCACCGTCTTTAACGACAGCTTTTTCAGCGATGCGACCGATACCGAGAATTGCAACTTCTGGGTGGTTGATGACAGGTGTGAACCATTGTCCACCAGCTGAACCGATGTTCGTGATTGTGATCGATCCGCCTTTCATGTCGTCCCCAGCAAGTTTGCCTTCACGTGCTTTACCGGCAAGCTCATTGATGTTTGTAGCGAGTGCATAGATTGATTTACGGTCCGCTTCTTTGACGACAGGAACAACGAGACCGTTGTCCGTATCAGCAGCGATACCGATGTTGTAGTAGTTTTTGTAGACGATTTCTTCGTTGACATCGTCGATTGACGCGTTGATCGCTGGGTAAGCTTTCGCTGCAGCAGTCAATGCTTTAACGACGAACGGCAAGTACGTGAGTTTCACGCCTTGGTCAGCAGCCACTTGTTTGAACTCTTTACGGAGTGCGACGAGTTTCGTAACGTCGACTTCGTCCATGAGTGTAACGTGTGGAGCTGTGTGCTTCGAGTTAACCATTGCTTTCGAGATTGCTTTACGGATACCACGGATTTTCTCACGCGTTTCGAGTTCAGGGGTTGCTGACTCGTAAGGTTTGATTTCCGTTTTCGCAGCCGCTGCTGGAGCTACAGATTCTGTTTTCTCTGTTGTAGCTTCTGCTGTTGGTGCTTCTCCGTTTGCGAATGCATCGATGTCTTCTTTCAAGACGCGGCCGTTGTCGCCAGAACCTTGGACTTCACGGATGTCGACGCCTTTTTCACGAGCGTATTTGCGGATTGAAGGCATTGCGATGACGCGCTCCGATTTGTGAAGTTGAACTTCACGCGGGCCGTCTTCTTTCACGTCTTCTTTCACATCTTCAGTCTTCTCTTCAGCTTTAGGCTGTTCAGGAGCTGCTTCTTCTTCACCGGCTGGTGCGTCACCTTCGATATCGAACGTGATGAGGACGTCGCCGACGACCGCAACTGTACCTTCAGAGACTTTGACTTCTTTAACTGTTCCATCAACTGGAGCTGGAATCTCAACGACGGCTTTGTCGTTTTGTACTTCAAGAAGAATGTCATCTTCTTTTACTGTATCCCCTGCTTTTACGAACCACTTGACGATTTCACCTTCGTGAATTCCTTCACCGATGTCTGGTAATTTAAATTCAAATACTGCCACTGGTTTTTCCTCCCATCAATTAATCATGTAAACACAATGAGGGAGACAATTCTCCCTCATCGTTAAATGAACACGATCAGAAGTTGATAACTTCCTTAACTTTTGCAACGACATCTTTATGGTCAGGTAACCATGCGTCTTCACCTTGTGCGAAAGCGAAGACTGTGTCTGGTGCAGTTACACGAAGCACTGGTGCCTCGAGGTGAAGAATTGCGCGTTCTTGAATTTCAGTTACGACGTTAGCCGCAATACCTGCTTGACGTTGTGCTTCTTGAACGACGATCGCACGGCCAGTCTTTTTAACAGACTCGACGATTGTATCGATATCAAGTGGGCTCACTGTCATAAGGTCGATGACTTCGACGTTGATGTTTTCTTTTTCGAGCTCTTCTGCCGCTTTGAGTGACGTGTGGACCATTGCACCGTAAGTGATGATCGAAACGTCAGTTCCTTCGCGTTTCACGTCTGCTTTTCCAAGCTCGATCGTGTATTCGCCTTCTGGAACTTCGCCACGGAATGAACGGTAAAGCTTCATGTGCTCGAGGAACACGACTGGGTCGTTGTCACGGATTGCTGAGATCAAAAGACCTTTTGCATCGTATGGCGTTGACGGGATGACGACTTTAAGACCAGGTGTCTGAGCCATCAAGCCTTCAAGGCTATCCGCGTGAAGTTCTGGTGTTTTAACACCGCCACCGAATGGTGAACGGATTGTGATTGGCTGGCTGTAAGCCCCGCCTGAACGGTAACGCATACGCGCCATTTGAGCTGCGATCGAGTCGAACACTTCGAATACGAATCCGAAGAATTGAACTTCCATGATCGGACGGAAGCCTGTAAGACCGAGACCGATGGCAAGACCACCGATACCAGACTCAGCAAGCGGCGTGTCGAAGACACGGTCTTCGCCGAGCTCGTCTTGGAGACCTTCCGTTGCACGGAAAACCCCACCGTTTTTACCAACGTCTTCTCCGAAAAGAAGTACTTTCTCGTCGCGCTTCATTTCAACGCGCATCGCATCAGTAATCGCTTGGATCATTGTCATTTGAGCCATAACTTACTTCGACTCCTTTGCTGTATATTCTTCAAGCTGCTCTTTCAAGTTTGAAGGAAGTGTTTCGAACATGTTGTTGATGAAGTCCGAAACTTTTTGTTTTGGTTCTTTGTCAGCGAGGCTGATCGCTTCTTTCACGTCTGCTTTCGCTTGTTCGATGACTTCGTTCTCCATGTCTTCGCTCCAAAGCTTCTTGCCTTCGAGGAAGAGGCGGAAACGAACGAGTGGATCTTTCTCTTGGTACTCTGTGTCGAGTTCTTTTGTACGGTAACGCGTTGGGTCATCCCCTGCGAGCGTATGTGGTCCGTAACGGTATGTGAGTGCTTCGATAAGCGTCGGAGTTCCGTCAAGTGCGTCTTTACGCGCTTGTTGTGTTGCGGCGAGGACAGCAAGAACGTCCATTCCGTCAACTTGGATTCCGTTGATTCCCGCTGCGACAGCTTTTTGCGCGATCGTTTTAGCTGCAGTTTGCTTCTCAACAGGTGTCGAGATGGCAAAGCGGTTGTTTTGAACGACGAAGATGGCTGGTGATTTGAATGCACCTGCGAAGTTCAATCCTTCGTAGAAGTCACCTTGTGATGAACCACCGTCACCCGTGTAAGTAATGGCGACGTTTGTGTTGCCGTTGCGTTTGAGGCCCATTGCCACACCCGCAGTTTGAATGATTTGTGCCCCGATGATGATTTGCGGCATCAAGACGTTAACGTCTTCAGGAATACGGTTACCTGCGACGTGACCACGTGAGAACAAGAACGCTTGATAAAGCGGAAGTCCGTGGAATACGAGTTGCGGGATATCACGGTAGCCTGGAAGAATCCAGTCTTGTTTGTCGAGCGCATATTGCGTCCCGATCATCGTTGCTTCTTGACCAGCCACTGGCGCGTAGAAACCTAGGCGTCCTTGACGGTTGAGCGAGATGGCACGTTGGTCCCAGATTCGTGTGTAGACCATGCGGCGCATAAGCTCCTGAAGTTGCTCGTCCGTTACATCTGGCATTGCGTCTTGGTTGACGACCTCGCCCTTCTCGTCGAGAATACGGAACGTTTGGAAGTTTTCTTCCACGTTTTGAAGTACCTGAACGTTGTTCATTCGTTTCACCTCATCCTTTCAACTATGAGACAATTGTCTTTTTTGTGATCAAACACTACCTCAAATCTTAAGTGTATCTGTCCAAAAAAGCAATCTGTATTAACGTGATTCAGGAAAGTTACACTTATCCTGCCGTTTCCTAGTCAGTATAAAACGGGTTGTTATAATAACGCAAAAAATATGCTCACTCTATAAAAACGCTTACATCAACACATCTTTTCCCTTATTTCGCCTCTGTATCATTTTCATTTCACCTTCTGTACCATCTAAGCGAAATGACTAATAAATATGATATAATTGGTCATATCGCAATGAGAAAGGAAGTTTTGCATGTTAACGATGAAAGATGTGATTCGTGAAGGAGACGAGCGGCTCCGCGCCCGCTCAATCGAAGTGCCGGTCCCACCGACGGCAGAAGACCTCGCGCTACTCGACGAGATGGAGACGTTCCTCGTCAACAGCCAAGATCCAGAGATGAGCGCGAAGTATGAACTTCGGGGCGGTGTCGGCATCGCCGCACCACAACTCGGCGTCAATCGCCGCTTTTTCACGGTCCTGCTCCATGAAGAAGAAGAGACGTTCAAACTATCCATCTTCAATCCGAAGATTACGAGCCACTCGGTCGAACAGACGTACTTGAATGGCGGTGAAGGCTGTCTATCTGTCGACCGTGTCGTCAAAGGCAACGTGCCCCGATACCGACGCATCACGATTGAAGGGTTCGACCGTGACGGCGCCCCGATTAAATTGCGGCTCCGCGGTATGCGCGCCATCGTCTGTCAACATGAGCTCGACCATTTAGATGGGGTGCTCTTTTACGACCGCATCAACACGACCAACCCGTTAGAGACCTACGGTGAGCCGATTTGAGGTGACGAGCTTGAAGAAAAAGGCACTGTTGTTAGTATTCCCATTTCTGTTTCTTTTAATCGGGGGATGTGTCCGAATCGAATATGATGCGACCGTCCACTACGACCAATCGGTCACGTTAGAGACGACGTATGCTTTCCGCGACCATCCGGTCATGAAGCTGCTCAATTTGCGGCTCGATTGGGATACATGGAAACAACAGGCGAATGAGAACGGGTATGCGACACGTGACTACTCGAGTCAAGACGACTATGAAGGCATGGTGCTCAAGAAGACGTTCGACAACGTCGATGATCTCCAAAACATTAAAGAGGAGTGGAAGACCGGTCCGGCCGGTATCCTCGTCCCACCTGATATGAAGTTTGATGTCGAAAAAGAGGATGGGATTTGGTTTGATTCATACGTCATGAACACGAACCTCGACCTGCGGCTCGAACGCGTCGATTTGCCAGGTCTGAATTTAAGCGGCTCCCCGAAACAACTGGCCGAACGCTATGTTCGACAAGCCGATATCCGGTTCAATCTGACCGTGCCGACCGGGGTGTTCGTCGAAGACGGCACCGGACTCGATGTACGGTCGATGAAACATGTCGAGTGGCAAGTGTACGGTGGCCGTCAAAATAATATGACACTCGTCGCCCACGTGCCGAACGTCAAGGCGTGGATTATCACAGGCGTCATCATCGTCGTCCTTGGCCTAGTCGCTTTCTTTGTTTGGCGAAAATATCGTCAAAACGTCGGTAATCCAGACAAGACGTCGATTCGTTCTCGCATCTTCGGCGGCTTCATCCTCGTCTTGACGCTCGCGTTGATGATCGTGACGATTCGAGACGAGTTGACGACGGAACGGAAATCTGAGGCGATTCGCCAGGCGGCGCAGACGGACGAGTTCATCCCGACGTTCGCCGTTCACGGCTTGCTCGGGACCGACCGCACATTCCTCCGCTTCTCGCAGTATATGGAACAGCGCGGGCTGGCGAAAGATGGAGCCCTCTGTACCGTGACGGTGAAAGGCGCGGTCGATTGCGTCATCAACGACTATAGTTCGAACCGACCGATTGTCCGGATTGAATATGAGGATGCCGAGGCATCGCTCAACAATCAGACCAAGTGGTTAAACCTTGCCATCGAACGCTATAAACAGGAACGAAACCGTTCGTTCGACCGGATGTATTTGATCGGTCACAGCATGGGCGGTGTGGCGGCAGCGAACTATATCTTGAATCAAGACGAATACATCGTCGATAAGTTCGTGACGTATGATAGTCCGTTCGCCGGAACACGACTTGCCAACTTCGGTCTGTCCGCCAGTAATTTCGGGATCAATACCGGCAGTCCTGCCATCCGGGATTTGTCCCCGAGTTCTGACGGGTTGCAGGCGTTCCAAGAAAAACTTGAGACGTGGCCACGCTCCGTCCAAGTGTTCTCCTTCTCGGGACGCGGCGGCGAGTTCAACTTGATTGAGCCAGCGAGTTCGCTCTTGCTAGAAGAATATACGAACAACATCGAGACGGAAACCGTCCCATACGATCATTTCTCGCTCCACCGGAAGACAGACGTCCTCCGCGACACGGGCAGATTCCTTTATGAGTTTACGAACGAGTTCAATCCCGTCGAAACGAATTGATGCAAAACCCGCTTTCACGTGTGAAGGCGGGTTTTGTTCGTCATCATGCTTTTGATGTCTCGTCCGCTCAGCAACCAACAAAGCCCAACTTCAATCGAAGGTGGGCTTGTGTCAGTAAGTCATTGTCCAAGTAAGTTTCTGAAGCCAATAAATCACATACTTTCCGATTGGCAAATCGGTCTGAATCTCATCATAGGCGAGCGTATACGTTCCTTGCTCGTTGTTCCAGAGACGCTTGAAGTATCCATCGATCTCGCGGATGAACTCTGTCTCCTCGGTCGTGACGACTTCGACATCAGCTTCCAAGTTGTAATCGTTCATGTTGCGGGTCGTATAGTTTCCTGACCCTATGACGACGACGCGACGGTCCCCTTCCACGTACAGCATCTTCGGATGATACTGCTCTTCACTGACATCATACCACCTAATCTCGATTTGTTCCGGGTTCACTGTGTTCAACTCCGCGGCGACTGGCAAGTTCGGCAACCCCGACTTGTCGCGCCCGAACGCGTTCGTGTTCGGGTCAAGAATCAGTTTGACGAACACGCCGCGCTCGGCGGCCTCATGAATGGCTTGAATGATGTTGCGGTCGGCCAAATAAAACATGCCGATCCAAATCGTCTCGCCTGATTCCGCTTCTTCCATCGCATTGATGACCGCGTCCTGAATCTTGGATTCTGTGACGTAGCGGATTTGCATCGGGCCCTCCGACGGCTCGTCGCGCAGATTCGCGAGCTTCTCTTCGCTCGGGAAACGTTCGGCATCCCCTTTCGAGAACGTCGCGATCGCTTCTTCCCCTTCGAGAATGTCCGCTAAAATCGGACCATCGAGCCGCACCCCGACGTTCGAATGATAACCGCTCGCATCATGCGGGTTGGCCGATAAGACGAAACCGTCATTTTCGGTCACCATCACTTTGCGGTGGTTCGCTTTCACGTTCAACAGGCGTAAATACGACCGGATTGTGATGTCCGGGGCCGTTTTGACCATCGGGTTCGGCAACCAGCCGTTCTGACTGTCCCCGAACCATTGGAACCCGATGCGATAGAGCGTCGAGTATAAGATGTTCGGGTCGCGGAGCGCATCGAGGTTCGTGTAGACGATCTCCGCGCCCGCTTCCTTCAAGACGTCGAGATGATCGGACGCGTGTCCGTTATAGGTCGTATTGATTTCATCCGTGATTAAGACGACGTTCATGTCCGGATAGGCTTCCATCTGTTCGAGCAAAGCCGATGACAGACTGGCCGTGATGTCCGGATATTGCCGGTCTTCATTCGAATATGGGTTGAATAAGAAAAAGTCCATGACGATATATTCCCGCGCCTCGCGGATTGACCGCTCGACGTCTTGAAAGATCTCTTGCTCGTTCACTTCCGTGTCTTCCCCTTGATACGTCAAATCAAATAAAAAATCGATTTGGTCATCCGAAATCGCGACCGGTTCCGACGCACGCGACACGCCGTCCGGCAACGGTTTGACTTGATGGTATACCATCGTGATGAGGAAGAGTAAGGCGAATACGGCCAGGCCCCATTTCAGCCATCCTTTCTTCCGTTTCTTGCGTTCCATCTAGCACCATCTCCTTTATTATTGACCTCTAAAAAACGGGCTGTAGTCCCCTACAGCCCGCTCGTTCATACTTCCATGATAATCGGAAGAACCATTGGGTGTCTTCGTGTTTTTTGTGCCAAGTATGGCGTGAGTGTATCTGAGACGAGTTGTTTCAACTCCGACCATTTCATCTGCTTGTTCGACAAGCCTTGCTCGACCGTCTTCTTGAGCAAGCGCTCGCCGTCACGAATCAAGCTGCCCGATTCACGCATATAGACGAAGCCGCGTGAAATGATATCTGGACCTGAGACTAGTTTACGCGTCTTGCCGTCGATGCTGATGACGACGACGACGAGTCCGTCTTCTGAGAGGATGCGGCGATCGCGCAAAACGATATTGCCGATGTCCCCGATACCGTTCCCGTCGACGTACACGGCGTTGGCCGAGATTTTCCCGGTGATGGCAGCCGAGTCAGCGTCGACAGCTAGCACTTCACCATTGTCCATGATGAAGCTGTTCTCTTTCGGGATGCCGACCGATTCGGCGAGTTCGGCGTGTTTCACCAACATGCGATACTCCCCGTGAATCGGCATGAAGAATTTCGGGTTAAGCAAGCGAATCATGAGCAATTGTTCTTGTTGCGACCCGTGACCCGACGTGTGAATGTTCGTCAATTTTCCATAAACGACGTCCGCTCCGGCTTTATACAATTGGTCGATCGTCTTCCCGACCGAGATGGCGTTACCCGGAATCGGAGACGACGAGAAGATGACCGTGTCGCCAGGAATAATCGATACTTGACGGTGTGTCCCGTTGGCGATGCGGCTGAGCGCAGCCATCGGCTCACCTTGTGAACCGGTACAAAGAATCGCCACTTCATGCGGCTCGTAGTTTCGTAACTGATTGGCTTCAACGATCATGCCTTTCGGGACGTTGATGAAGCCGAGCTCTTGCCCGATCGTCATGACCTTGTCCATCGAACGGCCGAAGATGGCCAAATGGCGACCCGTCTCGGCACAAGCGTCGACGACTTGTTGTAGTCGATAAATGTTCGAGGCGAACGTCGCGAAGATGACGCGCCCTTCGGCTTTCCGGAACGTCTCACTGATCGTGCCGCCGACAACTTTTTCACTCATCGTGAAGCCTTCGACTTCTGCGTTCGTCGAATCGGACAAGAGGCAAAGCACGCCTTCTTTCCCGATGTCTGCCATCTTGGCGATGTCAGCCGGTTCGCCGACCGGTGTGAAGTCGAACTTAAAGTCACCGGTATGGACGATATTCCCTTGTGGCGTCTTCACGACGACACCGAGCGAGTTCGGAATCGAGTGAGTTGTGCGGAAGAACGAGATGCTCGTCTTTCTGAACTTGACGATGGCGTCCTCATCAATCTCATGCAGTTCCGCTTCCCGGAGCAAACCGTGCTCTTCGAGTTTCACTTTAATCAAGCCGAGCGCGAGTTTTGTCGCGTAAATCGGAAGCTTCACTTGTTTCAAGAGAAACGGGATTCCGCCGATGTGGTCTTCGTGACCGTGGGTGATGAACACCCCTTTGACTTTATCTTTGTTTTTAATCAAATATGAGTAATCAGGGATCACGTAGTCGATTCCAAGCAAGTCATCCTCCGGGAACATGACGCCCGCATCGATGACGATGATTTCATCTTGGAATTGAACAACGTACGTGTTCTTCCCGATTTCTCCGAGTCCGCCTAGTGCGAACACAGCTGTTTGGTGGTTCTTTACAAACTTCATTTAATCTCTCCTTACTACAAGTAGTTGATGTTCATCTATGTGAAACATAAGTGATTCTCGCAATATAATTACGTTCCGTAAGATTCTTTCTTCATTATAGCTTATATTGTGACAATATTTCACTATTGACGTAAGATTGAGGGCGGTTTCTCGATTTCGTGTTATGCTTTTTAGTATACAACTGACTTAATCAAGACAGAGAAAGCATGGTGAAGAAAAATGGAAGATAAGAAAGTAGTCTTTTTTGACATCGATGGCACGTTGCTCCATGAAGGGTCGTACATTCCCCCTTCGACGATCGCGGCCATTCAGCAGCTACGCCACAACGGCGTCGAGACGTTCATCGCGACAGGGCGTGGCCCGGCGATGCTGTCTGATATCCCCGAACAGCTCGGCATCGACAGCTTTGTCTGCTACAACGGACAAATCGTCGTCCACCAAGGCGAAGTCGTCTATCGGAACACGTTGCCGACCGACGCGCTCCGTCGCTTGACCGAACATGCCGGCTCAAACGACCATACGCTCGTCTATCTCGGACAACACCGTGGCGGTGCCACAAAAGCGAACGACCATGTCGTCGAACAGTCACTCGGAGAACTTGATATGCCGATTCCGACATATGATCCGAATTTCCATATCGAACAGGCCGTCTATCAGACGCTCCTATATTGCACGCCTGAAGAAGAACATCACTATTTGGACGCGTACGGCGAGTTTGATTTCATCCGCTGGCATCCGCACGCCATGGACGTCATCAATCGTGGCGCCAGTAAAGCCGACGGTATCCGTCACTTCATCGAGACGAACGGCTATCGGCTTGAGAACACGTACGCGTTCGGCGACGCCTTGAACGATTTGGCGATGCTTCAATACGTCGGAACGGGCATCGCAATGGGCAATGCCCGGGTCGAAGCGAAAGAAGTCGCCGACTTCGTGACGAAATCGATTCTCGAAGATGGAATCGAGTACGGCTTAAAATCAATGAAGCTCATTTAATGAAAAACGAGAGGCGCGCGCCTCTCGTTTTTTATCTGGACCGAAGTGTGCGTTCGAGTCGATCCAAGTCCGTATCTTTCCCGATGATGATCAAGATGTCCTCTGGCAAAATCATCTCGTCGGCTTGCGGTGAGATGATGACGTCATCGTTGCGGCGGACCGCGACGATGTTGACGCCGTATTTGGCGCGAAGGTCCAAATCGATGAGCGACTTGTTCGACAGTTTGTCCGACGCCTTGATTTCAACGATCGAGTGCTCGTTCGAGAGCTCGAGGTAGTCAAGGATGCTTTGGCTCATCAATCCGTTCGCAATCCGGATGCCCATGTCGCGCTCTGGGTGGACGATGTTATCGGCCCCGATGCGGCGCAGCACTTTCTCGTGATAATCATTCGTCGCCTTGACCGTGATGATTTGAACACCGAGCTCTTTTAAAATGAGTGTCGTCAAAATCGAGGCTTGAATGTTTTCACCGATGGCCACGATCACGTGTTCAAAGTTGCGAATGCCGAGACTTTTCAATACGTTCTCGTCGGTCGTGTCCGCGATGACCGCATGCGTCGCCAATCCCATAAACTCGTTGACGCGTTCTTCATCCGCATCGATCGCCAACACGTCATAACCGTTCGCCGACAATTCACGAACAATCGAGCCGCCAAACCGTCCTAATCCGATGACTGCAAATTCACCTGTCATAATTTCATACATCCCTTTCCTACGCTGTTTCTGTTCCCGATTCTTCGTACAGTGTAACCGATTCCCCTCAAAAAAACTATATAAAAAAAGACCGGAATATCCGGTCTTTACGCTTTACCACTCGAACGCTTTCCGCGTACATAGTCATTGTCGAACAAGAACAGGCGTAACAAGAGATACAGCGCCGGTACGAGCAAGAGCAATCCGAGGATGAAGACGACGACGAGGGCGATGGCCATCGACTCGTTGACGACACTTCCGTTGATGTCGATGTACGGATAAAGAATGTACGGCAAGTGCGTATATCCGTATCCGAACCAGGCCATAAAGAACTGACCCATGACCATCAAGAACGCGAGGCCGTAGTTTCGTCTCATGTAGACGAGTGCAACGGCTACAGCGAAGAAAATGAAACTTGCAGCGAACCACCACCAGTTGCCCGCTAAGATGCTCTCATAATGCCAAGCTGCCTGCGACTTCAACCCGAAGAAGACGAGGCCCGACGCGACAATCGTCGGAACGCTCCAGAACAAGGCCCATTTTCGAACGAGTGGGACCGCCTGAGCGTCACGCGCCTTATCGGCATAGAATAAGAGGAACATGGCACTGATATAGAGCACCGACACGATTGCCAAGGTGACGACGGTCCAAGAATAGAAGTTGGTGAACAACTTCATGCCGTCAAAGACGACGTCCGACTCGGTCTCATTGATGAACCCGCCTTGGCTGACCGTAAGAACGGTAGACATCGAGGCCGGGATTAACAGCCCAGTCGCCCCATATAAGAACATATAGAACGTGCTCTCTTTTGAGCCGTAGTTGGCAAACGCGTAGAAACTACCGCGAATCGCCAACAGAATCAACACGACCGAGGCCGGTACGAGAAGCGCCGTCCCGTAATAGTAAGCCGTGTCTGGGAAAAACCCGACGATCCCGACGAAGAAGAAGACGAAGAACACGTTTGTCACTTCCCACGTCGGCGATAAATACCGTGCAATCAGACGGTTGATCTTTTGGTCCCGCTTCGTGTACTTACTATAGAAAGCGAAGAAGCCGGCACCGAAATCAATCGATGCGACGATGAGGTAGCCGTACAAAAACGTCCATAGTACGGCAATCCCTAATTCTTGAATCTGCATGTCATACCCTCCGATCACACTTCATCCGCGAACATCGCTTCACCGCGATGCTCCGATTGTTTTAGTTCTTTCCCTACTGGGTTGTCCTTGAACAGACGAGTCAAGACGAGTACCGTGACCACGCCAAGAACTGCATACAGGATCGCAAAGGCGATAAGCATCCATCCTACGTTTGCCGATGTCGTCGCCGCCTCACTCGTGCGCATCAAATCGTAAAGCGCCCACGGCTGACGACCGAACTCTGCGAAGAACCAACCAAACTCGATGGCCATCATCGCGAGCGGACCGCCTGCGGCGATGGCGATGAGCATCGGTTTACTGAATTGAGGCAGTCGCTTGATATACCGTCCGAGCACGAACAAGAACGAAATCAATGCCAGCAACATCCCGATCCCGACCATCGCATCAAACAGGTAGTGGATGAATAGTGGAGGTTGATCTTCTTTCGCAAATTCATCAAGACCGGTCACCTCATAGTTCGGCACACCGCCCGCTAAAATTGACAAGGCGTACGGAATCTTCAAGGCGCCACGTACTTCGTAACCGCCCTGTCCATCTTCCTCGAGCCATCCGCCTAGAATCAGCTCGGCTTCCGAGGAGGTTTCAAAATGCCACTCCGCAGCCGCCAATTTGTCTGGCTGATACTTCGCCAAGTATTTACCTGAGAAGTCGCCGACGAGAGCAGTCGCAATCGCAAAGATGAGCGCGACGGTCATCGTCAAACGAAGACCTTTTTTATGATACTCGATTGACAACTTGTCGAGCTGGTTCCGTCGTTGACGGAGCAACTGGACAGCGGCGATGGCGGCTAAAATGAACGCCGATGTCAGAATGGCCGACGTCAAGACGTGCGCCATTTTGGTCGGCATCGCTGGGCTGAACATCGCCTCGATTGGACTCACGTTGGCGAGTCGACCGTCGACAATATCAAATCCGACCGGCTGGTTCATGAAGCTATTGACGGTCGTAATGAAGAACCCTGAGAACAAGGCACCTACCGCGACTGGAATCCCGACGAGCATATGGTGCCACGGGTTTTTAAATCGATCCCACGTGTACAAATAAATCCCGAGGAAGATCGCTTCAAAGAAGAAGGCGAACGTTTCCATGAACAGTGGAAGTGCGATCGTTTGACCGGCGACCCGCATAAGGTTCGGCCAAAGTAAAGACAGCTGGAGCCCGATTGCCGTACCTGTCACGACACCGACCGCTACTGTGACGACGTAGCCCCGTGACCAACGACGGGCCATCAAGGTGTATTTCGGATCTTTCTTTTTAATACCTAGAAACTCTGCCAATAAAATGAGTAATGGAACCCCGACGCCGATTGTGGCAAATATCACGTGGAAACCCAACGTGAGTGCCGTTAACGCCCGGCTCATCAGGACAGGATCTTGAAACATCTATTGATTACCTCCTATCTCTCTCTAGCGCGTAAAACCAATGTCTATCGCGCAACATCACAGATGATTTCCCTTGGATACCCTTATCATAATGATTTTATATAGCGCTGTAATGTCTCAATGCTTGAGTTCGCAAAATGTTCACATTTGAGCAAGCTTAACAATATCGACGCTTTACAACTCTTACTTTTTTCCCGAAATTTTAACGGTTCACGCACAATTCTACACATTTCATACAAAAAAGCGGACACCATCGTGTCCGCTCGCTTCATTTAATGATGGCCGTTCTAAAGAAATGATCGAACAGCTCGATGGCGACATCAATGGCCCGCTCATCCGGATTGAGCGTCGATTGGTGTAGTCCCGACCCCATATCGTTCACGCCGAGCCAGACCATAAAGCCTGGTACTTGTTTCAGCATGTATCCGAAATCTTCACCGGTCATGGCCGGTACGCACGTCTTGTATGAGTATCCGACTTCCTCGACCACTTCTTCGAATTGGAACAAATAACGCTCGTCGTTGACGACCTCATGATAACGATTGCCGAACTCGAGGTCGATGTGGACGTTATACGTCATCTCCACCCCGGCGATGATTTGACGGATGCGTCGTTCGAGCACAACCATCTCCTTGTCCGACAAGGCCCGAATCGTACCGTCGAGCTTCGCCGTGTCCGCGATGATGTTCTCTTTCGTCCCAGCCATCACTTTCCCGATCGAGATGACCGCGCTGCCCATCGGGTCGATGTTCCGTGAGACGATTGTTTGCAGCTGCATAATCAATGCGGCCTGGACGATGACGGCATCAATTCCTGCGTGTGGGAAGGCACCATGCCCGCCTTTCCCATGAATCGTCAGATGCAACTCGCGCGCACTCGCGAACAATACACCTGGACGTGATGCGATCGTGCCGACAGGATATTCTGGTGCGACGTGAAGTCCGAACATCGCATCGGGACGGAAATGATAGAACAGTTCCGACATGGCCATCGGCTCAGCTCCGCCCGGACCTTCTTCGGCTGGTTGGAAGAAGATGACGAGGTGATGGTCGAGCGGCTCTTCGACGGCTCGCTTAATCAACCCGAGAGCGATTGCCATATGAACGTCATGGCCACAGGCGTGCATCATCCCTTCATGAACCGAGGCAAACTCAAGGCCGGTCTCTTCGGTGATTGGTAAGCCGTCCATGTCGGCCCGGTAACCAATCGTCTTTTCGCCGACAAGCCCGTCGATGCGGACAAACAAACCGGTACGCCAATGCGAGATGTGCACTCTCGGTGAGTTTAAGGATCGAATCAGTTCTTCAAGCGTCGCCTGTGTCTTGAACTCTTCATAGCCTCGTTCTGGAATCAAATGTAATTGCCGTCTTGCCTCAATTGCCCAACTCATTCCACACTCTCCTTCGTCACTTCATCAACAATCTCCCAAAACGCCTTCACTTGCGCCAACTTAAGCATCGACTCGGTCGATAACATCCACGTATCCCGGACAAGCGGAATCCCGTCCGACGACGTGAGCGGAATCTTATTGATCGCCTCGACATCACGAATCGTCGACTCAGGTAAAATCGCAAATCCGATTCCGTGTAACGCCATCTGTTTGCACGTCTCGATTTGGTCGACGACGAGCGTCGTGAGCGGCGGACTCGAGAAGCGCTCTTGCCACCACTCCAAAATTTCCTGATAATACGTCGAGTCGCTCTTGAATTGAATGAACGAACGCTCGTTATTTTTTAATTGTTTCAAATCGGTCATCCGCAAGTCGACCAGGTGAAGCGAATCTGAGAACAATTTCATCTTCTCGCCGCGCCAATCCGGATTCCCGCGAATGATGCCGATATGGAAATTTTCCTCTAGCATATAGCGCATCATCTCGCTTGACCAGCCCGTGACGAGTTTGACTCGAACCGATGGATACCGCTCGACGAATCGCTTCAAAACACGCGGTAGCCAATACTGACCCATGATGGATGCGACGGCGATTTTTAATGTACCGTACACCTCACCTTGTTGCGCTGTCAACTCCCCACGCAGCTCCTGCTCCTCGCTATACATCTTCTTCGCGAAGTCGATGATTTTTTCACCGTCCGGCGTGAGCGCGAGGCCCCGTGTCGAACGGACAAAAATTTTCTTGCCCCACTGATGCTCGATTGTGACGAGGCGCTGACTGAGTGCGGGCTGGGAGACGAACAAGCGCTCCGCCGCTTTCCGCATATTCAACTCTTCGGCGAGGACGATTAACACTTCCACTTCTGATACTTGCATGACGTCACCTATTTCTCTATCGTTTCAAAGATTGTATACTGGATACGTTATTGCTTCACTGTATCATATCATGTTTGTCGATTAGTTTTGAATCGTCAGGAGGAAATCAGATGCAACGTCATCATTTTGCCTTTATTGTCGCCACCATCGCGACGCTTGGCAGTCTTTATTTCTCGGAAATCATGCTGTACGTGCCATGCAAGTTATGCTGGTTCCAACGCATATTTATGTATCCGCTCGCCATCTATTACTTGACGGTACTGCTCTCTAACCGTGCTGTGAACAAATTGTTCGTCGGTCTCATGGCCGGGGCGGGTTGGGCAATCGCCCTCTATCACGTCATTCTCGAACGCATCCCGAACGGCGACGCGTTCTGCAGTAACGACTGTTTGATTCGTTGGGTGAACTACTTCGGATTCCTCACGATCCCGCTGCTCAGCTTGATCGCGTTCACGCTCATCTTGTTCATCCAATTCGTGCCGACACGCTCGAAGCGCTAATGAATCATTCGTCAAAATGGAACCGGTCTATGGATCGGTTCTTTTGTTTTATTTACGATTGCTTTGGCCGGCACCCTCCGTTCCTGGGGCGATGCGGATGCCTCCGCATCGTGAATCGCGCTTTACGGGGTCATCCTTGCATCGCTCTCCCCTAGGAGTTCGATTGCCGGCTTTTGACATCGATTAATCTGTAGCATAGTGAAGTCCCTTCGATCCGGCCCGTGGCGCCCTGACTCATGCAGGAAAGCAATCCGACGAAGACCTCGCAGTGCCGGATTCGGCGCGAGGAGGCTTCGGGATTGCCTGCTGAAAGCATGGGCGCCTAACGGGACGGTTCGAAAGCTACCACATAAAAAAAGAACCAGCCGGGGGCTGGTTCTTAAGATCACTGCCACCACTCGTCATAGAGCGAAGCTGGCATATGGTGCTTATGGCGCGACCGTTTGAAGATTGTCTCAATCCGTTCAGCGATGGCTGGATCGACTGACTTCCCTTCGAGATAGTCATCAAGTTGATCATACGTCATCCCGAGAGCGACCTCGTCCGGGAGTCCCGGTTTGTCATCTTCCAAATCAGCCGTCGGCACTTTGTAAATCAAGCTCTCATGCGCTTCAAGTTCATGGAGCAACGCTTTCCCTTGGCGCTTGTTCAATCCTGTGAGCGGCGTCAAGTCGGCCGCCCCGTCCCCGTGCTTCGTGTAAAAACCAGTGACGTATTCGGCCGCATGGTCCGTGCCGACGACGAGGGCACCGTACGTGGCTGCGATGTCGTATTGCACTTTCATCCGCTCGCGCGCTTTCGTGTTCCCTTTATGGAAGTCGCCAAGTTCGAGTCCCGTCGCTTCATGGAACGAGTTGGCTGAGGCATCGACGGCCGGTTTCACGTTGACCGTGAACGTTTTGTCCGGTCGAATGAAGTCGAGGGCACGTTTGGCGTCGGCCTCGTCATGTTGCTCGCCATAGGGCAGACGGACGGCGTAGAATGTAAAGTCCGCACTTGTTTCCTCACGCAATTCTTCCATCGCCAGCTGGCAGAGCTTGCCGGCGAGCGTTGAGTCTTGTCCTCCCGAGATGCCGAGGACGAGCCCTTTCGCGCCTGCTCGTTTGACATAAGCCTTTAAAAAATCGATTCGGCGACGAATCTCTTCGGCTGGGTTGATGGATGGTTTGACGTGTGTTGTCTCAATAATATGTTGCTGCATTCTCAACTTCCTCCCTATCTGATATCGGTTTGCCTAATTGTCTGACAATCTATGAATGCCGTCAACTTGTTTCATTCCCGAAACAAAACGACGGAAACCTAAGTTTCCGTCGTCCGGTTATTGAATGCGGAACGATGCGACGTCGCCGCCGATCGGTGTCATCTCCAAGAATAATGCTTTTCCTGCCGGTAGTTCTTCATCCATTAAGACACCAAATGTGAAGCTGCCACTTGTCACTTCGGCCGCACCTTGGGCATATAGATTATGACCGTCCGACACGCTCCATTCGAACTCTTCGACGTCCGTGTATCCAGAAACATCGATCGCGTTACCGTTCAATTTGATGGCCACATCGCGGAACGAACCGTCCGTTTGCGCGGGTTGGTCGCTCGGCTCTTCAACGGGTTCTTCTGTCGTTTCTTCCGTCGTTTCTTCGGCCGGCTCTTCCGGTGTTTCTTCAGTCGGCACCTCGGAAGCTTCAACGGTCAGCGACTGTTGATCGGTGACCGCCATCTCAGGTGCACCTTCGACTTGGGCCAGACCGACGAAGTCCACCGTGTACTCACCCGCTTCGAGCGTGAGTGGGAATACTTCATCGAACACTTTCTTCTCATCTGGTGCCCACGTCTCTTCGATAATCGATTCTGTGAACATATATTCACTGCCATAGTCGAAGATGGTCGTATCCCCGTTCATTACCGTCATCTGAAAGCGTTGCGACGAATTGAACGTCACGTTGACGGGCTCCTCGTTCGGATTCGTCATCGATACCGTCGCCGACAACTGTTTGGACTCGGCATCGTAGCTCACGTCCGTCTCGAGTGTCAATAAGGCAGGCGGTGTCGACGCGTTACCGTCCACATCGCTCGGGTTCGCTTCTTCTTTGCTGCAAGCCGCGACGACCAACATCATCGCCGTAACGATTGCCAATAACCAAGTTTTCTTCACGTATCCCACTCTCCTCCGAAAAATAAAAAAACGTCTATAGCACTAGTGTAAACGTTCGTGCAGACGTTTGTAATGGGTTTACGGATATTATTCACCTTTATTATGAAACTTGGACGTTTTCCACGTATTGCTGCCATCCTGTCATGAACAACGCGTCAGCGACGTCGATATCGGACCGAACTTGTGCAGAGATCGAGAACGTCTCGCTGTGAATCGACTCAAAGATGACCGTGATCATACCATCGACGACTTCCTTATAGGCTACGAGTTCTGGTGTTTCTGCAAAAAGCATCATGAGTGTGGCTCCTTTTCGGTTATAAGATATGTATAGTGTATCAACGATTATATTGAGAATAACGTCCCATCGTTCGACAGGCCAAAAGACCCGTTTACCCAACTGTCGAATTGCTGGTATCGATTGTTAGTCATTTGGATGAATTATCAAATTATTCGTGCAAAAAGAGAGACGAATCGCAATCCGATTCGTCTCTCTTCCTGTAACTGTAAAAAAATTAAATTCATGATTGTCGAATGATTTGTTACTTCGTTCGGTTTGAAATTTGTTGCCACACTGTCCCGAGTGCCGTTTCCCCGCTCGTAATCCGTTCTTTGGCAAGGCGTGCCTGCAACGACACCTCGAACTCACGATCGTCTTCGGCGATTTTGAGGGCGGGTACGGCCTGTTCATCTCCGCAGTCGAACAAGAATCGAGCGGCCCGCCACCGGACGAGCTTGCTCTTATCCTTGAGCGCCTCAATCATCGACGGTTGCGACTGCGGCAACGCCCAATCGGACACCGTGTCGCCGGCCGTACGCCGTACAATCGGTGACGAGTCGACGAGCGCCTGTTCGATATACGTGACATACTCTTCCCGATTCTCTTCGAACATGCCAATCATGACGACCGCTTGTCGACGGATGGCCATCACCTTGTCCTCGAGGGCGCGGCGGAAGTACACCATGTTGTCCGGGGTAATCTCGAGCTCGTCCAAGAACGCCAAACGTGCTTTCCAATCGTCTGATTGCAATTGGTTCGCATTGGCTTCATAGTCGGCTTCCCGGCCAAACGCCCGGGCGACGATGCGAGCGACCCGCTCTTCAGGATACGCCGCCTCGAGTTCTTCTTGCGCGACGACACTCACATCCTCGAGCTCACCGTAACGCGGGGCTTGTTCGACCCAGCGTCGGTCTTGGATGACGTTTTTCACTTGGGCCTGCACGTCAAGTGCGGCGTCGACGAACCGTTTTGACAGGCCGACCCGTTTTTCCGAATCGCCTTTGACGAGTTTCAATTGCATCGGCACATCGAGGACGAACTGGACCGAGACGTGCACCGGTTCGTAGTCCGCCGCCATTTGGCTTGCCTCGACTTCCGGCACGTCTTCCCCGAACGCGCGGCGAATCTCGTTCATGACGTCGTGCCAGTCATGTTTCGGATGGCGTTCGACGGCGAGGAAGTCGGAGACAGCGTAGACCGACTTGACCCCGCGTAAGCCGACGATGTCTTCAATGATCGGCGGCATATCACGGCTCGCCTTGTCATACGTGACACCACGGCCCGTGAACGCCGGTTCGACGATAATCTTCAAGTTATTTGGACTTGGAGTTGGTTCGATTGCTACTAATTTCATTCTCATCACCTCACTCTCAATCGTGACGAAAACGACAAAAAAACGCAAGCGAGTCGCTTGCGTCGTGAACAATCAAAATAGGGCGATGAACTGTTGGAGCGAATACTCTTCTCCTTCGACGATGAACGTATCATCTGCTGACACAGGCTCAAGGAAGAAGCGCTTCTCCCCATCGGTTTTGACGTATCCGAAGATATGGCTCGTTTGATAGAACAATTCCACAATCGTCACCCGGCCGAACGTCATCCCGTCATTGATGATTGCCCGGTCCTCCAACTCGCCGCCATTATACAGTTCAATATACGTTTGCATGTTTGTCGTCGCTCCCTTTGTGTTTGTTTTCACAATTCATTTCTATCAAACAATTAGGGCGACTTCAAGTTAATTTTTTGCGTGACGCTTCCAAAAATCAATCCAGTTATAATACTCGGATAACACTCGGTCGATTTGTTGCCGAGACTTTTCATCGTGTAATCCAGTATCATCAATCTTTTCTTTACAATGTGTGATAAAGATTTCATTTCCTGGTAAAACGTTAGCACGATTTGTGGCAAATACTTGACGGAGATGTATTTGACATCGCGCCGTCCCAAGCATACCCGGAGACGCCCCGGCAATCATGACCGGTTTCTCACGGAGCGGCGTGCCTGGTTCGAGCGACAGCCAATCGATTGCGTTCTTCAACACACCCGGGATGCTGTGGTTATATTCCGGGGTGACGACGAGCAGACCGTCCGCCTCACGCACGGCTCGTTTGAAGTTGCGTACGACTTCGGGTTCATCCGGGTCGATCAAGTCGTCGTTATAGAGCGGCATCTCAATCGAAGCGATCTCGACGTCGAACCAATCTTGCCCGAGCTCGATGATGGAATGGAGCAGCGCCGTGTTATATGACGCCTTACGAAGACTTCCTGATACGGCAACGAGTTTGAATTTAGACATCCTGTACCTCCTTGAGCCAATCATTGATGAGTTGCGCTTCTCGTTCTGGCTGTTCCATCATCCCCATATGGCTAGCCGGTACCGTCTGTTTCGTATGACGGTCCGCCCCTAGGAAAGCGCGTTCCGCATCCATGTTCGGATCACTAGATCCATAGAGGAAGAGACCGGGCAATTTCGTCGACCGGACCGTCTCCGTTTCATCGGCACGGTCGCGAATGGCCATCTGCGCGGAAATGATTCCTTCTTTTGACATCTCGTAGCCGATTTGCTTAGCGCGTTCAATCAACGCGGTGTCGGAATCAGCGGCAAACACACTCGGAATCATCGTGTCGATGAACGGATGTACCCCTTCTTCCATCACTCGTTCGATGGCTTCATTCCGCTTCGCTTTGGCAGGCTCTGGATCAGCCGCCGCTGTCGAATGAATCAATCCGAAACCAGATAGCGCATCCGGATGACGGCGGACGAGGTTGGTCGTGATGTAGCCCCCGAACGAATGACCGAGCACAATTGGACGCTTAAGATCGCGCAGTTTTATTTCAGAAAGCACCCAATCCGCAAACTGATCCATCGTCTCTGGTCCAGCCTCCGTCCCGGAATGTCCCGGTAATATCAGCGCGTATACGTCCGCGTCCATCAATGGGATAAGTTCCTCAAAATAGTCAGGTGATCCACACAATCCATGTAACAGCACAACTTGTCTCAACGTCATTCCTCCCTTTCATTCCATTCGTCTTTCAAGAGACGATACATCGTCAAATCCATGAAACGTCCGTGACTATACGCATAGTCATGGAGCAGCCCTTCCTCCGTAAAGCCGAGCTTTTGCACCAACCGGTTCGACCCTTCGTTCCCCGGGGCGACGAGCGCCGAGATGCGATGAAACTTGAACTCGTCAAACCCGTATCGAATGACGGCAGACGCCGCCTCGAACGCGACACCCTGGCGCCAATGGCTCGGCGCGACCTCGAAGCCGATTTCGGCCCGAAAATACTGCGGGGTCCAGTTGTGAAAGCCGATCGTCCCAATCAGTTCGTTCGTTTCGCGGTCACAGATCGCCCAGCGAATCGCTTTTCCTTGCTGAAACTGATCTTTGAAATAAGCGATGACGTTCTTCGCCTCGTAGACGGCCAGCAAAGGATCGGACCCGTAATAACGCATCACTTCCTCGGTCGAAAGAATCACATAGAGTGCCCTTGCGTCACGGGGTTCGAGTTCCCTTAAGATGAACCGACTCGTCACGAGCTCGGGAAAGCTTTTTTTCAACCCCCACATATGGAATCCGCCTTTCTGCTTCTTTTCCTCAATTATAACCATTTTCCCAAAAAAACCATCATCTCAATCCTCTAGAACCGCTCAAACATGGCGCACCCCGAATGGATTTGCTAAAATCAAATTATAGTGACTTCGAACTGAGGGGATAAATATGTCAAAACAGTTGTTCTATATTAAACAAGACCGAGAACTGCAACGTTTTACACTGCATGGCGTGACTTTAAACGATGTCACCGAGGCGTTATCACTCGCCCGCCCGATGATTATTTGTCGGACGGACATGAAAGGGATGAGACAGTCGTCCCGGACCCGGTTCCGCTATATCGAGGCGCACGAACTGTCGACGTTCTCGACCAAGTATTTAAATAACCAAACGAGTTTCACCGCCATCGACTTTCCTGACTATCATCTGCTTGAATCGTTATCGGATCACGAGATCGCTGAAATCTTGTTCCTCAGTCATATGGAACGTGGCTTAAAAGGACCTTTCCTGAACTCGATTCAAAACGAGATTGCCTTCTTCAACGAATCGAATGATCGTCATAGCAGCCTGTACATAAAAGACTGGTCGACGATCTCGCACTTCTTGCAGAGCGTGCTGCAAAGCAAGCTCGACCGCGACATTCGCAACATCAGTTTCGTCCCAATCCCGCTCCCGGTCATCGATGAGATTTTGGCGTTATCACCGCAAGGGTTGATTATCGATTTCGATCATACGAAGCGGAGCCTGTTCAATCGGCAAGTCTCGATTGCCTTCTATGTCGCCGGGCGTTACGAGGACATGTCGGTGCTCGAAGAAGACTTTGATGCGAAAAAAGAATCGATCGCGTTGAAAGGACAATTGACGTATCGCCGTCGTACGTGGGAGATTGAACGATTTTGAGTTCACCCGTGCAATAATCTTTATCGAACCTGAGCCAATCAGGTTCTTTTTTGTTATCCCGCTCATACGGATTACGTTTCAAATCCCATCACCAAGCGCCTGAGACACTATTTTTATAAATTGATAACAAATTGTCTTAATTTTTCGTTAAATTAACTCTTTTCTTTTATCGCGAGGAGGGTATACTAGGAATAACCTTCTGGAGGAATGGAAGGCAATATAGAGAAAGCGAGGTGAAAATCTATTCATCACGCGGATGAATAGATACACGAGATGGAACAACTGAAAGTACAGGGAATGTCTTCGTTCACCAAGTTTGCGACGAATGGAAAAATGCTGAAACTAAAAGATGCAGTAGCCGGCGAGCAACGGATTTCGCTTCAAGAAGCGACCGATATTCAAGTCTCAATGCTCGACGAGGACCATTCGCGCTTCACTATATTCGGTCAGTCACACCCACTTGTCGAACTGACCCTTCCTCACCATTCTTGTGAAGTGTTACATGCCTGGTTATTACACAAGTTAAAACGACAAAAAATCAAATTGGCTTCTAACGCCTAAACGAACAAAGCGCGTTCCTCTTATGAGGACGCGCTTTGTTCGTTTTTCCGATAAATCGTCACGCCGCCGTGTTTCGCTTCACCGACGACTTCAAATAGCCAGCCCTTGTCGACCAAGAGCGAACGGACCGTCAAAAAGTCGTCTTTCGGGACGATGAGTTCGTCGACCGTCCCGTCGAGAAGTTCTTGAATTTTTGGTTCCCACTCGTTCATTTCACTTCATCCCTCTCCGTCTGTTGTCGGTTTGCCCAGGCGAACAATCGTTCACTCGTCTGCATCACATTTTCCGGTACGAACACATCTTCCGGCACCTGAGGATGCGACGCGACCGGCTCATCGATGGCGAGCACGACCGTTTCACCGAGTGCCCGTTCCACATAATCGGCTACAAACGCGAGCCGTTCACCGTACGTTTTTGGCGCAGCGTCGTCGAGGGCAACCGCATAGGCCGCATCCACTTCGTTGTCCTTTAATAAGACTCGGCCCGAGTCGAGGATGGCGAACGGCGGGACCGCGTCTACATGAAACACTTCATAGGCTCGATACGCCGTCTCATCGCACGATAAGAGCGGCACGAAGCGGCGTTGTCCCGTCCACTTCTTGAGTTGGAACAACGTTCGCATCGCCGTGAATGACTTGGCCCCGGACGCATCTTTTTCGACCAAAATCGTCGGGGCGTCGGCCGCGTCCGCTCGAGTTTGGTCCATGAACAACCATGTTTCGACTTGTGAGACTAAAATCAATTTCGTTTCCTCCTTATTACTTCTGACCCTGCCACGATGACGAGCGCGACGAGCCACCCGCCGATGACGTCACTAAAATAGTGGACGTTCAAGATGACCCGGCTGAGCGAGACGGCCAACACCATCGCGACAAGCAAGCCGAACCCGATCAAGTTTTCATTGCGGCGGTACATCAAGATCGCCAGCATACCGTACAAGGCGAGTGATCCAGAGGCGTGACCGCTCGGGAAGCTATATGTCGTCGCGTCGAGCGCGGCATCGATTGACGGTCGGTCAACCTCGAACACGAGCTTCAACACTTGTGTCACGAGAAGCGTGGCAATGACGACAATCGGCAAACGGAACGCCTCAAAGCGGTTCCCTCGCCATAAGAAATAGAGCATGCCAATAAAGGATAGACCAATCAACACTTTCACACTGCCGAGCTCGGTCACATAAACGAACAATGGTCCAGCGAGCGGTTCAAGCGAAGCCGTGACGAAGCGGTCGACCGGTACAACCCAACCTAAAACGACGACCACCGAGAAGAGAATGAATCCAATCGTCCCGGTGATCGCCAGCTCTTGTGAGCGAGAAGTCATCAATACAACCCTTTCCGTTCCCGCATCTCGTCTTCGCCGAAGTCGGTCATGTCACGCAGACGGTGCGCCAACCGACCTGAGGCGTTCGCCGCGATGGCACCGACGAGGTCATCCATGAACGTATGGACTTGGCCGTCGTCCATTTTCGTGTCGAGCTGTTTGATGATCCCGATTTTCGCTTTGTCTAAGTATCCGAACGTCGTCACGGCAATCGAACCATATGTGTTGACGGCCCCGATCGCAATCGTCTCATCGACACCGAACAAACCTTCATCCGACGCCACGATCGACAAGAGCGGCTCCGACAATTGCCCGCGCTCGGCGAGCATGTCGAGTTCCGACCCGACGAGAATCGCGTGTTGGAGCTCGCGTTTATCTAACACGGCCTCGACCGAGTCCATGCAGTCTTTCAATGACAAGTGTGGCGAATACGGTGCTTGCATTTGATAGACGATTTCGGCGATCGATTCGATCGATACGCCTCGTTCAATCAAGCGAGCCCGTGCCGCGTCGCGTACATCGCGTGAGTGTGGTACATGTTTCATCATAGATGCGGGAACAATCCCGCTACACATCCTTTCATCTCGAGAAGAGCTTCTTGAAGTACTCAATGTCTATTATACTGAAAACTCGAAAAAAAGACTAAGCCCGCTTTGACTTCATTCAATAAATCGGTCATCATAAAAAAGTAGACCACTTTATAAAGGGGGAACTGGAATGAAGATTGGGGTAGTCTTATTTCCATCAAAACAAGTTCAAGACTTCGCCAACTCGTATCGGAAGCGATACGACACGAAGTATGCGTTGATCTCACCTCACGTGACGATCAAGGAACGCACTGAAATCGACGAGGCCGATTTGCCGAAAGTGCTCGAGTATCTCCAGCTAGTCGCAGACTCGACCAAACCGGTTCAATTGAAAATCGACGGGGTCCGCTCGTTCGCACCGACGAACAACGTCCTCTACTTAAAAGTATTGCCGACGCGCGAACTGTCGGCGCTTCACGACAAACTGCACGACGGTCTGCTCAAGCAGCCTCCGAAATACGAGTTTCTGCCGCATATCACCATCGGTCAAGACTTGACCGATGCCGAACTGTTCGACGTGCTCGAACGGATGCGAATGGAACAAGTGCATTTCGAGGAGACGATCAATCGCATGGCCGTCATGTATGAGCTCGAAAACGAAACATGGAACGTCTATGAGACGTTCCGGTTCCGCGGATAAGATTACACGCTCCGGTCGACGAAACGACCGGGGCTGTTTTGTTGTTCGGCTTCTAACCATTCTTCTTGACGGGGCCGGATTCGTTGGACACGTTGAATGCGTGTGACCGGCTCGATGTTCGCCCGTTCTGTTGGTTGAACTTGGCGATTTCCATATTGGACGACTGTGAAATCAATCTGATAAGGACCCATGATCCAACCTCCTTCACAAGTCCTTACCCGAAATTCTTCCCCGATAATACAAAAAAGAGCGTATCGCTACGCCCTTTCCCATCTTTATAAAATGTGATAACCGCTATCGACGTGGATGACTTCCCCTGTCACGCCGCTGCCCATGCTCGACAAGAGGAACAGGCCGGTCGAGGCCACTTCTTCTACCGAGACGTTGCGACGCAATGGCGCTTTTTGCTCGAGTTCAGACAAGATGCTGTTAAAGTCGCCGACTCCTTTAGCCGACAACGTCCGAATCGGGCCGGCCGAGATCGCATTGACGCGGACGCCGTGTGGGCCGTACTCGTTCGCCAAATATTTGACGCTCGAGTCGAGCGCCGCCTTGGCGACACCCATCAAGTTATAGTTCGGGACGACGCGCTCGCCGCCGAGATATGTGAGCGTGATGACCGATGCGTCTTCTGCGAAGTACGGTTTGGCCGCTTTGACGACAGCCGTCAAGCTGTATGCCGAAATATCGAGCGCTTGCGCGAACTGGCCGCGTGTCATCTCTGAGAATTCACCGCGGAGCGCTTCTTTGTCTGCGAATGCGATCGAGTGCGCAATCCCTTGAATCGGGCCTGCTTGTTCATGAATCGCCCGGAACGTCGTGTCGATGGCTTCGTCGTTCGTGACGTCACACTCTAAGAGCAAGGCTTCTCCGTTCAAGTCGGCTGCAAGCGACTCGAGTCCTGACTTGAAGCGTTCGCCCGCATATGTGAGCACGAGCTTCGCGCCTGCTGCGTCGAGCGTCTTCGCGATTCCCCAAGCGATCGAGCGTTTATTGGCGATTCCCATGACGACATACGTCTTATTCGTTAACGTTGGATAGATTGACATCGTAAACTCCCCTTTTTTAGTACCTGGTGATAATATCTGTTATCAGATTACAGAATGGTGTCTGTTTTGTCAACTAGCGCGTAACGTATTGCGATTTTTTTAACTTACGGTAAGATAAAATACGTAGAGAAAGGGTGAGACGACTTCATCATGAACCGCATTCAATCTTATTTTAAAAGTTTAGACACAACACTTTTGACAATCGTCTTTTTCTTGATGATCATCAGTTTAGGTGCCATCTATACGGCCCAACCGATGTTGCCGACGCGATTGCAACATATTAATTTCGCATTTGACCAAGGAATCCGCTACATCATTGGGTTCTTCGCCATGTTCGCCATCATGACCATCGAATATGAACAGTTGCGAAAAATACACTGGTATTTGTATGGCTTCGGGTTATTGCTACTAGCCGGTTTGATTCCGCTACGAGATACGACCCTCGTTCCGAACATTAACGGGGCGTACGGCTGGTATAACGTACCGGGCTTCAGTTTCCAGCCAGCCGAATTCATGAAGCTGTTCTTACTTATTTCCATGGCGACAATCGTCTATGACCATAATAAACGCTACGGTTCGTCCCAACAGGACACATGGCTATTAATGAAATTGGTGCTCCTCGCCATTCCGCCTCTCGCGCTGATTGTGACGCAACCAGACTTAGGCACAGGGCTCGTGTTGATCACGATGCTCGGAGCGATTATCATCGTGTCTGGTATCGGGTGGAAGTGGTTGCTCGGATTGTTCAGCGCCGCTGCCTTAACGATTGGTGGCTTCATGTATTTGTTCTTCTCGCATTTCGAGTTGTTACAAAGTTTCGTGCCAGGCCACGCCTTGAATCGATTCCAAGCTTGGATTTACCCGTATGAGTATTCCGATGACCTGGCGTTCCAGTTAATTAAATCGCTTCAAGCGATTGGATCTGGTCAAATGTTCGGGGCCGGCTATGGACAAGGGCTCGTCTATCTTCCTGAGTCGCAAACCGACTTCATCTTCGCCGTCATCGCCGAGCATTATGGCTTTATCGGAGCAGCGATTGTGATTATCGTTTTCTTCTTGTTCTTGTACCGAATGATCCATATCGCCCTCGAAGCGAGCAGTCCGTTCGGAAGCTACATCGTCACGGCCGTCATCGCCATGTTCACGTTCCAAATTTTCCAAAACATCGGGATGACGATCGGCGTCCTCCCGATCACCGGTCTGACGTTACCGTTCATCAGTTATGGTGGGACCGGGATCATCATGAACATGATCGCCATCGGGCTCGTCATGAACGTCGCCTCTAAATCAAAAACGTATATGTTCGACGACGACTAAACAATAGTCCCGCACTCATCCGAGTGCGGGACTATTGTTGTTACAGGATGAATTGGAAATCAGCCGGGTCAGCGGCTTGGATGATCAGCTTCTCGCCGGTCAATGGATGATGAAACGCCGCCGAAGCGCTATGGAGCGCATGACGGTCGAGGACGGTCTTACCGCCGTACATCGTATCCCCGAGCAACGGATGGCCGATATGGCGCAGATGGACCCGGATTTGATGCGTCCGACCGGTCTCAAGGGCAATCGATAGTGCCGTATATGCGCCATGCGGCTCCACTTCGAGAATATGTGTGACAGCATGCTGTCCGTCCGCTGTCACGATTCGCTCCATAATCGAATCGGGGGCGCGGCCGATTGGGGCATCGATCGTCTGTGGTTCAAGCGGCCCTTCGACTAACGCGAGATACGTCCGCGACAAGCCGCCAGTCTGTTGCAACTCGCTAAAGCGATGATGCACGTATGCATATTTTGCGAACAGGACGACCCCGCTTGTGTCACGGTCGAGCCGGTTGATGACGTGAATCGCCGACTGCAATCCAATCTGTTCATAATAGCCGAGCACGGCGTTGGCGAGTGTATCATCCGGATGGAGCCGGGACGGGATTGTCGCAATGCCTGCCGGTTTGTCGACCGCGAGCAAATAGTCATCCTCAAATAGGATCGTGAGCGGCCGCTTGGAACGGAACATCGTCTCGGCGGGCTGTTCGACCGGGAAGTGGACGGTCACTGCCTCCCCTGCTCGGATGTCATAGCGGACGGTGCGAGGCTTGCCATCGACGAGGATGAGGCCGCCTTGTTTGATTTGGGTCAACATCTTTCGTGAGATGCCACAGTCTGTCATTAAAAAGTCGCGCAACGGGACGGTTGTCTCCGCGACGCGACGCAATGTAAATCCGTACATCGGTTACTTCCCTTCTTCAATGAACGATTCGCGGACCCGTCGCCAAAATGGGAACGGCCGGAACCGGGCAAACGTCACTTTTTCTTTCGCGACCGCACAGCGGATGGAGCGCACGTTCGACCACGACAACGCTTCTTGATGATCGAACGCGAGTTCAAACTCGGTTTTCGTGTGCGGAGCAATCTTCACTTGATGATGTTTCGGCAATAAGAGCGGTGACCCGATCGTGCGGTATACCAAGTTATTGATGGACGCCATCTCCGTCACTTGAATCGCCTCGATGGACGGATGCACGATGGCCCCGCCGAGCGCTTTGTTATAGGCCGTCGACCCGGACGGCGTCGAGATACACAACCCGTCGCCCCGGAACGTCTCGAAGTAATCATCGCGAATCGATAAGTCACAGACGAGTGTGCGCTTATAGTTTTTAATCGTACATTCGTTCATGGCGAGCTGTCGATCGGTCGTCCCATCCTCGTAATCGATGAGTACCTCGACGAGCGGGTATGAAACCGGTTCGAACGACTCGCTTGTAATCATCTCCGTCAACTCATCGAGTTCATCCGGTTGCCAGTCGGCGTAAAATCCGAGATGGCCTGTGTGGATGCCGACGAGCAACGTCTGATCGAGCCGGTCGATATACTCGTGGAACGCCTGCAGCATCGTCCCGTCGCCTCCGACTGAGACGACAATGCGTGGCTCTTTCGAAACCGAATGCCCCGCTTCGGTCAATTTATTCGTCAACTCTTGCGCGATGTCAGCCGACCGCGCGTCTCCCCGTGCTACAATCGCAAACTGCATGCCGTGGCCCCCTAGTCTTGGTCCGTCTGGACGTTCATTTCTTTATCCCGGAACACTTGCTGTGCATCTTGAATCTCGACGCGAAGCTGGCTCATCTCGGCATCCAGCAAGAACGCCGCCTCGGCCGCTCGCCGCAGACGCTCTTGAACTTCGAGCGGCATATCCCCGTCGTATTTATAGTTGAGCGAATGCTCGATTGTTGCCCAGAAGTTCATCGCGAGCGTCCGTACTTGGACCTCGACGAGTGTCGGGAACTCGCCATGAATCGTTTGCACCGGGTACTCGAGAATCAAATGGTACGACCGATAGCCCGATTCCTTTTGGTTCGTGATATAGTTGCGTTCCTCGACGATTTTAAAGTCGGTCCGATGATGGAGCAGTTCGAGGACGTGGACGATATCGTCCACGAATTGGCACATGATGCGGAGTCCGGCGATATCTTGCATCTCCGTCGACAATTTGTCATAAGGAATCTGCTTTCGTTTCGCCTTCTCGAGGATGCTGCCGACCGGCTTCACTCTTCCGGTGACAAACTCAATGGGAGAATGGTCATTTTGAGATTTATATTGCTTTCGAATCGCCTTGAATTTCACTTTCAGTTCATCGACCGCGATTTGATACGGCACTAAATATTGATCCCAATCCATGGATTGCATATGCTGTCACCACTTTCGTTCGTATCGGAAAGCCCTGCTTTTTCCGTATGTATCCGATTGTATGGTATCATAAACCAACAATTGTTCATAGAATGGAGCGATGATTTATGACCCAAGAAGTGGAAATTGAATTTAAATCGATGTTGACAAAAGACGAGTACGAAATGTTGCTCGCCGCCTACGATTTGACAGACGAAGTGAAATGGCAAGCCAACGACTACTTTGACACGCCGACGTTCGAACTGAAGAACCATGGTGCCGCCCTTCGCATCCGTGAGAAAAAGAACGGCCAAGTGCTGACACTGAAGCAGCCGCATGAAGTCGGCTTGCTCGAGACGCACGCCGCCATCAACGAAGAGGAAGCCGAGAACTTGTTCAAATACGGCATCATCCACGATGATCAAATGACGGCCGCGCTCGCTCCATTCAACTTGTCTGGACCGCTCGAACACCTCGGCCGTCTCGAGACGAAACGGGCCGAAATCGCGACACCGGACGGCCTACTCGTCCTTGATGAAAGTCATTATTTGGAGATTCACGACTACGAAATAGAATTTGAAGTGACCGACGAGGCGAGAGGGAAAATCGCTTTCGAACAGCTCCTTCGCGAGCATGGCATTCCCCTTCGTCCCGCTAAAAATAAAATCGTTCGATTCATGGAAGAAAAGGTGCGTCGAAATCAAGGTTGAGCAGATACGTTGCCAACCTTTTTTTTTCGTTGCTACAATGAGCATACGATATATTTGATTTTTGTTTACGAGAGGAGGCGACACAATGGAACTAGAACAATGTAATGAGTCATCCTGTTCACTGGAAGAATCTCCTATCCAAGCAACCTATAAACCATTAGAGTTATTCTATTTCATGGACATTTCTGATCCAGATGGACTTCATGTGATGACGCTCATTAAAAAGCTCGAACTTGAATACGGGCATTTGATTCGTTTCCGTATGGTTTCGACGGTTCCTAGTTGTGTTGGCGGATGTCAAGAAGAGGTTCGCCTTCTCACGATGATTAAGGCTATGGAGTTACAAGGGAAACGTCATGCGATGCGTTTCTTACGCCATCTGCATATAAACGATATCTTTTTGAAGGATGGCTCTAGCGACAGCGATTTGTGGGAAATTGCCCGCTCGTTCGTCGATTACGGGCTCGACATCGAGGAGTTGGCGGCCGATATCCAATCCAATCAACTGCTCAGCGCTCTAGCTGTTGACCATGAGATCTTAAAAGATTGGGAAATTGAGTCACTTCCTGCTTTGACGTTCGTCACGCGTGACGAAGCACTCAAAATCGAAGGATTGTACCCGTACGACGTCTATCAGGCCGTCATGGCCGAACTGCTCGGTTACGTCCCAACCCGGGAGTCCGAGTGGAACGTCGAGAAAGTTTTGGGGCGCTACGATGCCTCGACCATCACCGAGCTCGCCTTCATCTTGGAGCTCGAGAAGCCGCTCATCGAGAGAGAACTGAAAAAACTGTCACTCCAGCAACGGTGCCGACCTGTCCCAGGTTGCAGCGGACAAGCTTGGGCGACGAATAAATGACACAACAAAACCCACGGCCGGGGAGCCGTGGGTTTTTTGCGATGTTCTCCGCGGGGACGGAAAACATCACGACCCGAGTATCTATACAGATCACAGGTTGGGAGAAAGTTTACGGTCAATAAAGGGGTTTGTGATTGATTTCACACTTATAATATACCGAGACGGCCGCCACGTGACAAGCACTTTGTTCATATTGTCACATAATGTTCACGCCATACTTCTTATTGAAATAATAACGTCTCCATTTCGTCGAGGACGGCCTCGAACTGATCGAGTGCTGCGAGCACCGGCGCTTTCGTCGTCATATCGACGCCGGCCGCCTTCAATACTTCAATCGGATAGTCGCTCGAACCGGCCTTCAAGAACTTGTCGATGTAACGACGGACAGCTGGTTCGCCTTCTTCCATGATCTGTTGCGATAACGCGGCCGATGCTGAGATCCCTGTCGCGTACTGATAGACGTAGTAATTGTAATAGAAGTGCGGGATACGGGCCCATTCAAACGCAATCTCACCATCGATAACGAGTTCGTCTCCGAAGTATCGCTTGTTGAGCTCGAGATACGTCTCATTCAAATACTCAGGTGTGAGCGAGACGCCTTCTTGGGCCGCTTTATGAATCATGTGCTCGAACTCGGCGAACATCGTCTGACGGAACAGTGTGCCCCGGAACGTTTCGAGCTGATTGTTCAACAGATAGAGCCGCTCCTGGCGGTCCGTGCGCGTCTTCAACAAATAATCGTTCAAGAGCGCCTCGTTCGTCGTCGAAGCCACTTCGGCCACGAAAATCGAGTAGTCCCCGTACGGATACGGCTGCGTCGCCCGCGTATAATGGCTATGGACCGAATGGCCGAACTCATGGGCGAGCGTGAACAAGTTGTTGACGTTGTCCTGCCAGTTCATCAAGATGAACGGTTGCGTGTCGTACGCGCCTGATGAATAGGCGCCACTACGCTTGCCACGTGTCTCACGAACGTCGACCCAACGTGAAGCAAGTCCGTCTTTGACGATTTGGACGTACTCGTCTCCGAGCGGCGCGAGCCCCTCGACCATCAAGTCTTTCGCTTCGTCATAAGGAATTTTCATGTCCACGTCTTTGACGAGCGGCGTATACAAGTCGTACATATGCAACTCGTCCACACCAAGTGCCCGTTTCCGGAGCGCGACATAACGGTGCAACAAGTCGAGACGTTCGTTCACCGCCTCCACGAGCCCGTCGTATACGGATTCTGGGATGGCATTATGATGAAGCGCCGCTTGGCGGGCGCTCTCGAACTTGCGGACCGTCGCATAGAAGTTGTCTTTTTTCACGCTACCTGACAACGTCGAGGCGAACGTGTTCAAATATTGCTCGTACGTCCCGTACATCGCCTTGAATGCGCCTTCGCGGACGCTGCGGTCACTTGATTCGAGGAACGTGATATAGCGGCCATGCGTCAATTCGACGTCTTCGCCTTTCTCGTTCTTCACTTTCGGGAACTTCAAGTCGGCGTTGTTGAGCATGCCGAACGTCGAGCTCGACTGCCCGAGGACGTCACCGGCTTGGGCGAGAATCGCCTCTTCCGCTTCCGTCAACACGTGCGGACGTTCTTGTGCCAACTCGTCGAACGCGTGGCGATAGACGTTGAGTGACTCGTGCTCACTCATGAACGCCTCGATTTGGCTTTCATCGATGGCGAGCAGCTCTGGCGTCATGAACGCGAGCTGAGCCGAGATTTGGGCAGCGAGCGAACCGGCACGGTCGTTCAGTGCCTGATAATGGCTGTTCGACGTATCCTCGTCGTAGCGCATATGGGCGTATGTATACAGTTTATGCAATTGACGCGAAATGTCGTCGCGTAGTTGCAGACCTGCGAATAAAGAAGCCGCGGATTCTCCGAGTTTCCCTTTGAACTCGACCAAGGCCGGTACGCTTGCTTTTAGCGCCTCAAAATCTTGTTCCCAAGCTTGATCGTCTGCATAAATCGTCTCTAAGTTCCACGTCTCCTCGACGGGTACTTGTTGTCGTGTAAGTACTTCTGACATATGTCCACTTCCTTTTCTTAGTTTGTATACGATTTCGCCATGAATCGCTGAAACCCTTGAAAGTATCGAAAATCGTGAAACAACGCCGTGTCTAACGTCTTAGGCACGTGCCAATCGCGCACCGCCTCCGTCACGTCGAATACGTTCAACAGCTGTCTCCATTGTACTTCAAACGCTTGCAGAAAGTCGCTTGTCGGGGTCATGTCGAACTGGCGGCACGTCTTCTCGATGCTCCAATTGATGGAGTCTCCGGGGCAATCCCGTCGATTCAAGTAGAGCACCGTCTGGAACATGAACGGATGGACATGGACCCCCCACAGTGACGGCAAAGGCAAATAACAGTAGCTCGGTAACAACGAGGGCAACATCCCGAGCGGATACAGTCGGTTCAAGATGAGGCGGCGATACTGTGGCGTCGGATAAGGTGGCGTCATCCGCCTCCGCCGAATGACTTGGGTCCAACGATGGGCATCGAAGCCATAATATGCCGCGAACGGCGAGACATCGAACGAGGTCGCGACCTGCCATTGCCCGACGCCCGCTCGGATGGAGACCGGAAAGCCGACGAAGCGGTATAACGCCTGTCCGGTCGGGACGACCAGGCTATGTCGTCGCGCCAGTTCGACCCGCATCCACGGTTTGAACGTTGTCACACCCCCGGGCTGCAGCCCGCTCGCCAGCCAGACGACGTCAAGTCCATTGTCGCGATAATGTTTCGTCCGGTCGACGTAAGACTCGATTGAGAGCGTGGACGCCTGGATTTCGACGACGAGCCGTGTATCGTCGCGTACTGCCACTAAATCGGCACGACGTGCGCCGATGACGACTTCTTGTTCGACTTCATACCCTTGCCCTTGAAGCCATTGCCGCACTCCCCATTTGTCTTCATGGTGTCCGGTCGACTCGCCGCATCCGCAAGGATTGACGTGGGCGAAATGGAGACGCCGTTTCACACCTTGCCTGACGATGACCCGTTCCCCGCATTCTGGGCACGAAAAAGGAGCAAACGGTTCAATCCGCCCCCGACTGAGCGTAAGGGCATCCACATACCCTCCAGTTCGACCGATGGCAAATCGCATTCCGCTTCCCCCTCATAATAGTGGTGAAAACATTCGGGCCAATGATTCGACGAGTTTGATGAAGTAGGATCGTTCCGAGAACGCCCGAATCTCCAACTCGTGTGACCCTTCAAAGTCTTTATACAAATCTTGTTTGAGCTGATGGACGGAGTTCGTGTTATACAAGAGCGCGTTCACCTCGAAATTGAGGTGGAAACTTCTGAAGTCCATATTCGCCGTTCCGATTGTCGCCAACCCATCGTCGACGACGATGACTTTCGAGTGCATGAACCCTTCCTCATACAAGTAAATCTTGACGCCGGCACTGAGTAGCTCCTCAAAATATGAGCGGCTCGCATAAAAGACGATTTTATGGTCCGGATAGCTCGGAAGCACGATACGGACATCGATGCCTGATAACGAAGCGGTCTTGAGCGCGCTCATGATGTCCTCGTCTGGAATCAAGTACGGGGACGAGATGTATACCGACTTCTTCGCCGCATTGATCAGCGCGAAATAAATCGATTTCATCGTCTCGTACGGCTCATCCGGTCCGCTCGCCACAATCTGTACGCCGCCGCTCGCACTTCGCACCGTCTCGAGCGGCTCTAGATAGAACGGCGTGAATAGACGCTCACCCGTCATGTAGTACCAGTCCTGCAAGAAGATGAGCTGGAGTTCCGACACACCTTCCCCTCTGACGTATAGATGCGTATCACGCCAAAAACCGAACTTCGAATGCTCGCCCAAATATTCATCTCCGACATTCAACCCGCCAGTGAACGCCTCTGTTCCATCGATGACGACGATTTTCCGATGGTTCCGATAGTTCGTCTTACTCGAAACGAGCGGCAGGACGACCGGGAAGAACGCTTTGACATGGACGCCTGCTTGGCGCATCTCGTCAAAGAACGTCCCGCTCGTATGAATCGAGCCGACCGCGTCATATAGAAAGCGCACCTCGACCCCGGCCTTCGCCTTCTGAATCAAAATCCGTTGAATTTCCCGAGAAATACGATCTTCCCGGAAAATATAATATTCGAGATGGATGTGGCGGGTCGCCCCTTTCAAAGCGGGCAACAGTTTCGAGAACTTCTGTTGTCCGTTCGTCAGCACTTGAGTATACGTGTTTGACGAAACGGGTAATTGATTCAGAGACGACGTCAAATGGAGCAACTTCTCATAATCGTCATGGGAGAACATGAGCGACGGCGACAACGTCATCGCCTTCTGTCGATAAGCGAGGTACGTCTCTTCGTCCAACATGGCCTTCTCTTTGAACATGCGCTTCCGGCGATAGTTCTGTCCGAACACAAAATAGGCGAACAGCCCGACGACCGGGAAGCCGAGCATGACGATGGCCCAAATGAGCGTCCGCTGCGGATTTCGATTCTCGAGCAGGATGACGAGCAGGATGCTGAACGTCGTCAAAAAGACGAGCACCGAGAACAACCCGATCACTTGCGAGCTCCAGTAATACGATAATACGGCAATGAGACCTGCGAGCAAAATCAGGGATAAAAGTACTTGTATGCGTCGCAACATATTATAAACTGACCTCGTTTCTATCTTGTATTATCATAATTATACAACTTAACACCATCTTTTGAGGGGAGCGAACAAAATATGGGCACATTTTTGGTTACAGGAGCGACGAGCGGGATTGGACGGGCCGTCGCCCTTCGTTTGGCTGAGGACGGACATGACGTCATCGGCATCGGCCGCGACGAGACACGAGGTGCCGCACTCGAAGACGCCTCACCACGCATCACTTTCCTTACATGTGATTTAGCCGAATCCGAGCAAGTTGAAGCATTGATGGACCGCTTGAGCGAGGACAAGGTCGTCCTCAACGGATTATTCAACAACGCCGCGACATTCGGTCGCCCCGGGACACCAGAGTGGTTGCCGACGACCGCGTTCGACGACGTGTTCGAACTGAACGTACTGGCGACGAATCGCATCATCCAACGCGCCATCCCCCTGTTGGTGACAGGAGGGAGCGTCGTCAATAACGCCGCCATCGTCGGTCACGTCAAATTCCCGCCGATGCTCGGTCCATACGCCGCCTCGAAAGCGGCCGTCATCGCCTTGACGAAGACGTTCGCCCATCGGATGAAAGGTAAAGTACGTTTCAATGCGGTCTGTTTCGGTCCGGTCGACACGCCGCTCAGTCATAAACTGTACGGTGGTGAGGCCAAATTCCAAGAGGCGATGACCCATCATTTCCGGGGACATGCCGCCAAGCCGGAAGAAGTCGCACCGGTCGTCACGTTCCTGTTGAGCGGCGCGTCAAGCTATATTAACGGACAAGCCATCACGGTGGATGGTGGCTATACGCTCTCATAAGCAGCAAAAGGGAGGGGTCACTCGAGACCCCTCCCTTTCACGTCTGTACTTTTCGGGCACGCATCATCTGATTCGTCAGAAACGCGCGTTCTCGCGGATGCAACTCTTCAACATCGAGCGACTCCTCAAAATAGTCGATGAACGCCTCGAACGTCTCTTCGTGTGAGGCATGCGCTTCTAACCGGGCGATGCGGATTGCCTCGAACACGGACGCCATCACAAAGATGTCATGGCTCGCATACGTCTTAATCGGAGCAAGCGCCTCGAACAACGTCGCCTCCATCGGCTTCCGTTTGGCGTGCCAGTCACTCTTGCCATTGGAAAATAAGAAATCCCCTTCAGGTAATCGGCTCAGTTCCCGCAAAATGTCCCCGATGTAATGAATGGCGTGAATCGCCGTATTCGGATCGTTAATCCCGGGCGAGATACCTTTTAACGCGATTTCGCTCAACTTCTCGATAACGAAGGCCGGATCTTGAATCGAGGAGCGAATCTCCCCGATTTGGAACACGTCAATCTCGAGCGCTTCTTCCCCGAGCCAATAGCCAAGCAAGTCCCCTTTCGCCACGAAATCCCCGACAGCCACGACCGACTCAAAATCGACGTCATGACTCTCGTGTTTCTCGCTTGCGAACAGTTGAATGTAGCCGGTGCGCGGGGCATGGATGGCGTGACCCTCGAACGTATGGACCGAACGCTTAGGAACGATATGCATCTTGCCGTCGTCGACCGCTTGTTGCTGTGTCTCGATGACGGACAACGCCTCGCGATGCAAGGCTGACAAGAGACGTTCGGCTTGAATCGAGACGCTGATTGTTTGGATGAACTTGACGAACGCCCAGACGGAACTGACGACGAGCAGCACGCTGACGCCCGAGGCGAGGACGACGTCCTCATCTGACGTCCGAATTAAAAATAAGTTCGTGATGCCGTACACGGTCGTCATGATGAACAAGCCGAGCGTATGCTTCGACGCCGAATTCGTCAAAAAGTTGTTGATCGTCCGCGGCGAAAACTGGGACGAGTACGTCGTCAAGACGACGAGAATCGTTGAAAAACTGAACGTCATCATCGTCATCAAACTCGTGAAGGACGATGATAAAACCGTCGCCGCCGAATCCTTATCTAAATAGACGATTTCGGGCAATAGTTCCCGAAAGAAACTTCCAAAGTATTGGGTAAGGAACGTCAAGGCAATCCCCCCGACCCCATACAAGAACGGGACGAACCAGGCACTATCGGCCAACATCAACTGCAAACGTTTCAACATCACGACACCTCGTTTATGTATAAGTTAGAAAAAAATCGCCTGTCCATATGAACAGGCGATTGGGGTTTAGAAATAGTGACGGACTTTGGCGAAGACGTCCCCATCGAGAATGAGCTTGCCGTATTCTTCGAGCATCGCTAACGTCTGCGTGCTGAACGTCAAGTACTCGGCCAAGAGGCTCAATACGTTCTCTTCTTCCTCTGGTTCCATTTCTTCCGGAAAATCGATCCACAAGTAATACTTTTGATCGTAATGGAACAGTTTGAGGTCGATGTTACTTAACGTCTCTCCCGCCCGTTTGCTGAGCGAGATGATGGCCTCAAAGTCGTCCGTTTCCATGGCGAGCGGAGCCCACGCCTCCTGCTCGGTTTCTTCATCGAGTTCACTCAATTGGTCGAGCACCGATTGTTGATCGCGTGCCTCATCGATCGCCGAGCGCAGGAGTGATCCGAGCTCAGAATCGTCTTCGGCGTCAATCACGTTTTTCGCAATCGTCACGGTCACTTCAAGTCCTTTTTCAAAAGCTTGTACTTGTATCCATAGTGGACCATCAAACGAGATATCTTCTCGTTCGTGCGCTTCGTCCATCATCTGCCAGAACAGCTGCTCACCACGTTCTCGGTTATACCAGATTTCATCACGAGCGAAACCACGTTTTTCGATATCGACATACGTAATGAAAAATTTGACGGTATTATCATTGATGCGCTCAATTTTCACGATTGTCCACTCCCTTCTCACCTCACTCCTACTTCAACAATTAAGGAGGAGAGGGGAAATTGTCTTGTTATCATAGTACCCTTTTTTTAACGTGTCAATCTATTGATGATGGGGTTGTTACTATTATTTTATCGGAAAAACGGAATAATAAAAAGCACACTGCTTAGACAGTATGCTCCCTCACTCGTTGACGAGTCGTTGCGCTTCTTGAAGTTGGAACGTGCGGACCTTGCGCGGCAAGAATCGACGAATCTCATCTTCGTTATACCCGACTTGAAGACGTTTTTCATCAATCAAGATTGGACGGCGAAGTAGTCCTGGATACTCTTGAATCAAATCGTACAGTTGTTGAAGCGAAAGCGCATCGACCGATACGTCGATTTTAGAGAAAACTTTAGACCGGGTCGAGATGATTTCATCCGTCCCGTCCTCTGTCATACGTAAAATTTGTTTGATCTCATTGAGTGAGAGTGGTTCTGAAAATATATTTCGTTCCGTAAATGGGATATCATGCTCTTCAAGCCAAGCCCGTGCTTTTCGGCACGATGTGCAGCTCGGAGACGTGTAAAGTGTGACCATTTTCGTTCCTCCCTGATCAAATGTTCGTTCATCTTTTTCAAGTGACTCTATTTGTATACCCAAAAAATCGTTCACTTAATTATAATAATTCTTATGAATTGAAACTTCAATGATATTCTTTCTCATTCAAGTAAGAAAAGAGGACGCATTCTCGAGAATGCGACCCTTGATCGACCGTTCTAGGACGCCGGCATCCGAGAAACCGGTTGTGATACCGTCTCTTTGCCTGGCTTCACTTGTAAGTCTTTCAATTTCTTCTTGAGGACTTCCTTCAGAAGTTTCTTTTTCTGTTCCAAAACTTTATTTCGTTCTTTCATGGTCTCTCACCCCCAACGTCAAAAGGACCGGACCGACCGTTACTGAATCTGAAAATCTTGAACTTGCACTAATCTACAATTAAATTATAGCACATTCTTATGAAAATAGTTGAACAATCTCCAAATTTCTCATCATTTCACACGTTCCAAATTTGCTTTTTATATCCGATTCCCGTATAGTTAATAGAAATATCCTTTGAAATCACCAAGGAGGAGAGCGATGATGAGAATTACATTAGAGACGATTATGCAGCACCCGGTCACCCAAAAATACTTGACCCGTTCTGGCTTGAAACACGCCGTTGATGTGTGTGAACGCGCTCTCGAATTGGCGACGCGACGAGGGCTCGATACGGATTTGGCGACGAAAGCCGCCCTACTCCATGACATCGGTCATTATGAATGGTACACCGAAGGGAAATGGAATTATGATTTGTATCGTCAAAACGATATCCATGCCATTAAAGGCGCCGAACGCGCCCACAAGCTGTTGATTCGTCTCGGTGAAGACCCAGCCCACGCGAAAGAGATCTCGGTCATGATTTTGCTTCACACCGACTCCTACTTACCGCCCAACCGGATTCAACGGACGCCGCTTCAACAGCTCGTTCATGATGCTGACACGTACGTTGAACAGCCTGGCGGATTGCATCACTATGAGACGATGGACATCGAAGATGCCTTGGCCCGTGTCCGCTTGATTGACGCGGTCGTCGACCGGCTCTCGAATTTGCCACGCATCTCAAACGCCTGACACCGTCATCATGGACGGTGTTTTTTTGTACGAAAAAAGTCCCGAATCCATCTGGATTCGGGACTTTCCTATTATACGAGTTGTACTTTGTACGCTTCGTACTCTTCGTCTGTCAATGAGACGTAATGGCCTGGCTCGACTTCGCGGAGTGGCGGGATGCTTGAATCTTCATCCGAACGTCCGACGGCACCGAGTGACTTCGACTCATACACGATCCGTTTACGTGTCCGCTCATGCTCTGGATCCGGAAGTGGGATCGCCGAGAGGAGTGACTTCGTATAGGCGTGGAGCGGGTTCTCGTACAAACGCGCTGCAGGAGCGAGCTCGACGAGGTGACCTTGATACATTACGCCGATTCGGTCCGAGATATACTTGACCATCGACAAGTCGTGGGCGATGAACAAGTACGTGAGGTCACGGTCGCGTTGCAATTCTTTCATCAAGTTGACGACCTGGGCTTGAATCGATACGTCGAGAGCCGAAATCGGTTCATCGGCGATGATGAAGTCCGGTTCGACCGCGAGAGCGCGGGCAATCCCGATCCGCTGACGCTGACCGCCCGAGAATTCGTGCGGGTAACGGCTCGCGTGCTCTTTCGTAAGACCGACTGTCTCGAGAAGGTCATAGACGCGGTTCATCCGGTCTTCTTTCGTCTTGGCAAGACCGTGGATATCGATGCCTTCGGCGATGATATCAGCGACGGTCATACGCGGGTTCAGGGATGCGTATGGATCTTGGAAAATCATTTGCATCGCTCGGTTGAACTTCAATTTTTCAGCGGTGCTCTTCTTGCCGTGGACGTTCTCACCTTTGAAGATGACATCCCCGTCAGTCGCATCGTAAAGTCCGATGATGGTACGACCTGTCGTCGATTTCCCACATCCAGACTCCCCTACGAGTCCGAGCACTTCACCTTTATAAATATCGAACGAGATGCCGTCGACCGCTTTGACGACGCGGCCTCGGCCGATTTTAAAGTGCTGCTTCAGGTCTTTTACTTCGAGTAATTTCTCGCGTTCCATTATTCAGCACCACCTTTCAAAATCGATTTCGCGAACGCACTGTCCGGACGATACTTGAGCGCAAGATCACGGATTGCTTTCGGCGGGCTCACTTGCGGGGCTTGTGGGTGCAATAGCCAGCTCGCCGCATAGTGTGTGTCGCTAATTTGGAACATCGGTGGTTCTTTTTCAAAGTCGATTTTCATCGCATACGGGTTACGTGGTGCGAAGGCATCGCCTTTCGGTGGGTTGAGTAAGTTCGGCGGCGTACCCGGGATGGCCGGAAGCGCCTCGTTCGGGTCATCGGATGGACGCGGCATCGATCCGAGTAGTCCCCATGCATATGGGTGACGCGGCTCATAGAAGATCTCATCGACCGTTCCCTTCTCGACGATTTTACCAGCGTACATAACAGCAACGCGGTCTGCCATGTTCGCAACGACACCGAGGTCGTGCGTGATGAAAATGATCGCTGTGCCTGTCTTTTGCTGGATGTCTTTCAATAACTCTAAAATCTGAGCTTGAATTGTTACGTCGAGGGCCGTCGTCGGCTCATCGGCGATCAATACTTTTGGGTTACATGCGAGCGCGATCGCAATAACGATCCGCTGACGCATCCCACCTGAAAGTTGGTGCGGGTATTGCTTGAGGCGTGCCTCAGGGTTTGGAATCCCAACGAGTGTGAGCAATTCAAGCGTACGCTTCTTCGCATCCTCACCCGTGAGTCCTTGGTGTTGCTTCAATCCTTCGGCGATCTGTTTGTAGATCGTCATCGTCGGGTTGAGCGATGTCATCGGATCTTGGAAGATCATTGCGATATCGCGTCCACGAATTTTAAGCATTTCTTTTTCCGACAACTTCGCCAAGTCTTTACCTTCGAACAAGATTTCTCCATTCGTGATTTCACCTGGCGGGTTCGGAATGAGACGCATAATCGCTTTCGATGTGACGGATTTACCAGAACCCGATTCACCAACGATGGCGAGCGTCTCGCCTTTTTTCAAATCAAACGATACGTTGCGAACGGCTTGTACCGTTCCAGCATACGTATGGAACGAGACCGCTAAGTCTCGGACAGATAAAATCGTTTCCATGCACGAGTCCCCCTGTTTCTATAATTATTTACGCATTTTCGGGTCGAACGCATCACGCAAGCCATCGGCGAGCAAGTTGAAGCTGACCATGAGCAAGACGATGATGATTGACGGGATAACGAGCAAGTACGGGAACGTCCGAAGCTCTTTGTATCCGTCGTTAATCAACGTACCAAGTGATGCTTGTGGCGGTTGAAGTCCGATCCCGATGAAACTAAGGAATGCCTCGAAGAAGATGGCAGATGGAATCGTGAACATAAGTGTGATGATGATGGCGCCGAGCGTGTTCGGGATCAAGTGTTTGAAAATCAAACGTGTACTTGAAGCGCCGAGTGTACGGGCAGCCAAGACGAACTCTTGGTTCTTCAATTTCAAAATCTGACCGCGGACGAGTCGACTCATCCCGATCCAGCCGGTGATGGCCATCGCCAAGATGATGGTGAAGACACCTGGGTCAAAGATCAAGATGAACAAGATAATCAAAATCAAGTTTGGGACACCAGTCAAAATCTCAACAATCCGTTGCATGATGTTATCCGTACGGCCTCCGAAGTAAGCCGAGATACCACCATAGGCGACACCGATAACCGTATCGACGATTGCGGCCATTAAACCGATGAAGAGTGAGATACGTGTACCTTCCCAAACACGTGACCAAAGATCACGGCCGAGGTAGTCCGTACCGAACCAGTAGTTCTCTTCGACGTTCTTTTGTTCATAGAAGTCGATTTCACGGCCACCGAGGTTAGCCATCCCGTCGAACCCTGCCCACTCTAGTCCTGTGACTTTAGGTGGAAGTTTCGCTTGCGAGATGTTTTGCGTATAAGCATCACGACCAGACAGCATCGGGCCGAATAGAGCGAGCAAGACAAGAATGACGATAATCGATAACGACAAGATGGCCGCTTTGTTTTTCTTTAGGCGCATCCAAGCATCTTGCCAGAAGTTTAGACTTTTACCAGCGATTCGTTCAGCGAGCTGTTCGTTCATTTCGACACGTTGAAACATGTCTTGGTCGAACTGCTCGAAATTCTTTTTGTTTTCAATCATCAGTTATTCCCCCCAAGACGAATACGTGGGTCAACGACTCCGTAGAGCAAATCGACAAGTAGAATGATAATAATAAACAGGCCAGAGAAGAAGAGCGTCGTGCCCATGATGACCGAGTAATCATTCAACGTAATAGATGTGACGAACAATTCACCTAAACCAGGTACCGCAAAGATTTTTTCGATGACGAACGTACCTGTCAATAGACCGGCCGTCATTGGTCCGAGGATTGTAATTGCTGGAATCATCGCGTTACGCACCATGTGTTTCCAGACGATCGCATTCCCGGTCAACCCTTTCGCTTTCGCGAGCGTGACGTAATCTTGTCCGGTAACTTCTAACATCTCGGTCCGGACGAAACGAGCGATAGACGCCGTGACCCCGAGTGAGAGCGAGATGGTCGGTAAAATCGTATGCGCCGGGGAATCCCAGAACGCAACAGGGAGCAATTGCAACTTAACCCCAACGTAGTACTGGAGAAGTGCTGCAAAGACGAACGATGGGACAGAAATCCCGATTACCGAGATGAACATCGAACCATAGTCGATGAACGTATTATGACGAATGGCTGCCACGATCCCGAGCAACAATCCAACAAACGTCCCAAGCACGAGTGCTTGAATACCTAGTTGAGCTGAAGGTCCGATTCGTTCCATGATCAAATCCGTCACTGGCCGGTTGGCCGTACGGAACGATACACCGAGGTCCCCTTGCACAAGGTTTCCTAAGTAGGTCGCATAACGAACTGGAAGCGGATCATTGAGTCCGTAGCGGTCGTTCAATAGTTGAATTTGTGTCTCTGTCAATTTCTCCTGGTTTTGATACGGCGAACCTGGAAGCAGGTCCATCAGGAAAAACGTGAACGTCGCAATCAAGAAGAACGTGATGAGGCCGTAAGTCAGCCGCTGAAGAATATAACGTCCCATAAATAAATACCCCCTGTTTTTCTAATGTGTCTATGCTTGCACCAACAGCGTCACTATGACATATTTCCCTTTTCATGAATTCACAAAATGAAAGGAATTTTCTGAAAGAATAGGTCAAACGTCATCTCAAGGCTCTTAGCACAGCACATGAAAATCAAAGAATCCTTAGTTTGTAAAGTATTCTGAATTTTCACTGTTACTACATTATACTTTACCAACAAAACTTTTGAATAGTTTTTTCTCTAATTTCTAATTTTTTTTTAGAAAAGGGGGGACATGCGTGGTGCATGCCCCCTTCTCATTTAGTTGATATCGACGTATTTGTACTGGTAGTCAGCACCGAATAGTTGACGGTTGAAGTTTTCGACGTTCGGACGGAGCAAGTAAGCGACACCCGCTTGGTAAAGCGGCATGATAGCTTGGTCTTGTTCAATCAAGAGCGTTTCTGCTTCTTTAAACTTGTCATAACGCGCATCGATTGATGTTTCAGCTGATGCTTCATCAATCAACTTATCGTATGCTGCCGACTTGTAGTTGATGTCGTTTTGACCGTTGTCAGATGTGAAAATACCAAGGTTCGTGAGCGGATCTTGATAGTCAGGTCCCCAAAGGGCGAATGACATCTGATACTCTCCGTTCGCTTCGAGTTCGAGCTTGTTATTGAACGGTTGTTGTGAGATGTTCACGGTCACGTTCGGCAAGTTCGATTCGAGTTGGCCTTTCATGTACTCTGAGATTTGTTTTGCTACTTCGCTATCGAATGAGAGAAGTTCGATCGTGACAGCTTCGCCGCCAGTCGCTTCTTCCCAAAGTGATGCCGCTTCGTTAGCGTTCGTCTCAAAGTGTGTTACGCCTTCTGCATAATCCGTTCCGTCTTCATACTTGATGAATTCTTTCGGGACAAACGAAGTCGTTGCGATTGAGCCGTTGTTCAACAGCTGATCGATAATCCCGGTTGGGTCGACCGCACGAGCGACGGCTTTACGAGCGTTGACGTCAGCGAAGAGTTCATCTTCGTGGTTAAACTTGAAGTAACCGACAGATGACCGAAGGCCTGTGCTGTAGTCATCGTTCTCTTGGAATGCGGCAACTTGTTCAGATGAGAGGCCGGCGTAGTCGACTTCTCCTGCTTCATACAAGTTGACGACAGTCGATGTGTCTTTGACGACGCGAACGTCGACTTTCTCTAGGGCTACATTTTCAGCATCCCAGTACGATTCATTTTTCGTCAACACGTATCCTTGCTCGCGATCCCACTCCGACCATGTGAATGGACCGTTGTAGATGTGGTTTTCTGGAGTCGTCGAGAAGTCTTCGCCTTTTTCAGTCGCAAACGCTTCGTTAATCGGTGTGAACGTACCGAACGATGTGAGCGAGATGAATGATGGGTCTGGACGCTCGAGTGTAACTTCAAGTGTCTTCTCATCGATTGCCTTCACACCGAGATCTTCTTTAGGAAGTTTACCCGTGTTGATGGCTTCGGCATTTTTAACTGTGTTCATGATGTACGCGTATTGTGAACCTGTTTCAGGATCCACGGCGCGTTGCCAAGCGTAGACGAAGTCGTTCGCTGTGACAGGTTCTCCGTTTGACCATTCCGCGTCACGAAGTGTGAACGTGTAGACCGTTTCGTCTTCACTCACTTCTGGTTCTCCTTCAGCGATGGCTGGAACGGCATTTCCTTCCTGGTCAAGACGATAGAGACCTTCCATCGTGTTGGCGATCAAGTTGAACGCCACAGCGTCCGTCGCGAGCGCCGGGTCAGCTGTTGTAATGTCAGACGTGTCCGTCAAGCGGAGAATCTTTTCTCCGTTCGAAGACGAACCGCCGTCAGAGTCTCCGCCAGTCGAGCAAGCGGCGAGCACTGAACCGAGTGCCAAGATGAGTGTCATCATGAGCAAAATCGATTTTTTCTTCATTGCGATGTCCCCTTTCTGTTTCGTGAAGCATAGCGTTTCGTCGGACCGTAACATCTTACTTTTTCTTTAATTTTCTGAATATTTCATTTTGTATCCGACGAAAGAACGTTAGGGCTATTGTAAAAAATTTTTAATCAAACTGTCAACTCCCCAATAAACCGCTGTCATTTTTAACACGAACTTCTCGCCATATATGCCGCACAACAGTTATCATAGAGCCATAGGGCGGATGACTCGATGGAGCGCATCCACGCTGAAAGGAGTTTGTCATATTGAAAAATTTTAGAAGTATATTAATCGTTTGGGGAATTGTCACAATTGCCTACACCGTCTGGTCGACCTTTTCCTACTATCAGGACGAAACGGTCTGGTTTCATTTGAGCGGCGGCCTGTTCGTCGCCGGCATCCTCGTCTTCGCCGTCGGGATGTTCTCTCACATGGGCGCGACTGGATTGTTCGATGGATTCATGTACGGCTTCAAGCGCAATCGCCGGGCCAAATTGAAAGAAATCGATCCCGATTACGAGGAAGACGAAGAAGCGACACCGGAAGAACGGTCCGCACAAAAACGTTCGGCGTGGCGTTGGGTATATGTCGGTGTCGCGAGCGTCATCCTTTCTTATGTGGTCACCCTCGTTTGACCTTCCGATTTCATGGTCGATATGCTACACTATGGCTAGAACAATAGGAAACACAAGGATGAAGACAAGTACCTCGAATCCCCTTTCCCCCAGAGAGTCTACGTTGCTGCGAGTAGATGGAAAGCGTCGAGCGAATGGACTTCGGAGTGGCTCGCCTGAACGATAGTACGGCGAGACGGTCACGCCCGTTAACGCGATCAAGTGGCATGAGTTTCATGCAAATTTGGGTGGCACCGCGGTTATTCGTCCCGATTTATCGGGCGGGGAACCGCGGTTTTTATATTCTCTGGAGGTGTAATCATGGCAAAAATCTTTTCTGGCATTAAGCCGACCGGCGTCGTGACGCTCGGTAACTACTTAGGCGCGATGAAACAGTTCGTCGAACTGCAAGAGGAACACGAAGCGTTTTACTGTGTCGTCGATCTCCATTCGATCACGGTTCAACTCGACCGCGTCGAGTTGATGGACAACACGCGCAAGCTCGCGGCACTCTATCTCGCTTGCGGTCTCGATCCTGAGAAGTCGACGATTTTCGTCCAATCGGAAGTGAAGGCGCACGCCCAGCTCGGATGGATGTTGACATGTATCGCAGGCATGGGTGAACTGAGCCGGATGACGCAGTATAAAGACAAATCACAAAACAGTGAAAACATCGGCGCCGGGTTGTTCGTCTATCCAACCTTGATGGCGGCCGACATCCTCTTGTACGGCACGGAACTCGTCCCGGTCGGCGATGACCAAAAACAACACGTCGAATTGACACGTGATTTGGCCGAGCGCTTCAATAAGCGATACTATGAGACGTTCACGATTCCGGAGCCGCTCATTCAAAAAGAAGGCGCGCGCATCATGAGTTTGACGAACCCTGTCAAAAAGATGTCGAAATCCGACGCGAATGCGAAAGGCTTCATCTCGATGCTCGATGAGCCGAACGTCATCCGTAAAAAAATCAAGAGCGCCGTCACGGACTCGAGCGGTGTCATCAGCTTTGACCGTGAGAACAAACCGGGCATCTCGAACTTGCTTGAGATTTACTCGCTTTCGACCGATACCCCAATCGCTGAACTTGTCGAACGCTACAAAGATTCGAACTATGGAACGTTCAAGCAAGACGTCGCCGAAGCCGTCGTCGCCATGCTCGAGCCGATCCAAAATCGCTATCACGAACTCGTCGACTCAGCTGAGCTCGACGCCATCCTCGATGCGGGACGTGAGAAAGCGGAAGCCGTCGCCAACAAAAATCTCGCGAAAATCGAGAAAGCGATGGGACTCAACCGGAAACGGGCCAAAGTGAAGAAATAAAACGTAGCCGCCCTTTGCGTTCAAAGGGCGGCTTTTTCGTGCAACGTGATTGCTCAAACTGAAGACACAAAAAAAGAGACAGGCGTCCCCGTCTCTTTTTTGTATGCGTGTTGTTTCTTATTACTCTTTGCCTTCGATAGATGCCCACTTGTACGAGTAGTCAGCGCCGAACGCGTGTTCAACGATTCCTTTAACATATGGCTTCGTGAGGCGAGCCGATCCACGTTGGTAAACTGGCGAGATTGCGTTCTCTTCAAGAACGATTTTCTCTGCAGCTTGAAGGTCAGCCCAACGCTGTGCAGCATCTGTGCTTGATTTCGCAGATTCGATGAGCTTGTCGAATTCTTCGTTCGACCACTTACCACGGTTGTATGGTCCGTCAGTGACGAAGAGGTCAACGAATGTCATTGGATCCTGGTAGTCAGGGCCCCAGCCAGCGAATGTCAACTCGAACTCACCTTTGTTTTCAAGGTCAAGTTTGTTGTTGAACGGTTGTTGCTTGATTGTAAGTGTGATCCCTGGAAGGTTCTTCTCAAGTTCACCTTTGATGAACTCACCAATTTGTTTCGCAGATTCTGAGTCATAGTTGAGGAGCTCGATTTCGACAGAGTCTTGACCGAGTTCTTCAAGTCCTTTTTCCCAAAGCTCTTTCGCTTTGTCCACGTCGTAGCCGCCGATGTCGCCGTTCGCTTCACGGAAGTCTTTACCGTCTGGTCCAGTGACGAAGTCTTTAGGTACGAGGTAGTTGGCAGGAACTGAACCGTTCGCAAGGAGCGTTTCAGAGATCGCTGCTTTATCGTATGCCGCATCAATCGCGTTACGGATGTTTTGGTTGTCGAGCGCTTCAACCTCAGTGTTGAACTGAAGGTAGAAGAGTGTTGGCTCAACGACAGTTGAGAAGTCTTCGTTGTCTTGGTATTGAGCAACGAGTTCAGAAGTCAAACCAGTACGGTCAACGTCTCCGTTTTCGTACAAGTTAACGCCTGTTGAAACTTCTTTAACGACTTTAACGTTGATTTCTTCAAGTTTGACGGCTTCAGCATCCCAATAGTCGTCGTTCTTGACCATTTTCCAGCCTTGCTCGCGCTCCCAGCTTTCGAGTTTGAACGGTCCGTTGTAGAGAGTTGTCTCTGCAGACGTACCGAAGTTCTCGCCTTGCTCTTTGTCGAACGACTCAAGTTTAGGCATGAATACGCCGAAGCTTGTGAGACCGAGGAAGTACTCAGCAGGTGCAGTCAATTTAACTTCAAGTGTCTGCTCATCAGTCGCAGTGACACCGACAGCGTCACGCTCGCCTTCGCCTGTGTTATAGGCTTCAGCGCCTTCGATGATTGACATAACGTAAGCATATTGTGATGCGTTGTCTGGGTTAAGGACTTCTTTCCAAGCGTATTCGAAGTCGTTCGCAGTTACAGGCTCGCCGTTAGACCAAGTTGCGCCTTCACGGATTTTGAACGTGTACGTTTTACCGTCTTCAGAAACTTCGTGTGACTCCGCGATCCCTGGTGTCGGGTTATCGTCTTCGTCCATACGATAAAGACCTTCGTTAACGTTGTTCAAGACGTTGAATGAAACTGCGTCTGTTGCAAGCGTTGGGTTAAGTGAAGGGATGTCTGAGCTATCGAGCAAGTTGAGGACTTGCGCTTCATCAGTATTTTCTGATGCGTTGTTATCAGTTGTTGCTCCCTCTTCTTCCCCTGTCGAACATGCCGCTAGGAATGCGCTAGATAGAAGTGTTACCGACGTTGCTAAAGCAAAACCTTTTTTCTTATTCATTGCGATGACCCCCTGATTTTTTTCGTTTTAACGAAATGAACGATGGTAGAAAATTCTGATAGTTCACTTTACAAAATTTGTTACCACAATCCCGTTGAAGCAATAATACAATATTCTGATAATTTTGCAAAGTGTTTATTTTGATTTTTCTAAAAAATTTTTACTATGGGCTAAAAGCCCGCTTAGGTAGACGGGCTTTTAGCTCATTTTTCATAAACTTTAGAAAATGTTAGGACGTACGAAGGACCGATGACCGGAAAGCCGATTTCCGCATATTTGGAATCGACCGCGTAAGATCTTCCAGCTTGGTAGATTGGGATAACGACAGCTTGTTCCAACAATCGTTTTTCGGCTTGTCGATACGTCTCGTTCCTGTCTGTAACCGCCTCGGTCGTACGTGCCTGTTCCATCAACCGATCGAACGGTTTATCGGCAAATCCGCTCGAATTCAAATAGTTATCTGACTCGAATTGAGTCAAATAGGCGCTGAATGCCGGATAGTCCGGTTGCCAACCGGAAAGGGACAACGCGTACTCGCCTGCGACTTCTTTCCTAACTTTGTCCCCAAGTGGGAGTTCGACGACGTTCACTTGAAGACCCGGAAGTTTTTCAAGTTCCGTTTCAATCGTCTGGGCGATTTGTCGCGCTTCGTCATCGACAAAACTGAGCAACTCGATTTCAATCTCGTCTTCCTCGAGCCGCTCGAGCACTTCCTCGAACAGTGCGGTTGCTTCTCCATCGAGCGAAATGTCGAGTTCCGCTTCATCGGTGACGAGCAATCGTTCGGTCGTGACTTCGGCCCGAGCGAGTGAATCTTCCACGGCTTCCCGATTCAAGGCGAGGGCAAGCGCTCGCCGGAAATCAGCATCATCGAACGGATATTCGTCGACGTTCGGCTTCAAATAGAAGACGCCGCTCCGTGGGACGTCGACGAGCTTGCCTTCGAGCAAGTCGATGGTCGCCTCATCCGTGCCGTATGGAATCGGATGGATGCCATCCGGTTCTGAATCCAGCCCTTCATCCGCCAACATCATAATCTTTTCGAGCGTGACGCGATCGGCATCGTAATACGCCTCGTTTTTCGTCAACGTGACTTGGGCCGCATCCAATGATTCGATTTGAAACGGACCGTTCGCATCAAGCTCTTGCCATTCCCCGATCATCGTCTGTGGTAAAAAGGCCGGCATCGCCAAAATCTGTTCGAACCCTTCCATCGGTCGTTCGAGTGTCAACTCGAGTGTCCGCGCATCGACCGCCTTCACGCCGAGCGTCTCTGGTTCTTTCGTCCCGAGACTAATCGCTTTCCCGTTCAGAACGTCTTCCAAAAGGAAACTGAACGGAGAGTTCGTGTCGTCATCAGCGAGCATCCGGAAATGATCGACGAACGTCTCGGCCGTGACCGTATTCCCGTTCACGGTACGACTTTCTTTCAACTTGAACGTGTATGTCGCGCCGTCTTCCGATCGGGTCATCGTCTCGACGAGTCCCGGTTCGATTTCCCCGTCCGCACCGAAGCGATACAATCCTTCATAAATATGCGATAACACGGTCTGTGAACTCGGGTCGATGGCGAGCAGCGTATTCGGTTGCTCCGGTAACATCTCCCCATGAATCGTCACGATTTGTTCTTCAGGTGGTACTAATTCTCGTGCCTGCTCTCGTTGTCCGTACCATATAACGAAAAAAAGGATAAGGACTGAACTCAACAAGGCGGCACCGATGAAAAATCGTTTCATCTGGCATTCTCCTCTCTGTTAGCTCAACCCTTATACCCTACCCGTTTTTGCCACTTTTTTCTACTATTAGTCGTTTACTTTTGCGAACGCGAGCGTCGCGTTATGGCCTCCGAAGCCAAGTGAGTTGCTGAGTGCGTACTGGATATCAAGTTCCCGATTTCCTTCACGGACATAATCTAAATCACAATCGTCTGCCGGTGTCTTGCAGTTGATCGTCGGGTGAATCCGTCCCTCATGAATCGATAGCGCTGTAATGACGGCCTCGACTCCGCCGGCGGCACCGAGCAAGTGCCCGATCATCGATTTTGATGAGTTAACGGCCAAGTTATGAGCATGGTCACCGAAGACGTTGTGGATGGCTTTCGTCTCCAACATATCGTTGAGCGGTGTGCTCGTCCCGTGAGCGTTGATGTATTGCACGTCTTCCGGACGAATCCCCGCGTCCCGAAGCGCCTCGTTCATCGCTTTCGATCCGCCTTCCGCTTCCGGTGACGGTGCCGTGATATGGTAGGCGTCCGAACTCATGCCGTAACCGACGACTTCCGCATACATTTTGGCACCGCGCGCTTTCGCATGCTCGTATTCCTCGAGAACGAGCACGCCAGCGCCTTCACCCATGATGAATCCGTCACGGTTCGCATCGAACGGGCGACATGCCGTGTTCGGGTCCGGGTTCGTCGATAGCGCTTTGTTGGCACAAAATCCTGAGAACGAAAGCGGTGTGATTGGCGCCTCGGCTCCACCTGCGAACATCGCAAGCGCATCGCCACGTTGAATGACTTTGAACGCTTCCCCGATTGAGTTCGTTCCAGAGGCACAAGCCGTGACCGAACAGTTGCTTGGTCCTTTCGCCCCGAGGTAAATCGAGACTTGACCGCTCGCCATGTTCGGAATCATCATCGGGATGAAGAACGGGCTGATGCGGCGTGGTCCACGCTCATGCAAGATGCTCGCTTGTTTGTCAATCGTCTCGACACCACCAATTCCGCTTCCAATCCAAATCCCGACTTCATCCGCGATCGCCTTCACATCTAGACCGCTATCCCGATGCGCAGCGTCAGCGGCTAAAATCGAGTATTGGATGAACGAATCCATCTTGCGCGCTTCTTTCGGCTCGACCAAGTGGTCGATGTTCCATTCTTTGACTTCAGCTCCGACTTTCGCCGGATATTGGCTAATATCAATCTTCGTTAACGTATCGACTGCATTTTCCCCGTTCAACAGTCGTTCCCACATTGCCGTAACGTCGTTCCCGAGTGGGGATACGACTCCTAATCCTGTGATGACTACTCGTTTCATGCGTTAATCTCCTCCGTGATGTTAGCGTTATTCCATGTTAGACAACTCGCTCCCCAAGTGAGCCCGGCGCCGAATCCGGCGACGACGACCGTCTGACCGTTTGAAATCTTACCGTGTTTGACCGCTTCGGCCAAAGCGAGCGGAATCGAAGCGGCTGACGTGTTCGCATGGTCTTGAATCGTGACGACGACTTTTTCTTCTTGAAGCCCTAACCGTTCAATCGCAGCGTCGATGATGCGACGATTGGCTTGGTGTGGCACGAGCACGTCCAGGTCCTCAATTGACTTCCCAGCTCCTTCTAGTGCCTCTAGTACGATATCCGGCATTTTACGAACGGCGAATTTGAATACTTCACGTCCGTTCATGACGATTTTACCTTCTTCATTCTCATATAAGAACTTTCCGCCTGTACCGTCACTGCCGAGCACGATGGAATCGATGGCGGCCACTTCGTCTTCACCGAGGACGACGGCACCGGCCCCGTCACCGAACAAGACGGCGGTCGAGCGATCGTCCCAGTCGATGAGGTTGCCCATCTTCTCGGCTCCGATGACGAGCGTCCGTTTCAACCCTTTCGCCTGCATCATGCTCTTCGCCGTATCCATCGCGAAGATGAAGCCGCTACAGGCGGCACTGACGTCGAAAGCGACCGCTTGCTTGGCTCCAAGGTTGGCCTGGACGAGACAAGCAGTCGCCGGGAACGATGGCGCCGTCGCCGTCGCGCAAATAATCGCATCGATGTCTTCAATCGAGACACCTGCGCTTTGGAGCGCCCGCTCTGCAGCGTGTGTGGCCATATCGGCGACACTCAAGTCGGCGTCGGCCAAATGTCGTGCCTCGATCCCGGTGCGGGTCCGAATCCATTCGTCGCTCGTATCCATTCGTTTTTCCAAATCGATGTTCGTGATCCGGTTATCCGGAAGGAACGAACCGATCCCAATGATTCCAATGTTCATATTGATGACCCCTATTCTTAGTATCTGGTACTAATATAAGGGAATAAAAAAGGGATGTCAACGCATCCCTCTCGATTATTCACTTTGACCGAGTCGTTTCGTGACGGCCATGACCATTTTCGCCGAGTTGATCGATGCCGTCTCCAAAAATTCGTCGAACGACAAGTTCGCTTCCTCGTCGGCGCTGTCCGAGATTGAACGGGTCACGACGAACGGAATTCCGAACTGATAGCACGTCTGTGCGATCGGTGCGGCTTCCATCTCGACGGCAGCGACGCCTTCGAAATGGCCAAGGATGTCGGCGACACGCTTCGAGTCGTTGATGAACGAGTCACCTGTCACGATTAGGCCCGTATGGACGTTCACATCATGGAGGCTCTCAATCACTTCTTTACAGACATCCATTAAATGAGCGTCAGCCGTGTATGCTGCCGGCATGCCTGGCACTTGACCGTATTCGTATCCGAACGCTGTCACGTCGACATCATGGTGTCGGACTTCGGTCGAGACGACGACATCGCCGACTTTCATCCCTTTTTTAAAGCCGCCAGCTGAACCCGTATTAATGACGACATCCGGTTTGAACTTGTCGATTAATAGTGTCGTGCCGATGGCCGCGTTCACTTTCCCGATTCCCGACTTCAAAATGACGACTTCGACGTTGCCGAGGTACCCTTCATAGAAGTGATAGTTGGCGATTTCCGTGTCCGTCCGTTCTGTCAATTCGTTGCGGAGCAAGTTCACTTCTTCTTCCATTGCTCCAATGATTCCAATTTTCATGATAAGTGCCTCCTCAGAAAGAGAGCGACATCCATGTGGAAGTCGCTCATTTGTGTTACTTGATTTCTTTGATTTCGACGACCATGTCGCCGCCTGGCGTTTGGACGTTAACGACGTCTCCGACCGTACGGCCGAGGAGCGCTTTTGCAATTGGTGATTCATTCGAGATTTTCCCTGTGAACGGGTCAGCCTCGGCGCCCCCGACAATCGTGTACGTCTCGTTCTCGTTATCTTCTTGAATGAAGAACGTCACGGTCTTTCCGATTGCGACCATCGAGTTATCAGCCACATCGTCTTGGATGATGACTGCGTTACGAAGCATCTCTTCGAGTTGGGCGATCCGTCCTTCGACCATTGCCTGCTCTTCTTTCGCTGCATCGTATTCAGCGTTCTCAGACAAGTCTCCGAAATCGCGGGCAATCTTAATATTCTCAACGACTTCTTTACGGCGTACCGTCTTCAGTTCGTTCAATTCATTTTCGATTTTCGCTTTTCCGTCTAACGTCATGTAATGTTGTTTTTCAGCCATTTCTGTCACTCCTTCATTGTCTCCTAGTATATTACAGAATTTACGAACGGGAAAGCCCATATCCGACACATCCCGTTTTTAAACATGGGATAAACGTGAGTTCGGACGTTCTCCATATCCGACATTCGGTTAAATCTATCGCACAGACACATACAAGTCTCTAAAACACCTTTGTCCACCGACCTTTGAAAATCGAGTCCGGCAGCAGATCGATGATACGATGCTTGTCGTCATGCTAAAGACGCTAAAACATCAAGTAGGCACACCTGTAACGACCTGTGGTAGATGGTCACAGTCCACCAACCTGGGGACCTATAGAGTCTATCTCGGTAGAGGTGATGGCACACTCTCATTTGAAGGCTTGAACAAAACAAAAATGAACTGCGTTCGCACAAGCACTTCAGAATCCCACGGTTTCAATGGTGAGAGTGTCAAAGCTCTTTTAACTAAATTTGGCGAGAATTCTCCCACCTCTAAACGTCGAAGAGGGAAGGGCCAGCGTAGGTGGAAGATGAACCGCCTGCTTGCAAATCCTTTGGATATCCCTGTGACAGATATGACGAACAAAGGTTCGTGATTCTGTCAGATTCTCTCGCCCCCACCGCGGGTATCGGAATGGGACGAGACTCATCCTCACACCGCCCAAAGGAGGGACGGACATGCTGAAGGGCTACAAATACCGGCTCCACCCGACGCCGGCACAGGCCGAGTTCCTGATCCGGACGATCGGCTGCGCCCGGTTCATCTACAACAAGCTGCTCGAGGACCGTATCACCATCCACGAGGAGGCGAAGGCGGGCGGTGGGCCGAGACGGAAACCGCCGACACCCGCCTCCTACAAGCCACTGTTCCCGTTCCTGTGCGAGGCGGACAGCCTTGCGCTCGCGAACGCGAAGCTGCACCTCGATGCGGCGTTCGCGAAGTTCTTCGCCAGGACGGCCGGCTTCCCGGTGTTCAAGTCGAGACGGAAGGCGCGCGCGTCCTACACGACGAACAACCAGCACGGAACAATCCGCATCGAGGGAGACCGGGTACGGCTCCCGAAGATCGGGTTCATCCGGTTCACACAGCACCGCAGTTTCAACGGGAAGATCCGATCGGCGACCGTGTCGATGACGAAGACGGGCACGTTCTTCGTGTCGCTCCTCGTCGAACAGGACGACGAGCCGTGGGTCCCCGCCGAGCACAAGGTCGGGATCGACCTCGGCCTCGGGCACTTCGCCGTCACGACGAACGACGCGCTCGTCACGGAGAAGATTGCGAACCCACGCAACCTGCGAAAGGCCGAGGCGCGGCTGAAACGGGCGCAACGCGCGCTCTCCCGCAAGAAGCCGGGCAGCAAGAACCGCGAGAAGGCCCGGCTCCTCCTCGCGAGGAAGCATGAGCAGGTCAGGAACCGGCGCAACGACTTCCTCCACAAGCTGTCGCGACGCATCGTCGACGAGAACCAAGTCGTCGTGGTCGAGACGCTGAAACCGAGGGAGATGATGCAAAACCGCCGCCTGGCGAAATCGATCGGGGACGCCGGGTGGGGCGAGTTCGTCCGCCAACTCGAATATAAATGCAGGTTCTACGGCCGGACGCTGATCAAGGCCGACCCATGGTTCGCCTCGACCCAAGTCTGTTCGAACTGTGGCGAGAACGACGGCAGGAAGGGACTAGACATCTGGGAGTGGACATGCGGCACGTGCGGCGCGCATCACGACCGCGACGTCAACGCGAGCCTCAACCTGTTGCGTCTCGCTGACCGAAACCACCCAGGGCAGGGACTGCCCGACGAGCTTGGTCCATAACCGCGGCTAGTAAAAGCACGGTCTTCCCAAGAAACTCCCACTTCAAGTTGCGAAACAAGCAAGTGGTGAGTAGTTCACATTGAAAACGATTTATTTCCCTTACGCGCGGTTACGTTCTGTCAGCACCCAGCGAATCTTCGTCACGAGCAAATCGATGGCAACGAAGTTCTCGCCGCCTTCGGGCACGATAATATCCGCATAGCGTTTCGTCGGCTCACAAAATTGAAGATGCATCGGCCGGACGACGTTCGTATACTGCGCGACGACCGAGTCGATCGACCGACCCCGCTCATTCAAGTCCCGTTGCATCCGACGTAAAATCCGCACGTCCGCGTCCGTGTCGACGAACACTTTAATGTCCATCAAATCACGGAGACGGTCGTCCTCGAGTGCTAGAATGCCTTCGACGATGACGACATCGACCGGTTCGATCAAAATCGTCTGATCCGAACGTGTGTGTGCGGCATAATCGTATACCGGCTTCTCAACCGCCTTATGTTCTTGTAACTGTTTGATATGTTCAATCAATAAATCGTTATCGAATGCGAACGGATGGTCATAGTTCGTCTTATACCGTTCTTCCATCGTCATCTCTGACTGGTCTTTATAATACGCGTCTTGCTCGATCATGACGACCGATTGTCCTTTGAACGCATCCACGAGCGCGCGGGCCACGGTCGTCTTGCCTGATCCGGTGCCCCCGGCCACGCCGATAATGACGGGTTTATGTTGCATCAAAGTTAAATCCTCCTCATCGTAATTTACGACTGATTGCTAGGCCATCACCAAGGGGCAAAATTGCAGTATGATAATCGGTCCGTGCCATCAATTGCTCAGTAAACTCTTTTACGAGACGGACGAGCCGGCGGCGGCGGCGGTCAAGCACTGACACGTCTTCGAGCAGGACGTCCCCTCGTAAAAATAAATTATCGCTGTAAATCGTACCACCAATTGGTACTAAAGCGCCATACCCATCAAAGAATTTTTGATACTGACCTTTGGCCGCATCGATAAAGACCGCATCGAATTCTCCTTCAATCGTCCCAATCAATTCGACCGCATCTCCATGGATGACGGTGATTCGGGCCGATACGTCCGAGCGTCCGATAAAGCCGAGCGCCTCTTCGTGCCGTCGCGCATTCCGCTCGATTGTGACGATTTCAGCGTCCGGTAACAGCTCGGCCATCCGAATCGCGCTATAGCCGATGGCTGTCCCGACCTCGAGGATGCGGGCCGGGCGCTGCAACGCCAGAAGCGACAGCAACACTTCTGAACCGGTCAAGTCCATGATTGGCACGTGGTGTTCTTTCGCGAACGCCTCCATCTCCGCCAAGAGCGGGGACCGCGGCGTGACCAAGTTTTCCACGTAACCTTCATAGGATGAATGTTCCACGTCGTACACCTCAACCTCTCTATTCATTCAAACGACCGGAAGCCTAGGCTTCCGGTCGCATATCCGTCAATTGTTGTTTGCTTCTTCGAACGCTTCCCACTCCGGACGGTACTTGTTCACGTTTTGTTGGTGCGCCTCATATTCCACTTCGAACAAGACTTCCCCGTTCGGGAATCCTTCACGTGGTGGTCGGGCGTAGAAATAAACGTTATCCGTATCGTTCGGGTTGAGTGTGGCGACGAACGCGTCACGACTGACCGAAGCAATCGGCCCGATCGGGATGCCCTCGTAGCGGTACGTGTTATAGAGCGAGTCGTTTTCAAGGTCGTTGAACGATGTGAAAATTGACGTCTCCCCGGTGCCGTACCAGACGGTCGGGTCAGACTGCAACTTCATGCCATCGGCCAAACGGTTTTCGAACACGCCGGCAATCTCTTGCCGGTCCTCTGTCGACACGGCCTCTTTCTCAACGACCGAGGCAAGCGCAAGCGTCTCATGGAACGTACGTCCCGACGCTTTAACCTCATCCCCATACTCGAGATAGAGCTGTTCGGTCGGCTTCAACATCTCATCAATGATCTGTGTGAGTGTGACACCTTTGTCGAACTCATACGTGGCCGGGAACAAGTAACCTTCGAGCGGATGGTAAATCCCATCAGCGAGTACTTCGTCGGTCAACATCTCATGCTCATTGACGAGCGAGCGGATATACTCTTCGTCGCTCAGTTTGGCCGAAATCTCTTCTTTCGGGATTTCTGCAACTTTAGCGAGACGTGAGATGACCTGATCGATTGTAAAGCCTTCCGGAATCACCAATTTGATATCCGGGACAACGATGACTTTCCCAGTTTTCAGCGTGGCGATCAACTCGTCAAGCGACTGTGACGGAGACAATGTATACGTCCCCGCTTGGAACGATGATTCATTTTTAAATCGTGTATAAAAACGGAAAATCGTGCTATTCCTCACGAGCCCATTCTCTTCGAGTAGTTCGCCAATGTACCCTGAACCTGCACCGAGTGGAACCTCGACCTCGACCGATTCGGTCGAAGACGGGTCGACGGGTTCGAGCGATCGTTTCACGAACGCATACGACACCGCGGCACCTGTGGCGATAACTAGAAGAAAGACAGCAAGGATGATGACCGTAATTCGCCGAACGATCCGGTTACGTGCACGCTTCTCATCAAACATCGATGGATGGTTCATGCGCATTTCTCCCCTGTTCTTCTGTTATGAAGATGGGCGACGAGGGTTTCCCCTAGTCGCCCGCCCACTTATTAGTCTAATCCAACTTCGTCATTGACGATATCGAACGCTTCCATGACTTCCTCGAAGTCAGCGTCGTCTTCGACGATCTTCAAGACGAACTCTTCATCTTCAAGTTCTTCGATTTCGAACGCGTATACTTCGATTGTATCTTCGTCTTCCGTCTCCGGGTTACCGACCGGCTCAAGAACGACAAACGTCTTGTTCGTGCGGTCACTCGTCATCCGGAAAATTTCTGCGAATAAATGCTCGTCTCCATTTTCATCTGGAATTCGGTACATTTCTTCTTCGTTACGGCTAAGTTCTGCCATACGTAATTCCTCCTTATTTGCCTGCGCGATCCAGGTAGTTTTGTAAAATCATGACGGCTGCCATCTTATCGATGACGGCCTTTCTCTTTTTTCGGCTGACGTCTGCTGAAATCAGCATCCGCTCCGCTTGCATCGTCGTCAAACGCTCGTCAACGAGAATCGTCGGCAAACCGGTCGCCTCGGTGAGGGCCGCGGCAAACGCCTGTGACGCCTCGCCCCGAGGTCCGATCGTCGCGTTCATGTTCTTCGGAAGACCGACAACGACTTCTTTCACATCGTACTGCTCAATAATCGGTTGAAGCAGACGGACAGCTTCGTCAAAGTCCGGCTCAGTCCAGTAGACCGTCTCCACACCTTGCGCCGTCCATCCCATGAGGTCGCTCACAGCGACCCCAATCGTCTTCGAACCGACATCGAGCCCCATGACTCGCTTCATATTAATCCTCTCTACGATCGTTCAAATACGATTTGACCAGCTCTTCGAGCAGCTCATCTCGTTCGATTTTGCGAATTAAGTTTCGCGCATCGTTATGACGCGGGATGTAGGCAGGGTCACCTGACAACAAGTATCCGACGATTTGATTGATCGGTTGGTAGCCTTTCTCCTCGAGTGCTTGATATACCGTGATCAGCGTTTCCCGAGTGTTGGCTCGATTATCATCTTCTGGAAAATTGAATTGCATCGTGCGATCCATTTGGCTCACAAGAATCCACCTCTTTCCGTTTGCACTTCACATTCTATTATGCCAGTGATTGAACGTAATGTGAAGCAAACTTCAATGCTTCGTCCAGTTTTGTCGCGTCACGGCCTCCGGCTTGCGCCATGTCAGGACGGCCACCACCGCCTCCGCCACAACGTGTCGCCACTTCTTTAATCAATTTCCCGGCATGGAAGCCACGGTCGTTCAAGTCTTTCGTCACCCCTGCGACGAGGTTGACTTTGTCGCCGTTCGCTGAACCGAGCAAGATGACGGCTGAACCGAGCTTGCCTTTCAATTCGTCGACCATGCCACGGAGCGCGTCCATGTCTTGTCCGTCTACGCGTTTGGCAATCAATTGGACATCGCCGAACGTTTCGATGGAGTCAGTGAGTGACGACGCTTCGATGTTCGCAAGCTTCGCTTTGAGCGATTCGCTCGCGCGTTCAAGTTCTTTCATTTCAACTTGAAGCGCTTGGACACGTGTCGGCACTTCGAGCGGTTTTGTCTTGAGCAATTTCGCTGCCGTCTCGAGCGTCTCGATATGCTGGTTCATCACTTCGTAAGCCCCAGCGCCTGTGACCGCCTCGATGCGACGTGTGCCGGCCCCGATTCCTGACTCCGACAAGATTTTAAAGAGTCCGATTTCAGCCGTGTTACCGACGTGGCAACCACCGCAAAGCTCGACCGAGTCACCGGCCGCAACGACGCGGACGACGTCCCCATACTTCTCACCGAAGAGCGCCATCGCACCTTTCGCTTTCGCGTCGGCGATATTCATCTCTTCGATATCGACAGCAATCGACGCCCAGATGCGTTCGTTCACTTGACGCTCGATCGACTGGAGCTCTTCAGCCGTTACTTGACCGAAGTGCGAGAAGTCGAAGCGAAGACGATCTGGTGTCACGAGTGAACCAGCTTGGTTGACGTGCTCACCGAGCGTGTCTTTCAACGCACGATGCAACAAGTGTGTCGCTGTGTGGTTTTTAATGATCGCTTGACGTGAGTCGAAGTCGACCGTTGCTGTCACCGCGACCTCTGCCTTGGCGACACCCGATGTGACCGTGACCGTATGCAAGTTTTGGCCGTTCGGTGCTTTCGAGACATCTTTCACGTGAAGGACGAAGTCCGACCCGACGATTTGACCTTTGTCACCGATTTGACCACCGCTCTCTGCATAGAATGGCGTCTGGTCGAGGATGACTTGCGCTTCTTCGCCTGCTGCGACGACGTCGACGAGCTCACCATCGTGAATCAAGCTGATAATTTTTGCTTCCGTGCTGAGGTTCGTGTAACCGACGAATGATGACGCGAGCGTGATGTCTGCGAGTACGCCTGACTGGATTTGCATCGACTCGACGTCGGCGCGGGCTGTCCGGGCACGTTCGCGCTGGGCGTTCATCGCTTGTTTGAAGCCGTCCTCGTCGACTGAGAGGTTATGGTCTTCCGCATACTCGATCGTCAATTCGAGCGGGAAACCGTACGTATCGTACAGACGGAATGCATCTTCTCCGCTGATGACGTTCGAACCGGCTGCTTTTTGTGCTTTCGCGACTTCGTTCAAGATCGCAAGACCGTCATGAAGCGTCTCGTGGAAACGTTCTTCCTCGTTCTTGACGACTTTTTTGATGAAGTCTTTTTTCTCACGGACTTGCGGGTAGAAATCGACCATGATATCGCCGACGACATCGACGAGCTCATACATGAACGGACGCTCGATGCCTAGCATCTTCGCATAGCGGACGGCACGACGGAGCAAACGACGAAGGACGTAGCCACGACCTTCATTCGATGGGAGGGCCCCATCCCCAATCGCGAACGACACGGTCCGGATATGGTCGGCGATGACTTTGAACGCCACATCTTTGCTGCTGTCGGCGCGATACGTCTCGCCGCTGATTTTCTCCGTCTCCCGGATGATTGGCATGAACAGGTCTGTATCGAAGTTCGTCGGCACGTCTTGCATGACGCTCGCCATCCGCTCGAGACCCATCCCCGTATCAATGTTCTTCCGTGGGAGCTCGGTATAGTTCCCGTGCCCATCATGGTTGAACTGACTGAAGACGATGTTCCAAATCTCCAAGTAGCGTTCGTTCTCGCCACCCGGATACAGTTCTGGGTCGGTCGGGTCGTCACCGAACGCCGGTCCGCGGTCGAAGAAGATTTCTGTGTTCGGGCCAGACGGGCCTTCCCCGATTTCCCAGAAGTTCTCTTCGAGCGGGATGATGCGGTCAGCCGGAACGCCTAATCCGAGCCAGATTTGTTTCGCTTCTTCATCTTCTGGGTGAATCGTCACCGACAGACGGTCCGGATCGAGTCCGTACCATTCATCGCTCGTGAGGAGTTCCCAGCCCCATTTGATCGCATCTTCGCGGAAGTAGTCGCCGACCGAGAAGTTTCCGAGCATCTCGAAGAACGTATGGTGACGAGCCGTCTTCCCGACGTTCTCGATGTCGTTCGTCCGAATCGACTTCTGCGCGTTGACGATGCGCGGGTTAGCTGGAATGACGCGGCCATCAAAGTATTTTTTAAGTGTCGCGACACCTGAGTTGATCCAAAGAAGCGTCGGATCTTCGACCGGTACGAGTGAGGCACTCGGCTCGACACTGTGTCCTTTTGATTTGAAGAAATCTAAATACATTTGGCGAATCTGTGCGCCAGTTAATGGTTTGAGCGGTTTCATCAACAATTCCTCCTTCAGTTTAAACGAAACGAAAAAAAAGCGATGCTCATCCCTGTGGAAAGGGACGAAAGCATCGCTTCGTGGTACCACCCTCGTTCGCACGGCAAAGCCGTACCTCGAACATCCGATAACGCGGATGAGGCGCCCAGGGTGAGTGGGGACTCCAGACTAGCTTCGGTCGACCGGACCCCCATCTTCTCACAGCCTAGGAAGATGTCTCTGGTGAGGCGGTTACGACGTACTCATTTCCTTCATCGTCTTTAATCGTTTCAGTTTTCTATTCGTCATTATCACACGTCAGTCGAAAGACGTCAAGACTTGCCGCCTAGCCGTTCGACGAGTTTCGTCCGGCGCACCGGTTCCTCTTCCCGTGTCGCTGCCTCGAGCGCACGCACGTCCCCGAACAAGAGCAAGCTCTTCTTCGCCCGCGTGACGGCCGTATAAATCAAGTTGCGCGACGAGCGGAAACCGCCGTTGAAAAAGACGGGCATGAGCACGATCGGGAACTCGGACCCTTGCGACTTATGGATGGTGATGGCATAGGCGTGGGTGAACTGGTCCCATTCGCTCCGGTTATACTCGACCTCGGTTTGATCGAAACGGATATAGATTTTATCGACCTTATCGACGTTCTCTTTGGCGTAAAAGATGTTCGTGATTTCACCGATGTCACCGTTATAGACGTTCTCCTCGGCGTTATTGACGAGTTGGAGCACTTTGTCCCCGTTTCGATACGTCCGGTTGCCGTGCTTCACTTCCCGGGCGGCCGATTTCGGATTGAACACGTTTTGGAGCGCCTCGTTCAACCCGTCGATGCCGCAAATCCCACGGTACGTCGGCGCGAGCACTTGGATGTCGAACGGCGAATAGCCTTTCCGGAGCGCGGCCCCTGCCATTTGGCAGATGGCCTGCAGCGCCGTCTCTTGGTTGGCCGTGTAAAAACGACGGTCCGGCAGTGCCGCCAGTAAATCGTCTGGCATTTGTTTCGCGTTGAGCGCGTGCGCCAGGCGCAGGATGCTCGACTCGGACGCCTGCCGATGGACGACATCGAGCCGGACGACCGGGATGCCTTCGGTCGCCATCAAATCGGCGAGCACTTGGCCAGGTCCGACCGAAGGCAATTGATCGCGGTCCCCGACGAACAGAATCTTCATCCCGTTCGGCACAGCCCTGAGCAGGCTGCGGAACAAGAAGATGTCAATCATCGACGCCTCGTCGACGATGAGCACTTTTCCGACGAGCGGATTCGTGTCATCGACTTGGAACGAACTGCCGTCAAATTTGAGCAACCGGTGAATCGTCGAGGCCGGCAGCCCCGTCGACTCGCTGAGCCGTTTCGCGGCCCGTCCGGTCGGTGCGGCCAGCACGAACGGGAACGGCTGGTTCTGCACCGGCTCGAGTTTCCAATCGAACACGTCGCTGAGCGCATGGATGATGCCGCGGACGACGGTCGTCTTCCCGGTACCCGGTCCACCGGTGAGGACCATGAGCGGCGACTTCAAGGCGAGCTCAATCGCTTCCCGTTGCTGTGTCGCATACTCAATCGAGAACATCTCTTCGACGCGTCCGACCGCATCAAAAATCGTCGTCATATCGACGTCTTCTGTCGTCGAGGTCGACATGATGCGGGCAAGTTCTTCGGCCGCTTTTTGTTCGGCCCGGTAGACACGCGGATGATAGACGACACCGTCTTCGACGATGACACGTTCGTCATTCGCGAGCGTCTCGAGCGCCGAGACGAGTGCCTCACCCGGGTCGCCGCCGATGATGCGCGGCATCTCGTTCGCGAGTTGGTCGGCCGTGACGAACAAATGCCCGTTGCCTTGCTCGAGCTCAAGGACGTATAACACGGCCGCAGCAATTCGCTCGGGATGAATCCCTTGAATCCCGAAGTGGGCGGCGATAGCATCGGCCGTCTTGAAGCCGATTCCAGGGACGTCATACATGAGGGCGTACGGATTTTTTTCAATCGTCTCCATCGCCCGTCCCTCATATTCTTTATGAATCTTTGAGGCGAGGCGCGGCGTCACGTCGAACGGCGCCAAAAACAAGAGCAACTGGTCGACGCCATATAAGACGTTCAACCGCTCAGTGATGACGCGGGCCTGTTTCTCTTTCAACCCTTCGACGTTCGACAGAAGGCTCGGATGCTTGACGATTTGATCGATGCAGTCGTCTCCGAGTGCATCGGCAATCTTCTGGGCCGTCTTTTGGCCGATCCCGGGGAACGAACCGTTCGTCAAAAAGCGGACGGCGGCGCGCTTCGTCATCGGGACGACCCGGCGAATCCACTCTGCTTTCATCTGTTTCCCGAACCGGGGATGGTCGACGAGTCGGCCGTGCGCCTTATACGTCTCGCCTTTCTCAATACCGACGCCGACGCCGGCGATGACCATCTCGGTCTCGTCTGTCTCAAAATTCTTTTCTTTTATACGTACGAGCGCGATCGTGTGCGCTTCTTCTTCCGATTGAAACAGGACGCGGATGACTTTTCCTGTCAACTCGTAAGGTGCTGCCATCATTCGAGCCACCTCCAGCTAGTTTTCCATCCCCCATTATAGCCCGAGTTGAAACGATAGGACAAATCGCCTAACTGAACAGGTTCAAGATGCGCTCAAGTTGATCGAGGTCGACCCGTTCCAAGATTTGAATGAGTTGATCGAGATCGATTCGGTTCAAGATCCGTTCAAGTTGATCTAAGTCCACGGTTTCAAGCAACCGTTCGAACCGTTCCAACTCGCCCGAATTGACGTACCCTTCGAGCCGCTCGAACAGTTCGGTCCGCTCGATGCGGAACAATTGCTCCAAAGATGGCCGCTGAATCAACAACACGAGACCTGCGGCAACGACATGGACGCCCCAGTTGAGCACGACATGACCGAGCCGCACCGTCTGTCCGACGAACGGGATGAGCGGGATGAACGACAACTGCAACACGATGATGGCGAGCTGGATGTATGGATTTGGGATGAACCAAGCCACAATCGCGAGCAGGGCTGGTACGACCCAGGCCACCCCGACCGTCCCGAGCGTTACGGACCAAGAGCGATGAGTCGACAACACCCAATGCATGATGATACCGAGCACGAAGAACGTCGCGAATAAGACTAACAGGACGGTCGACGCCCGCTCCGACTCGACGACGACCCGGAACAACAGATTGTTCGTCCATTCGCCCGTCGCTAAACGTTCGTCGATGGCGGCAAACAGACGACCGAGCATAAACCATTCGATGATAAAAAAAACAAGGACACTGACCAGACTGATCAATCGCATAGACTTCTCCCCTCTCAATTGTTATTCCATTTCCCGAACAATTGGACGGCTATGCACGTTTTTCGTCGAATCAAAGCGGGAACTGTTCGAGTGAACCTATGAAGGAGGGACTATGTATGACGAAACGTATTCCAATCAGTGGCCTGTGTGAACTCGTGTTAGAAGTGACCGATATGGCGGAGGCCGTCGACTTTTGGCACGGCAAGCTCGGACTTCCCGTCGTCGAACAATGGGTCGGTGACGATGCCGAGCCGAGCGAAGCGCAAGAACAGGCGGACGAACCGTGGGCGACGTGGCTCTATGTCGGCGGGAACACCCGTCTTGGTCTCTGGCTGAAACGTGATTTCACATCGGAAGAAGAATCGAATCGCCAAGAGGACGTAACCGAGTGGGACACACTCTATGATGAGGGCGGCGCCCACGTCCACTGCGCGTTCTATGTGCCGATGGACTCGTTCGATCAAGCGCTCGAGGTATTAGAGGCGTCAAACATCCCGACGAAGCTCCGGACGTGGGACGAAGACGAGACGGTCAACGGCAAAGAGCGCTCGGCCTACTTTAAAGACCCGAGCAAGAACGTCATCGAGCTGTATACGAAAAACATGGACGAGGCGTACGAGAAGTTCGGTGGCGAGCCCGTGAAAATCACGACGAAACAACTCTGATTCACGTATACGCTCGACAACCCAACATGATACGATGAGAGAAAATGGAAAAGGTTGTGTATTATGCGTTTCTTCCCGCTTCTCATCGTGATTGGTTTAGGATTGCTCACGTATGGACTGTCTTTCATGGTGGATACATTCCCCACGCTCGATCGTCTAACTTCTTTTGCCACCCTATCGTTCGTTTCATTCGGTGCAGCCTTGCTCATCTTAACAGATGGTATACACCGGGCTAAATCAGGCCGACGCGTCGGTTGGAACTCTATCACGCTCGCCTTCGCATTATTATTGACGATTTATAATCTTGCGGTTTGGATGATCGGGGAGGTGGCTTCATGACGCTCATCTTACCAGAATGTATCACTGGCTTTTCATACGGCGACTGCCCCGTCCCCGAGTTCGATAATAAATCATTCCAAACGGTTTGTTTCGATTACGCTCGTCGGAAAGGTGGCACGTGCAACATCATCCTTGGTGACTCGGTCACTCCGAACTATGACCAAGCGACGATCACCATCCGTGGACGCAGCATCTATGTGCTGCTCAGCAGAGTGTATCCCATCATTGGCATCTCAAAATTTGAACCGTTTCAGTACGAATACATCGATGTACCCGAACTGACCGAAATGTTTCCGGATTCCTATCAAATCCCATCAGCGGCGGAGCTGAATGAACGATTTGATGTGACGCTACAGCCGTTTCTGAACAAGGCAGAACGTGGAGAAATCAACTATTGGCAGCCAAAGACAATCGGCAACGTCATCTTCCATTATTGGGACTAACGAAAAGCGCTTCTCGCAAAATTTGCGAGAAGCGCTTTTTTGATTCAGTTGCCGAGTAGCTCATCCATTTTCGCTTTCGCGTCAAAGGCGAGCGCATGGTCCGGTTGCAACTCGAGCACACGCTCAAGTTCAGCGTACGTCTTGTCCTGTTCACCGAGGAAGGCGTAGGCAATCGCCAAATTGTAGCGGGCGTCCGTATGGCTCGCGTCAAGGTCGAGCGTATGCTCGAGCGCTTCGACGGCCAAGTCGAGTTGTTCGTTCTGTGCGAGCGCGAGCCCGTACTGGAACGAAATCTCGACGTCTTCCGGCGCCTGCTTCATCGCCTCGCGGAGACGTGGCAACGCCCGGACGAAGTCGCCCATCGCCTTGTACGTCAAGCCGAGCATGAAGTGCAGGTCGGCGTCGTCCATTCCGGCCAGGAGCGCCTGACGAAGCGAAGCCTCGGCCAAGTCGAGCTGTTCGAGCTCATAGGCGAGCGCCCCCTTCGCATAGTGGGCCGCGCCGAACGCGTTGTCGAGTTCGAGCGCCTTATCGTAAAAGACGACGGCCTGTTCATGGTCACCGATCGCTTGTAGCAGCGTGCCCATGTTGACGTAACCGGTCGGGTCGGTCGAGTCCGCCTCGATGGCCGCATTGAACTGCTTAGCCGCCTGTTCGAACTCACCTTGTTGCATCGCTTGAATCCCTAATTCGTTTGCGTTCATCCTCATCACCTCATCCGATATAGTCGAGTCGTTTGCCATTGCGATACGCTTCGTCAATCGTCGCACCGCCGAGACAGATGTCGCCGTCATAGAAGACGACTGCTTGTCCTGGCGTGATGGCACGTTGCGGCTCATCGAATTTGACGAGCACGTCGCCATTTTCAAGTGGCGCAATCGTCACCGGCACGTCTTGTTGACGGTAGCGGAATTTCGCCGTCGCCCGGAACTCACCTGTTGGGACAGCTCCGGTCCACGAAAGTTTTGATGCGAGCAATGCGTCCGAATAGAGCGCGTCATGATGGAAGCCTTGGCCGACGTAGAGGATGTTTTCTTCGACGTTCTTGCCGACGACGAACCATGGGTCCCCGTCGCCGCCGATGCCGAGGCCATGGCGTTGACCGAGCGTATAATACATGAGCCCATCATGGTTGCCTTTTTGTTCCCCATCGAGCGTCTGCATGATGCCTGGTTGTGACGGTAAATACTCTGAGAGGAACTCTTTGAAGTTGCGCTCTCCGATGAAGCAGATGCCGGTCGAGTCTTTCTTCTTCGCTGTCGCGAGCCCCGCTTCTTCGGCGATGACACGGACGTCTTTCTTGTCCATATGACCAATCGGGAACATCGTCCGCGCGAGTTGGTCTTGTGACAACTGGTTCAAGAAGTAAGTTTGGTCTTTGTTGTCATCTTTCCCACGAAGGAGTCGATGCTCACCGTCAACATACTCGACCCGTGCGTAGTGCCCGGTCGCGACGAAGTCGGCACCGAGGCGTAGCGCGTGATCGAGGAACGCCTTGAACTTGATTTCCTTGTTACACATGACATCCGGGTTCGGCGTCCGTCCGAGACGGTACTCGGCCAAAAAGTATTCAAACACACGGTCCCAATATTCTTTCTCGAAGTTGACCGCGTAATAAGGAATCCCGATTTGGTTGGCGACCGCGATGACGTCTTCATAGTCTTCCGTCGCCGTACAGACACCGTTCTCGTCCGTATCATCCCAGTTTTTCATAAAGATTCCGATGACGTTATACCCTTGCTCTTTGAGCAGATGGGCCGTCACCGATGAATCGACGCCGCCTGACATCCCGACGACGACCGTCGTCTCGGCAGGGGCTTTTGTGCGTAAGTTCATTTGTTATCTCACTCCGTTCGTGAATGTCGAGACGACCTCAGAGAGTCGTTCGGCGAGCCGTTCCACGTCTTCGACCGAGTTGCCGTGTCCAAAGCTGATGCGGACGGACTGTTTCGTCCGGTCCGACGTCCCGAACATCGCCGTCAATACGTGTGACGGTTCAATCGACCCGGCCGTGCAGGCACTACCGCTCGAGATGGCAAAACCGCGCATGTCCATCATGATGAGGAACGGTTCGAGCTCGATGCCCGGGAGATACAAGTTGACGATGTGCGGCAGGCGGTTCGCCCCGTTCACGTCATACTCCACTCCGAGTTCATCGAGTCGCCCGAAGAGCGCCTCAGCAATTTGCTGGTAAGTCTTCACCCGTTCGGCCTGTTCGATTTTAGCCAGTTCGGCTGCTTGTTGGAACCCGACGGCACCCGGAACGTTTTCCGTGCCGGCTCGACGTTTCCGTTCTTGTTGTCCTCCAAAAGAACGCGTCGCTAATTTTACACCTGTTTTCATAAAAAGAAAACCGATACCTTTCGGGCCATTGATTTTATGGGCCGAGGCCGACAATAAATCGACACCGAGCGCCTTGACGTCAATCGTTTCCGTGCCGAGCGCTTGGACCGCGTCCGTGTGAAAATAGGCCGGATGGTCGGCGAGGAGCGCACCGATTTCCGCAATCGGTTGAAGTGTGCCGACCTCATTGTTGCCGTACATGACCGAGACAAGAATCGTATCGTCCCTTAGCGCGGCACGAACGGAGTCAAGCGTCACTGCACCCGTCGCGTCGACATCGAGATACGTCACCTCAAAGCCTTCCCGTTCGAGTTGCTCCATCGCGTGCAGGACGGCATGGTGCTCCACTTTCGTCGTAATCAAGTGTTTTCCTTTATGTTGATTCGCGTATGCCGCGCCGAACAACGCATAGTTGTCCGACTCGGTCCCACCCGACGTGAAGACGATCTCGTTCGGCGTCGCCCCGATCCACGTGGCGAGGGTCCGGCGCGAAGCGTCTAATGCAGCACGGGCCGTTCGTCCGATGCCATGGATGCTCGAGGGGTTACCGTATTGCTCGAGCAAATACGGCGTCATCGCTTCAAGCACCTCCGGACGCATCGGCGTCGTTGCGGCATGATCAAAGTAGTTCATGTTCGTTCACCTCACCTTTAAATATAGAACATATAGCCGTCTGAATCTTCTTCAGCGAGATCGGCAAGTGTCGTCTCTTCGAGCACTTTCTCGATCGCGGCTTTGATTTTATCCCATAGCTTCCGTTTCACGGCGTCATCTGCCTCTGAATCTTCGACAATCGTGAGCGGGCCTTCGAGCAGGCGGATGATTTCTCCCGCCGTGATGTCCGTCGCCGGTTTGACGAGCTGATAGCCGCCGTACGCCCCGCGGACGCTTTTGACGAGCCCACCGTTGCGGAGCGGACCGATCAATTGCTCTAAGTAATGTTCCGGCAAGTCATGCCGGGCCGCAATCTTTTTCAAGCTGAGCGGTTTATTGTCCGTTTCCCGAGCCAGTGCGATCATGATCGTCAATCCATAACGACCTTTTGTAGATATTTTCATCTTCATGTCTCCTTCTGCTATACTAATCGAACAAACGTTTGTCGAAAGGAATGTGTACGTATGAGTGATTTGTTTCAGCAATCGAATAGCGGCCCACTCGCCAACCGGATGCGGCCTGAAACGTTAGACGAAGTCATCGGTCAACGCCACATCATCGGCGAAGGCAAATTGTTGCGCCGGGCCATCGAGGCCGACCGCCTCGGCACGATTATCTTGTATGGACCGCCGGGAACGGGCAAGACGACGCTCGCCCGTGTCATTTCAAATTATACGAAAGCAACGTTCGTCCAATTGAACGCCGTCACGGCCAAACTTGATGAACTGCGAAGTGTCATCCGTGAGGCCGAGTCCCGGTTCGACTTCGAACAAGACCGGACGATTTTATTTTTAGATGAGATTCATCGTTTCAATAAACTGCAGCAAGACGCCCTGCTCCCGGCACTCGAGGCCGGCAAGCTCATCTTGATCGGGGCGACGACCGAAAACCCGAGTTTCGAGGTCAACGCGGCGTTACTGTCGCGCGCGACCGTGTTCCGGCTCGAACCGCCTGGACCAGACGAACTGCGCGTCGTCTTGGAACGGGCCTTGTCTGACAAAAAGGGGCTCGGCAACTATCCGGTCAAGATTGAGGAAGCCGCCGTGGACCATTATATCAAAATGGCGGACGGTGACTACCGTGTGCTGTTGAACGCGCTCGAACTGGCCGTGTTGACCACGCCCGAGATTGACGGCAAAATCGACATCACGCTCGAAGTCGCCGAAGAGTCGATTCAACAAAAAGCAATCAAGTACGACAAGACGGGCGACCGGCATTATGACGTCATCTCGGCGTTCATCAAATCGATTCGTGGCTCCGACCCGGACGCGGCCCTGTACTGGCTCGCCGTCATGATTGAGGCCGGTGAATCACCGCGCTTCATCATGCGCCGGCTCTATGTCCATGCGGCCGAAGATATCGGGCTAAGTGACCCGAACGCGCTCGTCATCGTCGATGCGGCCGCTCGCGCGAGCGAGCATATCGGTTTCCCGGAAGCGCGCATCCCGATGGCCCAGGCCGTCCTTTATCTCGCGACGGCACCGAAATCGAACGCGGTCATCACCGCCATCGACAAGGCGATCCATCACGTCCGCACGGTCGAAGGCGGCCCGGTCCCTGTCCATCTCCGCGACGCCCATAGCCCGGGTGCGCGTGAGCTCGGCAACGGTGCCGGCTACAAATACCCGCACGACGAGAAAGACGGCTACGTCCCGCAAAACTATTGGCCGGAAAATCTGGCCCGGAAACGTCCTAAATATTATACACCGACGAGCCGTGGCTTCGAGCAACAGCTGCAAAAACGGCTAGACTATTGGGAAAAACGACGCTGACTCTGATGAGTCAGCGTCGTTTTTTCATTTCTGGATGCGGTTAATCTCGACACCCGCTGTCTCGAGCATTTGATTGATGACGTAGCCCGCAGCGACGAGTCCTGCGACCGACGGGACGAACGCGTTCGAACTCGGTGGCATCTTCGCTTTACGGATCGGGGCATCCTTTTTGCCGACGACCTCGTTCACGTCTTCGCGTGTCACGATCGGTGACTCGTCCGAGAAGACAACCGGGACGCCTTTATGGATACGCTCTTTACGAAGACGCGTCCGGACCATCTTGGCGATCGGGTCGTACGTCGTATCCTTGATGTCGACGACTTTGATGCGCGTCGGGTCCATCTTGTTGGCCATGCCCATGCTCGAGATGACCGGGATGCCCCGGCGTTTGCACTCGACAATCAAATGGATCTTATAAATGATCGTGTCCGAGGCGTCGATGACGAAATCGAGGTCTTGGGCGAAGAACTCTTCGAACGTCTCTTCTGTATAGAACATTTTCAATTTGACGAGCTCAAGCTCCGGGTTGATGTCGAGGAGACGTGTTCCCATCGCTTCGACTTTCGGTTGCCCGACCGTCGACAAGAGCGCGTGGATTTGGCGGTTGACGTTCGTGATGTCGATGTCGTCCTTATCGACGAGGACGATGCGTCCGACACCGCTCCGGGCGAGTGCCTCGGCCGCGAACGACCCGACACCGCCCACGCCGAGGATGGCGACCGTCTTACCTTTTAATGCTTCTAAACCTTCTTGACCGATGGCCAACTCATTTCGTGAAAACTGGTGTAACATACTCTTCCTCCAAATTAATTCTATTTTCTCACACTATTTTACTCGGAATTATAATCAAAAAAAAGACGTCTAGCGACGTTTTTACAATAAAATCGATGGGACCCGGAGTGCCGTGACGATGCCCTGCTTTTGAACCTGCTTAAGCAGGTGGGTGACCTAGCGTCCCCTTCACAAGTCCTCCTGCACGTGATGAGGCAGTTGATCTGGATGGCAGTTCGGTCTCCCGTATTCAAAGTGTTGGCTCAAAATAACGAAGGCGGCTCTCGTACACCTCAGGTATCCCATCTGTTGTCCTTACTATAGCACTGTCTGTAAAAAGAAGTCAATCAGAAACGATGACTTCTCATGACAGTTTCGTCACAACCAACTGTTACGAAACGCACCGGTCGGGTCGTACGTATCTTGTTGCCGCGTGACGTTGAAACAGCGATCTCGCGAGTCGTTGCCGACCCCGGCCTGGTACGCCCAATTGCCGGTATTGCTGGCGACATCATAATCAATCAGCATCGATTCGAAATACGACGCGCCGATGCGCCAGTCTTGCCCGAGCTCTTTCGCAAAGTAACTCGCGACGATTTGACGCCCCCGGTTCGACATCCATCCCGTCGTATTCAATTCACGCATGAACGCATCTACGAAGTCGACGCCCGTCTCGCCCGCTTGCCAACGGCCGATGACATCATCGTCTACGCGCCATGCCTTCTGTTTCAATCGAATGCCTTGGGCGCGGAACAGTCGTTTCCCTTGCTCAAGGGCGACCCATTGGAAGAACTCGCGCCAGAGCAACTCGAAATAGAGCCAATACGTCGACTCGTTTGCCCCGTGCAACCGCTCATGTTGCTCGAGCTCGTGCTGCACCCGGCGCGGTGACAACGAACCGTTGGCGAGATAAGCCGACAGCTTCGACGAGTCGTCGACCCCGAAGCCGTTCCGTGTCTCTTTATACGTCCGGACCGGACCGGCCAAATATGCGTCGAGCCGCTCTCGTCCCGCCCGTTCCCCGCCTCGAAACGGAAACGCAGTCCGTGCGTCATGTTCCTGCTGTTCATAGGTAACCGGGAAATCGACGGAATGCAATTCTTTCGTAGGCGAGCGCTCAATCAAGCGGTCCGGTCTCGCATCAGCCTCCATTGCTTTCCTGAACTCGGTGAAGAGAAATGGCAGTTTCTCGAACGGAATCTCGTCTCGTGGATAGAGGGTGAACCCATCGAACGATTGGCACTCGCCTTGCCACGCGGTCATGACCTCACGTTCGCGTCTCCGTTCGTTATAGCCGATCGCTCGTTGGAACAATAAGCGGTCGGTTGGGTCGAACATGTCGAGCGGATGACCGATATGGACGAAAAGCGGGATGCCGAACGCTGCGAGCGAACCGGCCAAGTCGTCGAGTGACTCGTTCAAAAACTGAAGTCGACGTGGTCCAAGCGGAGTATGGCCGAACCGGTTTTCAATGAGCTCTTCTTGTGGAATGACGTAATGACCTTCGATGGGATCGTCATGCCGGAGTGCCTCCTCGAGCGGGCGATGGTCATCGACCCGTAAATCGTTTTGATACCAGATAATCGTCTTCATCTTTTTCGCCTCCTCCCCCCATTATGGGACATGGCTGCCGGTGTTCGCTTAGACGAAACTGTATGAAATATGTTTTCATTTCTGGAACAGGTGGAATATACATCATTAGAACAGAAAGGGGTGCAGCAACATGGCTAGAAAAGGTAAATTTGGTACACTCATTAAAGTCGCGACGGCGGTCGCACCGTTCGTCTACGATTACTATAAAAAGAACAAAGCAAAAAAAGCATCGACACCTAAAAAGTGAGCCAAGCGCTTCGGATTTCATCCGAGGCGTTTTTTTCTTGTGTTGAAACCAAATATGATATGATGATGGAACATTTTAGGGAATCGAGGCGACCATCATGCACGCGGTATGGGTACAATCTTTACGAATCAGTTTGAAGTGGGCGTTATTCATGGGTGGCCTGTTCTTGCTCGCCCTCGGGTCTTCGATGATGATTACGGCCGACCTCGGCGTATCGACATGGGACGTGCTCCATCTCGGGCTCGCCCGGCACACCCCGTTTTCCGTCGGGACGATCATCTTGCTCGTCGGTCTCTTGCTCGTCTTCTGCAAGTACATACTCGACCGGATTCGGCCCCAGTTCGGGACACTCGTCAACGCTGTCTTCGTCGGCGTGTTCATGAACTTGATTCTCGACCATCACTGGTTGCCGCAGCTTGATGGCATCGCGCTCAACATCGCCTGGCTCATTCTCGGCATCTTCGTCATCGGGATGGGTGCCGGTTTGTACGTCGCCATCGGCTACGGGGCCGGCCCACGGGACGGGTTGACGCTTGCTTTGGCCGACCGGTTCAACACGTCGGTCCGGATGATGCGGACGTGGATGGAACTGACGGCTTGCCTCATCGGCTGGGTGCTCGGCGGACCGGTGTTCTTCGGGACGGTGCTGTCGATTTTCTTGATTGGCCCGTTCTTCCAGTTTTGGCTTGAACAGTTTCGGCGCCTCGTCTCGGTCATCGACCGGGCGAAAGTGACGGCATAACGAAAGAGAGGATACCGGACTTCGTCGTCCAGTCTCCTCTCTTTTTTATGGGACAAGGACGATTTTTCCGAACTTGCCTCGTTGCTTAAAATATGTCTGCGCGTCCCGCGCCTCAGCGAGCGGGAACGTCCGATCGACGATGGGCCGGACCTTCCCGGCTTCAATCGCCGCGAGCATTGCTTGGAACTCGGCCCGCGTACCGAGCACGGAACCGTACATGATGATATGTTTCAAATACATCGTCCGGAAGTCGAGGTTCGTTTGTTGTCCCCCGGCCGATCCGGAGATACAGAACTTACCGCCATTTTTCAACACTTCGAGCGACGTCGCGAACAAGGCGTCACCGACGACATCGAGCACGGCATCGACCGGTCCCCCGTTCGCTTCGAGGATCTCCTCAGCCAGTCTCTCGGAGCGATATGAAAAGACTCGGCTTGCTCCAAGTTCTTTTAGTTTCGCCTCATCTTTCAAGTCGCCGACGATGGCGAATACGTTCGCGCCATGCACATTCGCCGCGATTTGGACGTTGAACAACCCGACCCCACCGCTCGCACCGGTGACGACGATCGTCTGCCCCGGCTGAATCTCAATCTGTTCGTTCATATGCCACGCCGTCAATCCGCTCACCGTGAAAACGGCACTGTCGACGAAACTGTCGAGCGGCATGTCGAAACAAAGGTCGGCCGGCCAGACGACGTATTCGGCATACCCGCCGTCGTACTCGGAACCGATAAATGACATATCTTCAGCGATATGTTCGGTACCATCTGGTCCGCTCGACGTGAACGGGAACAGGATGACCCGACGGCCCACCATCGTGTCTTCGACCCCACTGCCGACCTCCACGACTTCTCCGGTGATATCAGAACCCGGGATCCGCGGGAACTGAACCCCTTCCGGTCGCCACCCGGACTCTTTGTCCGTCCCATACGCCCCTTCTCGCATCCAAATCTCGGTATTGTTAATCCCGCACGCCTTCACGCGCACGAGCACTTCTCCTTGTTTTAGGCTAGGAACCGGGACATCGACGACTTGTAATTGATCGACGTCACCGTAACCGATGACCTGTACTGCTTTCATCACATGTTTTCCTCCTCATGACAACCATTTGCTTGTCTATACCCCACTAACGCACGACAGCCACCAAAAATATTGGTGGCTGCCCATTCCTTATAGTTGTTGGCGTCTGAGCAATCCGGCGAACACGCCGCCTTTCATGCTCAATTCATCGTGCGTCCCGTCCTCGACAATGCCGTCAGCGGTAACGACGAGGATGCGGTCGGCATTTTTTACCGTCGCTAAGCGGTGGGCGATGATGAGCGTCGTCCGATCGGCCGCGAGTTCATTGAGCGAGTCTTGAATGATTGCTTCCGTCTCCGTATCGAGCGCGGAGGTCGCCTCGTCCAAAATCAAAATCGGTGGATTTTTGAGGAACATCCGGGCGATGGCGATCCGTTGTTTCTGTCCGCCCGACAGTTTCAAGCCCCGCTCCCCGATTTGTGTATCAAGGCCGTACTGCAACTCGTCGACGAGCGAGTTCAAATGCGCTTTCTCAACCGCATGCATGATTTCAGCGTCGGTCGCATCTAGTTTCCCGTAAGCGATATTCTCACGGAGTGTTCCCGCGAACAAGAACACGTCCTGTTGCACAATCCCGATTTGACGGCGCAAGCTCTCTTTCGTCATATCGCGGATGTCCATGCCATCAATCGTGATGGCACCGCTCGTCACGTCATAGAAACGAGGGATGAGCGAACAAATCGTCGTCTTCCCGGCTCCGCTCGTCCCGACGAGGGCGACCGTCGTACCCGACTTGATGTCGAGGTCGATGTCAGTCAACACTTGGCGATAGTCTGAGTAGCCGAACGAGACGTTTTGGAAGGCGATATCGCCTTTCAGTGCCGTGACGTCGACGGCGTGCGGACGGTTCTCGATGTCCGGGGCCTCGTCCAATAATTGCGTGAATCGTTTGAAGCCGGCCATCCCTTTCGGATACATCTCGAGGAGGGCTGTAATTTTCTCGATTGGCTTGATAAGCAAGTTCATATAGAGGATGAACCCGACGAGCTGCCCGTAAGACAGTTGCCCTTGATACGTCAAATAGGCGCCGTAGACGAGTACGAGCAGCGTCATGAGACGCGTCGTAATGTAAATGCCCGCAAGCGATTTACTCATGACTCGATACGCCTCGATTTTCGAGCCGCGGTAGAAGTTATTGTCTTTCTGGAACCGCTTGATTTCGAACGTCTCGTTCGTGAACGATTGGACGACACGTGCGCCGGAGACGCTGTCCTCGACACGGGCGTTCACTTCACCGATATTCGTATACATCTTTTGCCACGCCTTGTTCATGTTCTTGTTGGCGTACGTGATCATGATGACGAGGAACGGCACGGCGACGACCGTCACGAGTGCGAGTTGCGGGTCAATCGAGAACATGATCCCGAACGCACCGAGCAGCGTCATGATGGCGATGAAGAAATCTTCGGGCCCGTGGTGCGCCACTTCACCGATATCGAACAAGTCGTTCGTCACCCGGCTCATCAAATGGCCGGTCTTATGATTATCGAAGAACCGGAACGATTGTTTATGGATATGGGTGAACAGCTCTTCCCGCATATCGGTCTCGATATTGATGCCGAGCTTATGTCCCCAATAGTTGACGACGTACTGCATCATCATGGCGAGTATGTAAAGGATGAGCAAGCCGATGCTGATGATGATAATCCAGTTCCATTCCCCACCTGGTAACAGGTCGTCGATGAACCATTGCACGGCGAGCGGAAAGCCGAGCTCGAGCAGGCCGACGAGGATGGCGAACGAGAAATCGAGAATGAATAACTTCTTATGTGGACGGTAATAACTAAAAAAACGTGAGATCATGTCGTTTCCCCCTTCTAAACAAATAGTTTACGCCTTTTTGCAGGAAGTGGAAAACGGGAAGCACGTCTTTTTCAATCTTTTTTCCAGCAAGGTATAATAGATGTAAGGAGTGATACACATGAACGTACAAATTACAGAACGCGCCCAAGCGCGAATCGATGCCTTAAAAGGCGACCGTGACGGACAGATGCACTTGTTTTATGAGACGGAAGGTTGCGGCTGTGGCAATAGCGGCATCTTCGAGATTCGCTACGTGACCGAGACGACACCGGAAGACGTCGAGATCGACTCGAATGTCGGCCCCGTTCTCATCAAGAACTGGACGAAAATCTTTTTGGACGAAGATATGATCATCGACTATCGTGACGATAAACGGACGCTCGTCTTGAAGAGCAACGGCCAAGTGTTCAACTCGAACTTGCTCGTGACCGATGGGACCGGTTGCCAGTTGAACGTCCCAAGCCGATGAAGCAGGCGTTACGCGACCATCCGAGCCTCTGGCTGTGGTTCATCCTCAGCTTCGGGCTCGGCCTGTTCGGCATTTACCTCGCGTTCGCGGACTCGGTCTACACGATGACGGCCGTGATCGCCTCACTGTTCGCCTTCGGATTCGCGCTTCAGCGAACGGCGAAAAAGATGGAGCAACAAAATCACTAAAAAAGGAGGTTCGCCGCGGCGAACCTCCTTTTGATTGCTTATTTCTTCTCTTTCACCGCAGTCCGAATCGACAACTCTTGGAGTTGTGCATCCGCGACCGGGCTTGGCGCTTGTGTGAGCAAGTCGCTCGCCGACGCCGTTTTCGGGAAGGCGATCGTGTCACGAAGGTTCGAACGACCCGCGAGGATCATGACGAGACGGTCGAGACCGAGCGCGATACCCGCGTGTGGCGGTGTTCCATACTCGAACGCTTCGAGCAAGAAGCCGAACTGATCGACGGCTTCTTGTTCTGTGAAGCCGAGCAATTTGAACATGCGCTCTTGAATGTCACGCTCGTAAATCCGCTGCGATCCGCCACCGAGCTCATACCCGTTCAAGACGAGGTCATAGGCAAGAGCGCGGACGCTCGCCGGGTCCGTCTCAAGAAGATGGAGGTCTTCACGGTTAGGCATCGTGAACGGGTGGTGGTTGGCGTAGAAACGACCGTCTTCTTCTTCGAACGTGACGAGCGGGAAGTCCGTCACCCAGAGGAAGTTGAATTTCGACTCATCGATGAGTCCGAGCTCATGACCGAGCTTGACGCGAAGCGCACCGAGGCTGTCGGCGACAACTGTCGGTTTTGACGCCACGAAGAGGAGCAAATCGCCCGCTTCCGCGTTCGTCGCTTCCATCAACTTCTGGGCGTACGTCTCGTCGAAGAACTTGGCGATCGGTCCGTTCAAGCCTTCTGGCGTCACTTTGAGCCAAGCGAGGCCTTTCGCGCCGTAGACGGCCGTGAATTCTTGAAGCTTGTCGATATCTTTACGCGAGAACTTGTCCGCCTCGCCTTTGACGTTGATTGCTTTGACTTGTCCGTTCGACTCGAGCGCCATGTCGAACACTTTGAAGCCGGCCCCTGTGACGGCGTCCGCGACGTCGATGAGTTCAAGACCGAAACGTGTGTCCGGTTTGTCTGAACCGAAACGGCGCATCGCTTCTGCGTAAGTCATCCGTTCGAACTTGGCTGGCGTGTCGGTGCGACCGAGCGTCGCTTCCATGACTTGCGCCATCATCGATTCCATCATCGCCATCAAGTCTTCAACGTCCATGAAGCTCGTCTCGATATCGACTTGTGTGAATTCCGGTTGACGGTCGGCCCGAAGGTCTTCGTCACGGAAGCAGCGTGCGATTTGGAAGTAACGGTCGAACCCAGCCACCATGAGGAGCTGCTTGAACAACTGCGGTGATTGCGGGAGCGCGTAGAATTCGCCGCCGTGGACACGGCTTGGGACGAGATAGTCACGCGCGCCTTCCGGTGTCGACTTCGTCAAGATCGGCGTCTCGACTTCGAGGAACTCCTCTTCCGTCAAGAAGTTACGGATCGTGTTCGACGCCTTCGAGCGGAGACGGAACGTCTCTTGGAGCGCCGGACGACGGAGGTCGAGGTAACGGTATTTAAGACGGAGGTCTTCCGATACGTTCTCGGCCTCGTCACCGATTGGAATCGGCGTCATCTTCGCCGCGTTCAAGATGTTGATTTCAGAGGCGATGACTTCAATGTTCCCGGTCGGCATGTTCGGGTTCTTGTTCTCACGTTCGAGGACGGTCCCTTTGATGTCGAGAACGTATTCGCTACGGATCGACTCGGCGAGTTTGTGTACCGCTTCGTTTTCTGGGCGAACGACGACTTGGACGATGCCTGTGCGGTCACGAAGGTCGATAAAGATGAGGCCTCCAAGGTCGCGACGTTTTTGGACCCATCCTTTCAATTGTACGTCTTGGCCAATCAGTGACTCTGTCACGCGGCCGTTCATATGTGTGCGTCCGATCATTGTCCTGCTCCTTCCGATAGTTCACGAATTTTGTCTGCGACAGCCGATAGCGGCACGTCGACTTGTTCCCCGGTCGCCATGACCTTGAGGGAGGCCGATCCGCGCTCGACTTCATCGTCTCCGAGGATGACGGTGAACTTCGCGTTCAAGCGGTCGGCTTGTTTGAATTGTCCTTTGAACTTGCGGCCTAGATAGTCACGGTCCGCCTTGAAGCCTTCGATGCGAAGCAATTGCAACAGGCGTGTCGCCGTCACTTCGACTTCTGATCCGCCTTGGGCGACGACGAAGACGTCAAGTCCCGTCTCGAGCGCTGGGAGCACCCCTTCGTTCTCGAGAGCGAGGATAAGACGCTCGAGCCCGATCCCGAAACCGATGCCCGGCATGTCCGGTCCACCGATGTCTTGGACGAGACCGTTATAGCGTCCACCGCCGCAAAGCGTCGTGATGGCGCCGAAGCCTTCTGCCTCTGACATAATCTCGAACGCCGTGTGCGTGTAGTAGTCGAGACCGCGGACGAGCGTCGGGTCGACCACGTAGGCGACGCCGAGCGCATCCAAGTGCGCGAGTACTTTCTCGAAGTACGTCTTCGACTCTTCGTTCAAGAAGTCGAGAATCGAAGGTGCCGACTTCATCGACGGGTGGTCGCGGTCGACTTTGCAGTCGAGGACGCGAAGCGGGTTTTGGTGCAATCGCGTCTGGCAATCTTGGCACAGCTCGTGCTGGACCGGTTCGAAGTGACGGATGAGCGCTTCGCGGTGAGCATTGCGGCTCTCGGCGTCACCGAGCGAGTTGACGACGACTTTGATTTGCTTCAGGCCGAACGATTTGTAAATCGTGTAGGCGAGGCTGATCACTTCTGCGTCGACGGCCGGGTCGCTGCTACCGATCGCCTCGACACCGTATTGGTGCAGTTGGCGGAAGCGTCCTTTTTGTGGACGCTCGTAGCGGAACATCGGTCCCATGTAGTACAGTTTCGTCGGCTGGTCAGGGCTACCGAACAGCTTGTTCGTGACGAAAGCGCGGACAACCGAGGCCGTCCCTTCCGGACGGAGCGTATACTCGTCCTTGCCTTTCTTGACGAGCGTGAACATCTCTTTTTGGACGATGTCCGTCGTCTCGCCGACGCTGCGTGTGAACAGGTCGGTCGTTTCAAAAATCGGGGTACGAATCTCTTTATAGTTGTAACGGGCGCTGATGTCGCGTAGTTTCTCTTCGACATACTGCCACGTCTCGACCGTGCCCGGAAGCAGGTCTTGTGTGCCGCGTGGTGCTTTCATCTAAATTCCCTCCTTAGAATACAAAAAGGCCCTCGTCCGCAAAGGGACGAGAGCCTGTTAAAGTTTCCCGTGGTACCACCCTCGTTGCAGAGCCATAATCGATACTCTGCCACTCGAAATCGGTTAACGCCCGATGAAACGGCTCCCCCTACTAAGAGTTCAGGGAAGCACCTCCAAAGTGTCGTTCGGGTCATCATCCAGTCGATGCTTTCAGCCTAGGCATCGCTCTCTTTGCTGGTGGGGTGACCGTACTTTTCTTTATCGTAGGTGTTAGGTTATATGGTTCATGATGCCGAATCACGCCTGCTTCTGTCAAGCGTTTTTTTCGAGCATGAGCGTGACCGGACCGTCATTGACGAGCGCGACATCCATCATCGCCCCGAACTTCCCGGTCTCGACGACGAGCCCGTGCGTCCGCAAACGCTCGTTGAACTTCTCGTAAAGACGTTCGGCGATATCCGGTTTCGCTGCTTGGGTGAACGCGGGACGACGGCCTTTAAGCGTGTCCCCGTAAAGCGTGAACTGCGACACGGACAACACTTTGCCGTCGACGTCTTGAATCGATAAGTTCATCTTCTCGTCCGCGTCCTCAAAGACACGAAGCCCGGCCACCTTGTCGGCGAGCCAGTTCACTTCCGTCTCGGTGTCCTCATGGGTCACCCCGACGAGGAGCAGATAACCGGCCTCAATTTGACCAATCGTCTCCTCATCGACGGTGACGGATGCTTCTTTTACTCGTTGCAACAATACACGCACAGAAATCTTCCTTTCGTCACGTCATCATGACTCGGCTGACCGAGTACACGTCCGAGATTTGCTTAATCCGGTCGACGACTTTTTGCAGATGGTTCACGTTCGGAATCGAGATCGTCATCGAGATGCGGGCCTGTTTGTTCTGGTCCCCGCGTCCGCTCACGGCCACGATGTTCGTGTTCGTCGCCGAGACGGCTTGGAGCACGTCGTTCAACAAGCCTGAACGATCGTATCCGGTGATCTCGATATCGACGTTATAGTTCTTCTCTTTCGCCTGACCGACTTCCCACTCGACCGTGAGGAGCCGCTCCGGATGCTGTTCATTGATGATGTTCAAGCAGTCCTTCCGGTGAATCGACACACCGCGTCCGCGTGTAATATAGCCAACGATTTCATCGCCCGGCACGGGGTTACAACAGCGGCTCATGCGGATGAGCATGTTGTCGATCCCTTTAACCGAGACGCCGGCCTCGGCCGTCTTCTTCTTCGGTGACTGGCTGACTTTCAGTTCGTTGATTGCGTCCGACAGCTCGAGTTTCGGCTCTTTGCGCTGCTTCTCCGTCAACTTGTGGGCGACTTGGGCGGCCGTGATGCCATGATAGCCGACCGCGGCGTACATTTCTTCCTCGTTCCCGAAGTTGAACTTCTCGACGACGACGGCGAGCGATTGGTCGTCAATCACTTCTTTCGGCTCGAAACCGAGCTTCTTAATCTCGACATCGACGAGCTCTTTGCCTTTCTCGACGTTCTCTTCACGCTGTTGGCGCTTGAACCATTGGCGAATCTTATTCTTCGCCTGGCTCGAGACGGCGAGTTTGAGCCAGTCCTTGCTCGGCCCATAGCTATGTTTCGACGTGATGATTTCGATGATGTCCCCCGTCTCGAGTTTATGGTCGAGCGGCACCATCCGTCCGTTCACTTTCGCCCCCGTCATCCGGTGACCGATCTCGGTATGGATGCGATACGCGTAATCAATTGGGACCGAGCCTTTCGGCAACTCGAAGACGTCGCCTTTCGGGGTGAAGACGTAGAGCATGTCGCTAAAGAAATCGACTTTGAGCGACTCCATGAACTCCTCGGCGTCGGTCGTATCTTTTTGCAACTCTAAAATCTCGCGCAAGTGGGCGATTTTCTCATCGAATCCGTTCGTCGCGACACTCTTTCCTTCTTTATAGGCCCAGTGCGCGGCAATCCCGAATTCGGCGATGAAGTGCATGTCCTTCGTCCGGATTTGCACTTCGAGCGGCTCACCTTTCGGTCCGATCACCGTCGTATGGAGCGACTGATACATGTTCGGTTTCGGCATGGCGATGTAATCCTTAAACCGGCCCGGCATCGGCTTGTATTGCGTGTGGATGATGCCGAGGACGGCGTAACAGTCGCGAATCGAATCGACGATAATACGGACGGCCATTAAGTCATAAATCTCATTGAACTCTTTTTTGTGCTTCACCATCTTGTTGTAAATCGAGTAGATGTGTTTCGGACGACCGTTGACGTCGGCCTCGATGCTCACGTCCTCAAGAACGGCATTCACTTCCGTGATAACGGACGCGACGAGCGCTTCTCGCTCGGTCCGTTTCTGTTTCATCATCGAGACAATCTTATAGTATTGTTGCGGGTTGATATAACGTAGTGAAATATCCTCGAGCTCCCATTTGATTGTCGAGATCCCCATCCGGTGGGCAAGCGGCGCAAAGATTTCAAGCGTCTCTTCCGCTTTTTGGACTTGTTTCTCTTTCGGCATATGTTGAAGCGTCCGCATGTTGTGCAGACGGTCGGCGAGTTTGATCAAGATGACGCGTACATCTTCCGCCATCGCGATAATCATCTTGCGGTGATTCTCGGCGAGCTCTTCTTTTTTCGATTTATATTTGATTTTACCGAGCTTCGTCACACCGTCAACGAGCATGGCGACTTCGACGCCAAACTCATCAGCGAGTTGTTTGAGCGTGATGTCCGTGTCTTCCACGACGTCGTGAAGAAGCGCACCGATAATCGTCGTAGCGTCTAACCCGATATCAACGAGAATACCGGCCACTTGAACCGGATGCAGAATGTAGGGTTCGCCGGAACGTCGGAACTGACCGGTATGATGCAGTTTTGCGTATTCGTAAGCGCGTTTCACTTCGGCAATCTCGTCTTCACCCATATACTCCCCGAGCGCGTCGAGAAGGTCCTCAATACTTACGATTTGTTTTTTGGTCATAACATTCGACACCCTTTTTCTTACCGCTCCAATCGACTCGGACAAGTCGAAGCATGGTATTAGTTAACGTACACATATATATTCTAATTTTACTTTCTATTATCGAAAAAATCTGACGACCTGTCAAAGGTTGCGGGTTATTTTCCTCAAAAACTATTCAAAAAAGGGAAGCCATCGCTTCCCTTTGATTAATCTTCGTAACGGATGAGTGAGAACACGTCATACCCTTCGAGACGCTCGCGTCCACCAAGTCCATCAAGTTCGATTAAGAATCCGATTCCGGCGACGACGCCACCGAGTTGCTCAATCATTTTGATCGTCGCTTCAATCGTGCCGCCTGTTGCGAGCAAGTCATCCAAGATGACGACTTGTTGGCCCGGTTTGATTGAATCTTTGTGCATTGTCAAAATGTCTGTGCCGTATTCAAGGCCGTATGCGACGCGAACCGTCTCGCGTGGCAACTTGCCTTCTTTACGGACCGGGACGAACCCGAGTTCAAGTGCGTACGCTGCCGGGCAACCGACGACGAATCCGCGTGCCTCAGGACCAGCGATAAGTTCAGCGCCGCGCTCCTGGGCGTAAGTAACAAGCTCGTCGACCGCTTTTTTGTAAGCCGGGCCGTCTTGCATGAGTGACGTGATGTCTTTGAAGCTGATTCCTTCTTTCGGGTAATCCGCTACTTCTTTAATATGCTGTTTGAAATCCATTTTATGTGTAAGCCTCCTGCATCTTGTTCGATCGCAATGATTGTAACCGCTCTTTCAGTTCTGCCAATGACGCATAAATGAAACGCTCCTCGAGTTGGACCCGTCCGACCCGGCGCTTGTAACACGGCGCTTCGGTCAAATCGCGTTTCGGCGCTTCTGGATTCACTCCAGGCAGTCCGTCTTCCATTGTAACAAGAAATTCGAGTTCAGAGAATACTTGATGCATAAATTGAATCGTATTTTTTGACCATTTTCGCTCAATTGATAATCGAATCAAGTTTTCACGCAGGTTTTTCCGTTCGCACGTCGCCATATGGACGTAATATGTTCGGAAATCTTCCCGTGTCGGCAATTTCTCGAAGAACGAGCCACCTTGTCCGAACGCACAGTAGATGCGCTCGACATCCTCGGTTAACAAGTCTGCCAATACCTCTTCCTCGTCCGGCAAATCGAGCAACACGACGAACGGCTTGAGCGGCGTATCAAGGTCGTGGAGCGGGAAGTCGTCCCGCCCTTGGAACGAGATGAACGACGTCGTGTCGCCCGGGAGCTGTTTCAATTCGTCGAGCGAGTTTTTCTTGCCTCGATAATCGAACACTTGGAACCCGTCGACCCGGATGTCTTGAATCATGAGCTGCGGCTTGCGCATCCCGTTCCATTCATTCACTTGCAGACTGCCCATGACCGAGACGTGGGCCATCTTCGATATTTCAGAGACGACGTGTCCGAAACCGAAGCCGATGCCGTCAAGTTCCCGCTTGTCTCCGGCGAGCTGGACCTTCAAATGGGTGTTGTCGCGCCCGATTTGACGAATGTCGCGAAGTCTAGCGTCTGCCACGACGACACGTGGCGACGGGTTTCCCATCCCGAACGGGGCGAGCTTGCTAATCTCTGAAATCAAGTCGAGCGACACATCGTTCACGTCGAGCTTCAAGTCGACGTTGACGCGGGCGACGAACGTCTCGTCCGGAATCGATTCGGCTTGTTCATTCAAACGGCGACGCAGTTCGGCCACGTTCTCGGATAACAGCGTCATCCCGGCTGCGGCCGGGTGGCCACCGAAATGCGGCAAGATGTCTTCGTTCTTAGATAATTCTTTGAACAAGTCGAAACCGTCAATCGACCGGCCCGACCCCTTCGCCTTCCCTGTCTTCGGGTCATGGCACAACAGGATAACTGGACGATAATACGCCTCGACGAGCCGTGAGGCGACAATTCCGACGACGCCTGGATTCCAGCGTTCACTGGCGACGACGAGGACGCGGTCGTCCGTCATCGAGGCTTCGACGAGTTCCGTCGCTTCCTTGGCGATTGTCTTGACAATGTCTTGACGCTCTTTATTCTGTTTGTCGAGCTTCTGAGCCAGTTCGAGTGCTTCCTCAACGCTTTCGGCGAGCAACATCTGGAGCGCCGGCATCGCCGAGTCGAGACGACCGGCGGCGTTGATGCGCGGCCCGAACGCGAACCCGACCGACTCCTCGGTCAATGTCCCGTCCGTCAACGCGCACACTTCACGGAGCGCCAAAATCCCCGGGCGTTTCGAATCATCGAGCGCCTTCAGTCCGAGCTTGGCGAGCAGACGATTCTCCCCGTCGAGCGGGACGAGATCGGCGATCGTACCGAGGACGGCCAAGTCGAGCAGCTCGTCCGGCATTCGGTCAAGCACGGCGTGCGCCACTTTGAGGGCGACGCCTGCCCCGGCGAGTTTATCGTACGGATACGACGGGTCGATGTGGGGATGGATGATGGCGAACGCGTCCGGTAACGTCTCTTTCGGTTCGTGGTGGTCGGTGATAATCAAGTCGACCCCGAGCTCTTTCAACAGCGCCGCCTCTTCAATTCCCGAGATGCCGCAATCGACCGTGATGATGAGGGTGAACCCTTCGCCGGCGGCCCAACTGAACGCCTCTTTGTTCGGTCCGTAGCCTTCGGTGAACCGGTTCGGGATATAGCATTCCGCCATGACGCCAATCTCGGTCAAGGCGTGCCACATGACGGCTGAGGCGCTGACGCCGTCGACGTCATAGTCGCCATATATCAATACCATCTCGCCTTCGTCGGCCGCCCGCTTCAAGCGTTCGACGACTTTTGGCATCTGTTCAAATAAAAACGGGTCGTGGAACGTCAACTCATCCTCGACGTATAAAAACGCCTTGGCCGCCTCGACGTCGCGGTGTCCCCGTTGTGTGAGGAGCGTCGCGAGTTGCTCCGATATATTCAATTCTGTCTGTAACTGTTCAACCGCCGCTGCATCCGTCTCCGGATACACCCAACGTTTCTTCGCATGATACATAATGCCTCACTCCAATCAATTGTAGATTATATCAGAACGAGCGAGTGAAGTGCCGTCTTGACATTCAAAAAGGTCCCCCGATTGATTCGGGAGACCAGTGGTTACGCCTCTGGGGCAGCTGTTTTCTTTTTGTTGAGCGACATGCCTTTGATGAGCAACCAAAGGTATGAAGCGATGAAGATCGACGAGTACATCCCCATGACGAGACCGATCAAAAGAGCGAGCGCAAAACTTTGAATCGATTCGGCCCCAAATACATAGAGCGCCACGACTGTAAAAATAACTGTTATGACGGTATTAATGGACCGGACGATCGTCTCTTGAATCGCTTTGTTCACGAGCGTACGATACTCGTCCATCGTCTTGATTTTCCGTTCTTTCTCATACGCTTGAATGTTCTCGCGCACCCGGTCGAACGTCACGATCGTATCGTTGACCGAATATCCGATAATCGTCAAGATGGCGGCGACGAAGTACAAGTTGACCTCGATGCCAAAGATCGAGAACGCCACGAGCATGAAGAACGCATCGTGAAGCATGGCAACGACGGTCGCGACACCGTAGGAGAACTCGAAACGGAACGTGATATACAAGATAATCCCGAGCGAGGCGAGCGCGACGGCGTAAATCGCGTTACGAGCGATGTCACGGCCGACTTCGGCTGAGACGGTACTGATGTTCGGGTCGTTCCCGAACGTCTCTGTGAATACAGTCTTCACCGATGCGACTTCCTCTTGGGTGAGCTGCCCGACGAACGTCACGTTCGCGAGCGTCCCGCCTTGCGCATATTGAACAGAAGAAATGTCTTCGTCCACGCCTGCCTCTGTGAAGGCGGCCGCTAACTCATCTTGCGATACTTGCGACTCGGTCTGAACTTCGACACGCGTTCCAGACGCGAAGTCGATTCCGAGGTTCAACCCGCGGAATAACAAGATGCCGAGACCGATGATGACGACGGCACACGAGATGAGGAACAACGTGCGCATCGGTTTAATATAGTTTAATTCAGTGAGCTTAAAGTTCACGGATTTCACTCTCCTTCACACCAAACCAGCCTTTGCGCTTGTCGAAGAGACGACTTGCGACGAGGAGGTGCATCAAATAGCGCGAGATGAAGACGTTCGAGATGAACGTCATCGCGATCGAGATCATCAGCATGAGCGCGAACCCTTTGACGGAACTCGTTCCGAAGTAGAACAGGACCGCTGCCGAGATGAGCGTCGTCAAGTTGGCGTCGATGATCGTGCTGAGCGAGCGACGGTTACCGGAACGGAACGCCGATAGGACCGACTTCCCAGAGCGGAGCTCATCTTTAATCCGCTCGGCCGTGATGATGTTCGCATCGACCGCCATACCGACACCGAGAACGAGACCGGCAATCCCCGGGAGCGTCAAGACGGCGTTAATCCCGTTGAAGAACAACATAATCAAATTGATATACAAAATGAGTGTGATGATCGAGACGAGACCGGGTAAACGATAGAAGAACAACATGAACAAGAAGATGGCGACGACACCGATGACCGACGCGAACACGGTCTTCTCAAGCGCGTCTTGACCGAATTGGGCCGAGACCGATGTCGAGTAAATCTCTTCAAGTTTGACCGGGAGTGCCCCGGCGTTCAAGATATCCGCTAAACGTTGACCGCTCTCGGCGTCGATATCCCCACCTGAGATGATGGCTTTATCGGAAAGAATCGGTCCGTTGACCGAAGCGTCCGAGACGATTTTCGAGTTCTCCTTTTGAATCTCTTCTTCGTACGAGTCACCTTCCTCATAATCGAGCCAGATGACGAGACGGTTTTCCGGTGCCGGACGCTGTGCGATCTCAGACGTCACTTCACCGAACTGTTCTGCCGACTGGAGCGTCAATTCGACGACCGGGTTGCCTTGCTGATCGTAGCTGATCGAGGCACCGCGCGGCGCAAGGTCTTTTCCGTCGAGCAGGACGTTGTCATCGATGTCACGAAACGTGAGTTGTGCCGTCGACGAGAGTACTTCGCGCGCATCGTTTTGGTTCGATACGCCCGCGAGTTGGACACGGATTCGATTACTGTCCTCAATCCGGATATCCGGTTCAGACACACCGAGCACGTTGACCCGGTTGTTGATAGCGCGAACGGTTGCATTCATCGCTGATTGGTCGATGACATCGCCGTCTTCGAGCGGCTGTACTTCGTACAGCACTTCAAACCCGCCTTTGAGGTCAAGGCCGAGGTTCGTGTTCTTCACGACCCAAGGTGTCGTCAAGACGGCGAGTAGGATCGTTGCAATCATGATGACCGCAAAGATCGCGATATTCCCTTTTTTGTACATACGACAAATTCCTTTCTAAACACATGTTCTCGTAAAAAAACTTCTCTCGTTAACATTACAAATATTCTAAACATTTATCAATCGTTTTCCTAAAATTGTAACACGGGAGCGTCGATTTCCCACGCTTTTTTGCGTTCGCGACTAAATGTTGCATTGGGGCAAAACTTGAGCTATGATGTGATTATCAACTTACACTACATGTAAAGGAGTCCTTTCCAATGGATAGCACGATTATCTATGCCTTTCTACTGACATTGTTCGCTGGACTCGCGACGGGGATCGGAAGTATGATTGCCTTCTTCGCCAAACGGACCAACACAGCCTTTTTGTCGGTGTCCCTTGGCTTCTCAGGCGGGGTCATGATTTACGTATCCTTTATCGAGATTTTCCCGAAGGCACTCGCTGAACTCGTCGGCGCCCATGGCGAGCAGACCGGTACACTTTATACGGTCCTCGCCTTCTTCGGCGGCATGATGTTGATTGCGTTGATCGACAAGTTCATCCCGTCTCCTGAAAATCCACATGAAGTCAAATTCGTCGAGACGATGCAAAACGACCCGTCGTCCCAAGAACTCGCGACGACGGCGACCGAACGCGTCCCATTGAATCATGAGACGAAACAACGACTTCATAAGATGGGCATTTTCATGGCACTCGCCATCACGATTCACAACTTCCCGGAAGGTTTGGCCACGTTCATCTCGGCCCTCGATGACCCGGCAGTCGGTCTAGCCATTGCTATCGCTATCGCGTTACACAACATTCCGGAAGGAATCGCCGTCTCGGTCCCAATCTACTACGCGACCGGCTCACGGAAGAAGGCACTGAAACTGTCCTTCTTATCCGGACTCGCGGAACCGCTCGGCGCGGCCGTCGGCTTCCTGTTGTTGATGCCGTTCTTGAGCGACACGGTGTTCGGAATCATCTTCGCGGCCGTCGGCGGCATCATGGTGTTCATCTCGCTCGATGAATTGCTCCCGGCCGCCCGTGAATACGGACGGGCCCACCATGCGGTGTACGGCATGGTCGCCGGTATGATGGTCATGGCAGCAAGTTTGATTTTGTTAATGTAATCAAAATAGCGTCCCCTCGATAATCGAGGAGACGCTATTTTTATGCCTTGAACAAATGGACGAGGTCTTTCAACTCGACCGACATGTGGCTCATCGTCTCGGCGATGCCGTTGATTTCTTGAATCGCGGCGAGTTGCTCTTCGACGTTCGCACCCGCCTCTTCGACGCTTCGTTGCGTCGAGACAGCGTTCGTCGACATGTCCTCGACCGAGACCGCGACTTCGGTCGTGTTCGCACTTACTTCTTCTGTCGCTGCCGCAATCTCGCTCATTTGACGGGACGTCTCTTGGATGACAGTGACGATCTCACGGAACGCACCAGCGACTTCTCCCATTTGGGTCACGCCGCTCGTCACGTGCTGGCTCGTAACATCGAACGCCGCCTCCACTTCCGACGTGTCGCGTTGAATATCGACGACAACCGCTTGAATCTGTTTCGCTGACTGCTTCGACTCTTCAGCCAGTTTTCGGACCTCGGCTGCGACGACGGCAAACCCTTTGCCATGCTCCCCGGCTCGGGCCGCTTCAATCGCAGCGTTCAAGGCAAGCAAGTTCGTCTGTTCCGTGATCGCTGTGATGGAACGGGTGATTTTCTCAATCTCGAGCGATTGATTCGATAAGCGCTCGACCATCTGTTGTGTCAAGTCGTTCGCTTGTTGAATCTCCCGCATCTGCTGCTCGGCCAACTGAATCGTCTCCAGTCCCCCACTCGCCGCTTCGAGCGTATGAATCGTCTGCTCGTTCACGCCTTGCGAGGCCGCGGCGATTTGGTTCAAGCCGACGACGGCTTGATTGACGCCAGACGTCCCTTCTTCGGCTCGTTTCGCCGTGACTTGCGCCGCGAGGTTCATCTGTTCGAATAGACCGGCCACACCTTGCGTCGTCGTGGCGACGTGGTCCGTGCTGGCATACAGTTCTTCCGAGTAGGCCGTCACTTTGTCCGAGGCCGCCCCGACTTGACGAATCAGGCCGACAAGGTTGCGTTTCATATCGTTGAACGCCGTGACAAGGTCACCGAGCTCATCGTTCGAACCGACCTCGATATCGTCCCCTGTCAAATCGCCTTCCGCGACGACGCGCGCTTCGCTCACGAGTCGATTGATTGGCTTCAAGAACAGCTTTTGAAGTGCGAACAGCGAGAATAGACCGATGGCGACACCGATGACACTGATGACGATCATCCAGATGATTGACTGCCCAGCACTCGCTTGGACCGCTTCCGATTCTGCGGCAAGCGCCTCGTCTTGATACGTGACGAGATCGGTAACCGTCATCCGGACTCGGTCCGTCGTCGGTGTGACGCTCGTATTGAGCACCGTTTTATAACCGATCTCATCTTGTTGTTGACGAAGGTCGATGACGCGCGCCATTTCTGTGTCGAGATGCTGATTGAACTTCTCGAGGTCACCAATCCAGGCTAGCACCTTTTCATCGTTCGAAGACCCTTTGAGCGTGGCCATCAGCTCATCGCGTTTCGTCTGCGCTGCTTCCAGACTGATAAGCGTCTTCGGGTTCGATACAATCAGATAGTAATTCAAATAACGTTCGGCATCCGTCACGGTCAACGCCAAATCCTCGGCGACAAGCATGTCCAGTACTCGCTCGTTCAATACCCGGTCGTACTCAGATGTCGCATTTTGTAATTGATACGAGCCGAGCGCACCGACCATCAATAAAGCAATCAATGTCGGTACGAGAGCGGTCGCCATTTTGCGCCGCATCGACGAGCGGCCTTTTACTCTCTCAGGACGACGTCGAACCTTCCAATTTTTAAGCGGGCGTAGCAATCGTTTCACATCCATGTTTTCTTCTCCTTCTTTCCAATTCTTCTCAACTTGACGATAATGCAAACGTTTTCACGATTCAAATTAATTTTTAGAAAACAGGTGGATGATTCGTCGGATTGACACAGTTTGACAAAAAAAGAACGATTTCATTCATCTCTTAGACACAAAAATACGCCTGACCACTGGTGGTCAGGCGTTGTTTGGTTACTCGGCGAATGACGAGTTGCCTTTTTTCGTCACTTCAGCAATCGCACTGCGATTGAACTTGAGGAGTGACTGATCACATTTCAATGTGACTTGTGTATCTTCGATTTGGTGGACGACGCCGTGAAGGCCGCCGATTGTTACGACGTGATCCCCACGCTCAAGCGCGTTTTGCATCGATTGTACTTCCTTCTGACGTTTCGTCTGCGGACGGATCAGCAAGAAGTAGAACACGACGAAAATAAGGATCATCGGTAATAGTGCTACGAGAGTTTCCATGCGTAAAATTCACCCTTTCCTTCAATATCAGGTTCATTATACCGTGAAACTGAAACGTTGTCACATAATCGCTGTCAGAACAATTAGAAATTCTTGGCGTTTGGTTTGTTATACCCATATTCTTCGAAAAACTCTTCCTTGAAGTCCAAGAGTCGGTCTTCGCGGATGGCTTGGCGCACTTGACTCATCAAGTTCACGAGGAAGTGAAGGTTGTGTGTCGAGCAGAGGTGAAGCCCGAACATCTCATCAGCACGAATCAAGTGATGGACGTACGCGCGTGAATAGTTCTTACACGTGTAGCAGTCGCACTTCTCATCGATCGGGCCGAAGTCCGTCTTATGCTTCGCATGTTTAATCGTGACACGGCCTTTCGATGTCATGAGCGTCCCGTTGCGGGCGATCCGGGTCGGCAATACGCAGTCGAACATGTCGATGCCGCGAATCGAGCCTTCAATCAACGCATCCGGTGAACCGACGCCCATCAAGTAGCGCGGCTTGTTCTCCGGCATGAACGGCGTCGTGAACTCGAGGGCACGGTACATGACGTCTTTCGGTTCGCCGACCGATAATCCGCCGACGGCATAGCCTGGGAAATCAAGCGAGACGAGGTCGGCCGCACTTTGACGACGGAGATCTTCGTACTCACCGCCCTGAATGATCCCGAACAACGCCTGATCTTGTGGACGCTCATGTGCCGCGAGGCAACGCTCAGCCCAACGGCTCGTCCGCTCGACCGACTTCTTCATGTACTCATGTGTCGCTGGGAACGGCGGGCACTCGTCGAACGCCATCATGATATCCGAACCGAGCGCGTTTTGAATCTCCATCGCTTTCTCCGGTGACAAGAACAACTTGTCGCCGTTCAAGTGGTTGCGGAAATGGACGCCTTCTTCTTGGATGTTACGAAGGTCGGCGAGCGAGAAGACTTGGAAGCCGCCCGAGTCCGTCAAAATCGCGCCGTCCCAGTTCATGAACTTATGAAGGCCGCCGGCTTGTTTGACGACTTCGTGTCCTGGACGGATCCAAAGGTGGTACGTGTTCGAGAGGATGATGTTGGCGCCCATCGCCTTGACTTGCTCCGGGGCCATCGTCTTGACGGTCGCCTGCGTGCCGACCGGCATGAAGACCGGCGTCTCGAACGAGCCGTGCGGCGTATGGACGATCCCGTGCCGCGCTCCCGTCTGTTTACATGTGTGGATATGTTCGTATGTGACTGCGTGTTTGGTCATTTATTCTCTTCCTTCCTCGTGATGAGCATCGCGTCTCCAAAGCTGAAGAAGCGGTAACGTTCTTGTACCGCCGTGCGGTACGCGTTCAAGATGATGTCGCGCGACGCGAACGCCGAGACGAGCATGACGAGTGTCGACTTCGGCAGATGGAAGTTCGTGATCAGTCCATCAATCGCCTTCAACGCGACGCCCGGGTAGATAAAGATGTCCGTCCAGCCCGATGACTCGACGAAATCCCCGTGGTCACGCACGATCGTCTCGAGCGTCCGGGTCGATGTCGTGCCGACCGCGAAGACGCGCCCGCTGTTTGCACGGACGTCGCGAAGTGCCTCGGCCGAAGCGGCCGACAACTCGAAATACTCACTGTGCATCGTGTGCTCTTCAATCGTATCCGCCGTGACGGGACGGAACGTGCCGAGACCGACGTGGAGCGTGAGCGGAATCAACTTGACCCCTTTCGCCTCTGCCGCTGCGAGCAATTCTTCCGTGAAGTGAAGACCTGCCGTCGGGGCGGCCGCACTCCCGCGTTCACGGGCGTACACCGTCTGATAACGGTCCTGGTCGTCTAGCTGTTCACGGATGTATGGCGGGAGCGGCATCGTGCCGAGCTCGTCTAAAATCTCATAAAAGATGCCGTCGTAGTCGAACTTGAAGCGGCGTCCCCCTTCCGGCAGCTCTTCGACGCATTCGGCCCGGAGCAATCCGTTGCCGAACTCGATGATGGCGCCGACGCGGACTTTCTTCGCCGGTTTGACGAGCGCTTCCCAGACGTCATCTTCCGTCTGTTTGAGTAAGAGCAGCTCGACCTTCCCGCCCGTCTCTTGCTTCGCCCCGAACAGTCGGGCCGGGAGCACGCGCGAGTCGTTGACGACGAGGGCGTCGCCTGCCTGCAAATAGTCGAGCACGTCGCGGAAGTGACGATGCTCGATGTCGCCCGTGTCGCGGTCGAGGACGAGCAGTCGTGAGCTCGTCCGATCGAGGAGCGGTACTTGGGCGATCAGTTCTTCCGGTAAGTGAAAATCATAATCGTTTACGTTCAATTGAATGTCTTGCATATCGTTTACTCCTCTTCATAGCCAAAATGCGTCTTTGCGTACTGGGTGATCATGCGGCCTCGCGGCGTCCGTTGCAGAAAACCTTGCTGCAACAAGTACGGCTCATACACGTCCTCGATCGTCTGGGCGTCTTCCCCGATCGTCGCGGCAAGCGTCTCGAGTCCGACCGGTCCGCCTCCGAACCGTTCGACCATCGCCCGTAACAGCCGGTGGTCGACTTCATCGAGCCCGAGGGCATCGACGTGCAATCGGTCGAGCGCGCTTGAAGCCATGGCCGGATCGATTTCTTTCGTCCCGGCCACTTGGGCGAAGTCACGGACACGGCGCAATAGCCGGTTGGCGATTCGCGGCGTGCCGCGGGAACGTTTCGCGATGGCGCCGCTCGCCTCTGGTGAAATCGACAGGCGGAACAGTTGCGCTGTCCGGCTGACGATGGCGGCGAGTTCATGCGTCTCATAATATTCGAGCTTGAGCGTCACACCGAAGCGGTCCCGGAGCGGGGCCGATAACATCCCGGCCCGCGTCGTCGCCCCGACGAGCGTGAACGGCGGCAAATCGATGCGGACGCTACGTGCCATCTCGCCTTGTCCGTAGACGATGTCGAGACAGTAGTCCTCCATCGCCGGATAGAGAATCTCTTCAATCGTGCGGCTCAAGCGATGAATCTCATCGATGAACAGGACGTCGCCCGGTTCGAGCGTCGACAGAATCGCGGCCAGGTCTCCCGGACGTTCAATGGCCGGGCCGGCCGTCGTCTTGATGCCGACGCCCATCTCGTTGGCGATGATTTGGGCGAGCGTCGTCTTTCCGAGTCCCGGGGGACCGTAGAGGAGGACGTGGTCGAGCGTCTCGCTTCGTAGCTTCGCGGCTTGGATGAAGATCGACAAGTTACCTTTCGCCTTCTCCTGTCCGATGTACTGCTCGAACTTTTGCGGACGCAAGCTCCACTCTTCTGAGTCTTCATATTGTTGATGGGATTGTGACAACAATCGTTCGTCCATGGTCTCCTCCTTATTTCAATAGCAATTGCAGGGCGCGCTTTATGTAAGCGTCTGTCGTCAATATTTCTGAGTTCAATTCCTTGCGGACACGTGTGATTTCACGCTCCGAATAACCGAGTGCGGCGAGCGCCTCGCACGCCTCGTCGAGTTCGGACGCGCCTTGGGCGAACAGTCCCGTGTTCGGCACGTAGTCCGGGGCGAGCTCGGATAGCTTGCCTTTCAGGTCGAGCGCCATCTGTTTGGCCGTCTTCTTGCCGACACCCGGGAACTTAATCAAGTACTTCTCGTTCTCGGTCTCGATCGCGTCGATGAGCGCATCCATATCGCCCGAGGCGACGATGGCGAGCGCGCCTTTCGGTCCGATGCCGTTGACGCCGAGCAGTTTATTGAACAGTTCACGTTCGCGGCGTGAGCGGAAACCGTACAGCGTCTGTTGGTCTTCACGTACGTAATGGTGCGTAAACACGATTACATGTTCGTCTTGTTCACGATAAAAAAACGGGTTAGGCACATGTACTTTGTAGCCGACGCCCGAAACATCCAACGTTATATATTCCGCGCACACATAGGCGACGGAGCCTTTTACGAATTCAATCACGGTCATATCTCCTCTTCGTGGGAAAACTGCATTCATTGTACCATAACCGTCGCCACGAAAAAAGGACAGGCGATTGCCTGTCCTTAGCGTGCGAGCATCCGTTCCAAGGCGAGTGTCGCCCATTTTGTCGTCTCTGAATCGACGCGGATGAGGTTGACCGGATCCGTCTCGAGCGACTCGAGTGCCCAGAGCAGATGCGGCAAGTCGATGCGGTTCATCGTCAAGCACGGACACATGTACGGGTTGAGCGAAATGATGTCGAGCTCGGGGTGCGTCGCCGCAAGACGGTTGACCAAGTTCATCTCGGTGCCGACGGCCCACTTCGTCCCCGGCGCGCTCGCCTCGATCTGGTCGATGATATATGACGTCGACCCGGCCTCGTCCGCTGCCTGCACGACATCGAACGTGCACTCGGGATGGACGATTATGCGTCGTTCCGGGTCGTTCTTCCGTAACGCCTCGATTTGGGCGACATTGAACTTCTCATGGACCGAGCAGTGCCCTTTCCATAGAATGACGCGGACATCCTCAATATCGCCTTCATAGACGAGTCGCTCCCGGAGCGGGTCCCAGACGGCCATCGCCTCAAGCGGCACGCCCAAGTCATATGCCGTGTTGCGTCCGAGATGCTGGTCCGGTAAGAACAAGATCCGTTCGCCCGCTTCGAGTGCCCAGCGCACGATGTCATGGGCATTGGACGACGTGACCGTTGCCCCGCCATGTTTGCCGACGAACGCCTTGATGGCCGCTGTCGAGTTGACGTATGTGATCGGGACGATACTGTCGCCGAACGTGTCCGTCAATTCTTCCCATGCGATTTCTGTTTGATCGATATCAGCCATATCGGCCATCGAACACCCGGCCCGCATATCCGGCAAAATGACCAGCTGGTCGTCACGCGTCAACATGTCGGCCGTCTCGGCCATGAAGTGGACGCCACAGAAGACGATGAATTCGGCCTCGTTCATCTGTTCGGCAAGCCGTGCGAGCTGGAGCGAATCTCCGGTCGCGTCCGCGAACTGGACGACCTCGTCCTTTTGATAATGGTGAGCCGGTAAAAACAGGCGGCTGCCGAGCCGTGCCTTGATGGCTTTGATCCGTTGTTCCATCTGTTCAACCGTCAATTCAGCGTATAGCGCTGGCATCGTTCCGAGTAACTGCATGTTTGATTCCTCCTACGAGATTTAAACTACAATCGAGCGCCGTCACCGAATGGGTCAACTGCCCGATTGAGATGACGTCGACGCCCGTACCGCGATACGAGGCGATCGTCTCGACAGTGATACCGCCTGACGCCTCCGTCTTGATATGACTTGGGACGAGCGCGCGCCACGCCTTCAGTTCTTCTGGCGTCCGGTTGTCGAACATGATGATGTCGGCGTCCGCCTTGATCGCCTCATGCAACTGTTCGAGCGTCTCGACCTCGACTTCAATCGGCGTCGTGTGGCCAGCGAGCATCCGGGCCCGGGCGACCGCGTTCGTGATCCCACCGAGTGCCGTAATGTGGTTGTCTTTAATCATGACGGCATCGTCGAGCCGGAGCCGGTGGTTCTTCCCACCACCCGAACGAACGGCGTGCTTCTCGAGCATGCGAAGTCCTGGTGTCGTCTTACGCGTATCGGTGACGGCGATCGTCGGGTCATTGAGCTGTTCGACGCAGCGCCGCGTCATCGTGGCGATCCCGCTCAAATGTTGGACGAGGTTCAACAGCACCCGTTCCGTCTCGAGGAGCGTCCGTGTCTTGCCCCGCAACGTGAACAGTTCATCCCCGACGGAGACAACCGTGCCGTCCGGTTGGCATGACTCGACGACGAGCCGTTGCATCTGGGCCAGCTCCAGCACGACGTCCATGCCACAGAATACCCCATCCATTTTGGCGGTGACCATGGCGAACGACGTCTCGCGCTGATCGATCAGTCCGCTCGAAATATCGCCGAAGCCGATGTCCTCATGTAGAAATGCCGTCAGCTGTTCGCGCAAAGCGATCTTGTTCATAACCATCCTCCGTCCTCATCATGGCTCGGGCCAAAAGCCGCGCCGCCTCTAAACTCAATGTCTGTTCACTTAATTGTCTTGTCACGTGTTTCGTCCGTGGCAGTTGTTGGGTATTTTCTAAGAAACTTACGATTTTGCCGAGTTGCGGCGAGATTGTCAGCCATTCCCCAATCTGTTGCCGATAGCGGCCGAACAGATCCGTCGAAACCTCAAACGCGGTCGTCTCGTTCACCGTGAACGGCTTCTCCTCCACTGCCATCGCCGCCGCCACCCGCTTCCCGAACACCCAGCATTCGAGTAACGAGTTTGACGCAAGTCGATTCATCCCATGGACGCCCGTATCGGCGACCTCACCGACCGCATATAGTCCCGCTACCGTCGTTCGTCCATAGGCGTCGACGTCGACACCGCCCATATGGAAATGTAGTCCCGGCCGGACCGGGATGCGCTGGATGTCGATGCCGTGCGCGTCGCATGTCGCCACCAGTTTCGGGAACCGCTCATCGAGCCGTTCGACACGGCTCGTATCCAAGTACACCGGTCCGACATGGTTCGTGAGCACACGGGCGACCTCATCCCTCGGGGCGAGGCTACCGAGCGAATGTTGTCCCATCACGTGGTTCCCGGACATGTCGACGAGCGTTGCTCCCGCCCCGCGCAGCGCTTCCGTCACGAGATGGGGTGAATCGACGGCGAGCAGCGTCGGATGAAACTGAATCCGGGACAAGTTTGTGAGCCGTGCCCCGACGGCTCCCGCCAAGACGAGACCGTCTCCTGTGACCGAGCGACAGTTCGACGTCCAGTCGATCAGACCGCCGATGCCACCGGTCGCGAGGACGACGGCCCCGGCCTGAACATGGAGGCGCGTCTCCCCGTTGAAACCGGTCGCCCCGCTCACATGGCCGTCGCTTTTGGTCAATGCATCGATCAGGACGTGCTCCATGACGGTCACATTGTCCGGCAGTTGACGCCGAAGCGTCGCCATCACGTGTCGTCCCGTCTCATCGCCACCGACGTGAAAGATTCGATTCATGCCATGGGCGCCTTCCCGACCGACCACGTAGCCAGTCGCGTCGCGGTCGAAGACGACGCCGAAACGCTCCAGCTCTTGAATCGCCGTCCGCCCTTCCTCGACGAGTGTGTAGACACGGTCGGGCACAGCCGCGAGTTTCGAGGCGACGAGCGTATCCCGCTCATGGTCGACGCTCGACGGTTCCAAGTACGAGCTCGCGATGCCACCCTGGGCCAAGTCCGAGTTCGCACTCGTCACTTCGTGCTTGGAGACGAGCAGGACGTTCAACGTCCGGGGCAGATGGAGGGCGACCGTCACGGCGGCCAAGCCGGCCCCGATAATCAAAACATCGACCCGTTCAAACTGTAAAGACATCTGTATATCACCTGTTTTTCATATGTAATGTTGACTTGTAAACTAGTTTCGCATAATTTTGTGAAGAAGACAACATAAGAAAAGGGGAACTTTACGATGAACCGTTACTTTGATTATGCGGCGACGCACCCGATGACAAAATCCGCCCTCGACCATTACGTCACCATGGCGCGGAGCGTATACGGTAACCCGTCTTCCCTCCACACGCACGGATACATGGCCGAAGATTACTTGACCGAGGCCAGGCGTCTGGTCAAGCAGGCACTCGGGCTCGACATGCTCCGCGGGAAGCTGCTCTTCACCGGGAGCGGCTCGGAGAGCAACTATATCGCGCTAACGAGTCTCCGTAAGCGCATGAAAGGCAGTGAAGTCATCACGTCGTGGCAAGAGCACGACTCGGTCGCCCTCCTTCTCGACGAATGGGAAGCGGAAGGCGTGACCGTCCATCGGCTGAAACTAAAAGACGGTCGCTTCGACCAAGAGACGTTCACGCGTCTGCTCGACCGTGATATCGGGCTCGTGACGTTCCAGCACGTCAACTCCGATACCGGATGGACGCTGCCGCTCCACAACATCCTCTGCCAATTGAAATATAAGAAAGTGTTGCTCCATATCGACGGCGTCCAGGCGCTCGGCAAGATTCCTGTCTCGGTCGACGGGATTGACGCCTATTCGTTCAGCGCCCATAAGGTCGGCGGTCCAAAAGGCGTCGGCGGCCTCTATATGGAACGGCTGTTGCCACCGCCCTACTATCCGGGACACCACCAGTACGGCATTCGTCCCGGCACGATTGACGTCCCCGGCATCTGTGCATTCGTTAAAGCGTTCACCGACCGGCACGAGGCACGGACACGTCATGAAAGAAATTTCTTGGCGTTTCGTGCTATCTTGAAAGAGAAGACATCGTCTTACGTGGACTGGCTCGAGTTCGACCAGCAGAGTCCCGCCATCTTCTCGTTCGTCTCGAATCAGCGGGACGGACAATGGTGGATGACCGAACTCGACGGGCTCGGCTTCCAAGTCTCGGCAGGCTCGGCCTGTCGGGCCGGCCAGAACGGACCGAACCGGATGCTCGAGTCACTCGGCTATGAGACGAGCGCCTGCCACGGCCTCGTCCGCATTTCCTTCGGCGAAGACACGACCGTCGAGGCCACGACGGCGCTCGCCGAAGCCATCGTCACTTTAGCAAGGAGAGTTGGATCTTATGAACAAACGCTTAGCCGGTGAAGAACGCCGGCGCACATTATTGGAAATGATTGAACAGAGTTCCGAGCCGATCACCGGCTCCGAGCTCGCCCGCCGCGTCGCCGTCAGCCGACAAGTCGTCGTCCAAGACTTGTCGCTCTTGAAGGCGAAGGGCCATCAAATCGTCGCGACCGCCCGTGGATACGTCTATCTACCGGGCGAGTCGTCACCGTCCGCCTACACCCGTAAAATCGTCTGTCGTCACGAGGCCGAGGCCATGGAGGCCGAAATGAACGCCATCGTCGACGAAGGCGTCACGATTCGCGACGTCATCATCGATCATCCGGTCTACGGTTCGTTGACGGGCCAGTTGATGGTGAAGAGTCGTCGCGACGTCCGTGCCTTCCTCGAACGGGTCGAGGCGAATCAGGCCGCCCCGCTGTCGCATTTGACGGGTGGCTTGCATATCCACACGCTCGAGGCCGATAGCGAAGATGCCATCGATGCCGCCGTCTCGGAACTCGAACGGCTCGGCGTCCTCGTCTCCGAGCTCGACTAAGATGTCACAAATACGTGACATCTTTTCTTTTGCTTTCGGTCCATGTCCGTTATACTGATGGATGGAACAAAGACCGTACAAAATTTGGAAAGGAGGGAACGGTCATGTGGCATTTCTTTGAACAACTGTTGCTCGACTGCGGCGTCTTCAGCGTCCCGCTCGGCATCTTCATCCAATTCATCCCGAACGAGCTCGTGCTCGCCTACGGGGGCCACTTGATTGGTTCTCTCGACGTCTCGTTCCTGCTCGTCTTCCTCCTCGCGTGGTCGGCGTTCGTCCTCAGTCAAATCGTTCTCTATTGGATTGGCCGCTATGGTGGTCGTCCTGTCGCCCTTCGGCTCTACAAGTCATTTCGCATCAGTGAGGCGAAGCAACAACGCGCCGAAACATGGTTCGAGACGTATGGCGCCTGGATAGTCTGTTTGAGCGTCATTTGGCGCCAGCTATTCGCCGTCAGCGCCGGTGTCATGCGCTTGTCGTTCCGAAAGTTTTTGACGGTAACCGTCGTCGTCTTCGCCGTCTGGTCGTTCGTGTTCGTCAAACTCGGGATGATACTCGGCAGCAATTGGCGTCATATCGGTGAAGTCACGCACGGGTTCTTGCCGTATGTCGGCATCGCCATCGGACTATATGTCCTCATCCGCTATATCCGCGCGAATCCACGTCTATTCAAAAAGTCAGCCTGAGCAGATTCGCTCGAGCTGACTTTTTTTGAATAGAGGGAAAAACGAATATAGTACCGAATTAAGAACAGTGAGGAAAGCGTTTTTTTCTCGGAATAGAGACAGCCACCTTCAAAGGAGGAATTACCATGTTCCATCGTCGAAAAACGTACACCATCCGTCCTGAACGCTTAGATGAATTCACCGAGTTTTTCCATACATACCTGTATCCGATTCAGGTATCGCACGGCGCCCGTCTCGTCGGTCGTTGGGTGACCGAAGACAAGGATGAGGTCATGGCCCTCTGGGAATACCGTGACCGTGAGCACTACGAACAAGTCGAACGCGATTACCGCTCGAGCGGTCTCCGCCGCGAGGCGATGAAGAAGCGGGCCCGCCTCGGCAAAGATTTATATATCAAGTCGAGCGAAGAGTTCATGATGCCGACCGGTCACTACACACCGCCGCGCACCATCGTCTCCGTGACCGCTTACGTCACGAACGCCGACGGTGAGGTGCTCCTCGTGCAGAACACGCATCGAAACGACACGTATGAGATGCCAGGCGGGCAAGTCGAAGAGCATGAGTCGATCGTCGACGCCGTCCATCGCGAAGTGAAAGAAGAGACCGGCATTGAGATTGAGGTTGACGGGATCACCGGCATCTATCAAAACGTGTCCTCCCGCGTGCTCTGTGTCACGTTCCGCGCCCGTTACATCTCGGGTGACCTGCAACCGCAAGAAGGCGAGACGCAAGAAGTCGGCTTCTTCAAGGTTGACGCCTCGAACGTCGGCGACTATATCAAGCGCGATCATTTCCAAATGCGCCTACTTGATGCGATCGATCCGACGTATATGCCGCACGCCATCTATAAAGTACGCCCTTACGAGCTGCTCGAACGCGTCGAGCGCCATCATACGGTATAAACAAAAGGAGGGACCGCCGGTTGGCGATCCCTCCTTTATTCGTTTACGCTTGTTCCGCCGCTTCGGATTGACCCGTTTCGACGAGCAACTTGCGAATCCGACGCTTTTCGACGTGGAGAACGGTGAATGTCATGTCTTCATACGTGACACGCGCACCTTTCTCTGGAATGTCTCCTAACAGTTCGACGATCCAACCACCCATCGTGTTGGCATCTACTTCAGGTTCTTTAATTCCCATCTCGTCCGCAAACTCATCGACATCCATGTCGGCCATACACTCGTAGACCCCGTCACGGAGTCGTTTGAGATAGACGATTGACTCATCGTGCTCATCCCAAATGTCTCCGACGAGCTCCTCGAGCATGTCTTCGAGTGTAATGAGGCCGGCCGTCCCGCCGAACTCGTCGAGGACGATTGCCATGTGCGATTGTTTTTGCTGGAGTACAGGAAGCAGTTCAATCAATTTTGTCTGCGGTGATACGTAGGTGAGCGGTCGAATGAGCGAACGGACGTCCGTCACTTCATCACTCATCATCGAACGAAGGAAATCACGTTCTGACAACACCCCGATGACGTTGTCAATCGAGTCTTTATATACCGGCAGACGGGAGTGCCCACCGCTAAAGATCGTGTTCTTGATTTCTTCGAGCGTATCATCGATGTCGACAGCGAGGATATCAATCCGCGGCGTCAACACGTCGTCGACAGTGATATCGTTGAAGGCGAAGGCACTGTGCACGAGTTCCGCTTCGGTCTCGCCGAGCACCCCTTCTTCTTCTCCCATATCAACGAGCACTTTCAATTCTTCCTCCGTTACCGACGGTTCTTTGGTGCTCATTCCGAATAGGCGGAGCACCAATTTTTTCAAACCACCAAAAATCATCGTGATTGGCTTCAAGATTTTGACGAGGAACAGTAAGATGCCGCTGATGAGTAGCGAATATTTCTCGGCGAACTCTTTTGCGAGCGACTTCGGCAGAATCTCTCCGAAAATCAAGATGATGACGGTCGTAGCGAACGTCGAGATAAGGAGCCCAGTCCCACCCGAGTAAATACTCGTGGCGATGGCCGTCGAAACGGTCGCTGCCCCGATATTGACGATGTTGTTCCCGACGAGAATCGTCGAGAGCGTATCGTCGAAGCGGTCGACGAGGTGAAGGACGCGCTTGGCGCCCTTGTCCCCATCTTCCGACATCCGAATCATCCGGACACGGTTCACGCTCGAGAGCGCAGTTTCGGCAGAAGAGAAAAAGGCTGACAACATAACTAAAACTACATAAAGAATTAAACTAGACGAGGGCACAGGGTCCACGTTTACGTCACACTCCATTTCCTAATTAAAAAGATTATTCGACGAACTCGAATTCAAAGTCTAGGATGGCGACGACGCTGCCGTCTTCGGCACCTAACTTGCGAAGGTCGTCATCGACGCCCATTTGACGCATTTGACGCGCAAATCGTTTGATTGATTCGTCGTGATCGAAGTTCGTCATCTTGAAGAGCTTCTCGATACGAGGTCCCGTGATGACGAAGCGGTCGTAGTCATCAATATGAATCTGATATCCCTTCTCTTCCTTCTCGTAACGATAAACGACACGTGGTGTGGCCGTCTTCTCTTCGAGCTCTTCGAGTGGGAACTCAGGTGTCGAGTCTACAAGGTTAGCTACTTCGATGAGCAGGTTGCGAAGTCCTTCTTTGGCGAGTGCCGAAATCGGGAAGACTTTGACGTCGTCTCCAATTTTCTTCTGGAACTCTTCAAGTAATTCCGGCGCATCCGGCATGTCCATCTTGTTGGCGACAACGATTTGCGGACGCTCGAGGAGACGTAAGTTGTACGACTCGAGTTCGCGGTTGATTGTCGTGTAGTCTTCGAACGGGTCGCGCCCTTCCATGCCACTCATATCGATCATGTGGACGATGACTTTCGTCCGCTCGATGTGACGCAAGAATTGGTGACCGAGGCCGACGCCTTGGCTCGCCCCTTCGATGAGTCCAGGAAGGTCGGCCATGACGAAGTCACGGTCGTCTGCCGTCTTGACGACACCGAGGTTCGGTGTGATCGTCGTGAAGTGATACGCGCCGATTTTCGGGCGTGCCGACGAGACGACTGACAAGAGCGTCGATTTCCCGACTGACGGGAATCCGACAAGACCGACGTCGGCGAGCAATTTCAACTCAAGACGCAATTCACGCTCTTGACCTGGCTCCCCGTTCTCGGCGATCTCTGGTGCCGGGTTAGATGGCGTCGCAAAACGACAGTTCCCGCGGCCCCCACGTCCACCTTTGGCGATCGTGGCCCGTTGGCCGTGCTCGGTAAGGTCGGCGATGACCGTATCTGTTTGTGCATCGAACACGATCGTACCTGGTGGGACTTTGACGACGAGCGGCTTCGCTTTTCGTCCGTGCATGCCTTTCGACATCCCTTTTTCACCGTCATGGGCGATGAACTTTTTCGAGAATCGGAAATCAACGAGTGTACGTAATCCTTCTTCTACTTCAAAGACGACGTCACCACCGTGACCTCCGTCTCCTCCTGCTGGTCCACCGTCTGGAACATACTTCTCGCGGCGGAATGCAACCATCCCTTTACCGCCGTCTCCAGCTTTTACAAAAATATTAACCTGATCGACAAACATTTAATTCCCCTCCTTTATAACGAACGTAGAACATTCTACTGTTTGCTCGTACACTTCATCTGACGTGAACACGTCTTCCGGTACGTGACCGAAGACGCGGACCATCAGTCCGTCCGTGAACGTCACATGAATCGGTCCATCCGTTCCTGACAGAAGACGGACAAGCTTGTCCGCCACGCGCGCGTCGTCTAGCGACACGCGGTCGGTCGATACCTTATAGGTCAACCGCCCTTCCCAGTTCGCTTGCATGAGGACGAGACTCGTCGTCGGCATGTCCAAGCGAATGAGCGCACTCTCCTCGTCGGCGTGCTGACGATATCGCTCATACAGCTCCTCAAGTTTTTCAGGCTCGAGCGCCGCGTACAAAGAGATCATCTGAAGCCGATTCATCCATTCGTGACGGACGGTCGATAATAGTTTCAGTGCTGCTTGTGGGTTCATGCAATCCTCTCCTAGTAAAACTAGTAAAAAAGACTCTAACCAAATAAGTGGCTAGAGTCTTCTGCGTGGTTCTACTTACGCAACTGGGTAAACGCTCACTTGTTTCTTGTCGCGACCAAGACGCTCGAAGCGTACTACGCCGTCAACTTTTGCAAACAATGTGTCGTCGCCACCACGGCCGACGTTTTCACCTGGGTGAATTTTCGTACCGCGTTGACGGTAGAGAATCGATCCAGCTGAAACAGTCTGTCCGTCAGCGCGTTTAGCGCCGAGGCGTTTCGAAATCGAGTCACGACCGTTTTTAGTCGATCCTACTCCCTTTTTCGATGCGAAGAACTGAAGGTTCAATTGTAACATGAGGTCCACCTCCTATTGTTCAATTTGGATATAATCACCGTAACTATGGGCGATCGTGTCTAGTTGCACGAGCATCCCTTCTAATAACAGTTGGGTGCGAGTCATGTCCTCCGGTGATACGTCAGGATATGTCTCGACATAAAAGTAGCCACCCTCTGTTTTGTCTGCCATTTCTACAAGAAGCGATTGACCGGCAAGTACCTCGACAGCGTTATATGCCCCAAAGATGATGGCAGAAACGCCGGCACAAACCAAATCAGAACCGGGTTCAGCAAAGTTGGCGTGACCTGTCACTTCAACGGAACGAATCGACTTCGTCTCGTCTCGTCTGACCATTACTCGAATCATAACTTACGCTTCGATTTTCTCGATGCGAACTTTCGTGTAAGGCTGACGGTGACCTTGCTTACGACGGTAGTTTTTCTTAGCTTTCATTTTGAAGACAGTGATCTTCTTCGCGCGACCGTGTTTAACGACAGTTGCTACGACTTTAGCGCCCTCTACGAGTGGAGCTCCGACTTTAACATCGTCACCACCAACGAAAAGAACTTCACCGAATTCTACAGTACCCTCGACATCAGCATCGAGTTTTTCGATGTAGATCTCTTGACCTGCTTCAACTTTGATTTGCTTACCACCAGTTTTGATGATTGCGTACATATACGTGCACCTCCTTATTAAACTCAGACTCGCCATCCAGGGCAGGGCGAAACCATTTCAACCCGTTCTGTGCGGTTGTAGCCATTTGGGTGCTTCCAAACGAACTAACGTTATAGATAATACCACTCTCGTTCAATCGTTGTCAATGACGAGATACGAAATTCTGACATTCCTCGAGCGTCCCGTAGAACGCCACTTCCGGTTCTCCGTCGACGAGGAAGACCGTGCAGTCAAAACCGTCCCACGACGCGTCATGCCACTTGCTCGGGAGTGTCACGACGACACCCTCAGCTTGAGGCGCGAGCTCCATCAGCGCCCGCTCCAGCTGCGAGAAGACGGCAAGCTTCGACGGGTTACCGTTATAGGTCATCCGGTCTTGCATCGAACGTCCGGTCCGTTCTCGCGACAGCTCGAACAAGCCCATTCGCGTGAAGCCGTACACTTCGACACGGCGCGGATCGCGGGCACCGAGCTCTTTCATCTTCTTCAAGAGCCGGGCTTGTCCATCCTTTGAACCCCTCAGGAAGTCGATGACGACCATACCGCCGATATTGCGTAACCGAAGCTGTTCCATGACGGCGTAGAGCGCGGCCTCGTTAATCGTGTCGGCGGCGCGACCCTTGTCTTTGACGGCGACGTTCTTGCCGCTGTTAACATCGATGACGGTCATCGTCTCGACTTGTTCAATCAAGACGTACGAACCGCCTTCGAGCCAGACGACACGCTGACCGAGCTTCTCGATTGCCCCGTCGAGCCGGACCGCTTCTTTCATCCGACCTTTGCCGATGTGACGTTCGACGTTGACCTCGAGCCGCGTCAACCGGTCCTGCGCTTCCTTGTCATTCAACATGACCGATTCGACCGCATGGCGTCGCACGAACTGTTCGCACAACAACTCATCTTGTCCCCGGCGTGCCGTGATGACGTCCGCAGCACGCGCCCGGAGCAAATCGAGTTCTTCTTGAAGGTCGGCCGGGCTCGCTTGCCCCGACTCGGTCCGGAACAGCACCCCTTCCGTCTCCTCGAGCTCGAACACTTTTGATAACCGGTCCTGAGTGACGAGGTCAAGCTTACGGCTATACAGCTGGCGCCGTCCATATGGGAAGTAGACGATATAGCGTCCGCCGAAGCGGATATTCTCCGTCACTTTATGATGTTTGCCGTTGATGCCTTCTTTCGTCACTTGGACGAGTCGCTTCTGGCCGACGACAGCCGCCTGACCGATCGCCGGCACGTTCGGATACGCCTCGAGCGCTTTCAACGTCTCGGCAATCGGTAAGAAGAACGTCGTCTCGCCGGTCGTCAAAAAAGCGGCGCCAAGCGACGGGTGAATCCGTTCAATCGCGGCCTCGAGAATCGTTCCGATCGATAATTGGTCGATGAAACGTTCCTCGACTTCGAGCAGACGTTCCCCGTCAACGAGCATGGCCCGTTCGATGGATGGCGTCCGTTCATAGATCAATCGCATATGCGTCTCTCCTTTCGACACAAAAAGGCAACTTTCGTTGCCTTAGGCTTTTTTCATTCCAAATTTCATCATGAGCCGCGTCCAGAAGCCGACCGGTTTTTGTTCGGTCTGAATCGACATGAGCGGCACCGACTCGCCGAGAATGCGGCGCGTGATGTTACGGTACGCTTGTCCGGCGTTGTTGTCCGGGTTCATCGTGACTGGCACCCCACGGTTGGCGGCGGCGATGACTTCTTCATCGTCGACGACGACGCCGAGCAGGTCGATCGACAAGATACGCATGATGTCATCGATGTCGAGCATGTCGCCTGATTCGACGAGGTGGTTCTTGACGCGGTTGACGATCAATTTCGGCGCAGCGACATGTTCCGCTTGCTCGAGCATCCCGATGATTCGGTCCGCGTCCTGAACGGCCGCCTTCTCAGGCGTCGTCACGACGACGGCCTCATCGGCGCCGGCGATGGCGTTCATGAAGCCTTGCTCGATACCGGCCGGGCAATCGATTAACACGAAATCATATTCCGTCTTCAACTGGTCGATAATTTCTTTCACTTGCTCCGGTTGGACCGATGTCTTGTCTTTCGACTGGGCCGCAGGCAAGAGATACATCTCTTCGAACCGCTTGTCACGGACGAGCGCCTGATGCAGTTTGCATTGGCCGTTGATGACGTCGACGAGGTTATAGATACTGCGGTTGTCGAGTCCCAAGATGATGTCGAGGTTACGAAGACCGATATCCGTATCGACGAGACAGACCGAGTGACCAGACAATGCGAGGCCGGTCCCGAGGTTTGCGGTCGTGGTCGTCTTCCCGACGCCACCTTTCCCCGACGTCACGACGATGGCCCGACCTTTCTTCACTTCTTTCGCTGTATGTACAGGCTCTACTACTTGCTCCATCTAACTCACCCTCTCTGTAATTCCATTGCATATGCGTCTTTCAGCCCAGTCATGACTTGACGGAGACGCGTCATTTCAATACCTTGATTTGTCTGATATGCGCATCCCATCTCGATCTCCGGAAGCTCTTCGCCGTCGTCCGACGCGAGCACGTGTTCACCAATCGCTAAAAACTTCGGATGGAGCAGACTGGCGGTAATGACCGCTTCCTCCCATCCTTCGACACCGGCACGCACATTTCCTCGTATCGTCCCTAAACAATAGATACTTCCCGTCGCCCGAACCTCGGACCCCGGGTTGATGTCCCCGATAATGAGCACCGAGCCATCAAAGTCGAGCACTTGCCCGCTTCGAATCGTCCCGCTATGGTAGTGGAACGTCTTTTTGCCGTAGGTCGCTTTCGCTTCTTCGGTCAACATGACCTCGCTCGATAGCTCCTCGATATAAAAAACGCCATGACGAGCGACGACTTCACGAATTTGACGTGACAGCTCCTCGTCTACATAACGAGTACCCGCATGCAACTTGAGTGCAATCTTCCCAGAGGGCGGCTCCATTTCTTGTAACGTGGCCTCAAGCTCTCCGAGCACCTCATCGATGCCACTCCGTGGATTGAAGTGGATTGCAATACCGTTGCGATGTCCTTTAATCGTAATATGTCGTTTACGCTCCATCATGGCTACCCTCTTTTCGCTACAGGTCGCGGCGCCACGTATCGTGTCATCGGCACGTATAACAGTGCGATGGCGACGGCGTTGGCGACGAGCGTCCCTGGAATCTGTTCAACTAATAGTGTTTGAATGGTCATGGTCGTCCCACCGACCGCCGTCATGACGCTAAAGATCCCGAAAGAAAACACGAGAATCATAAACGTGAACGTGATGACGACCGAGAAGAAGTTCTCACCTATATATTTTAACACGAAGCTGACTAAGAGAGGAATGAGTGAAAAAGTAAATAAGTAAATTCCGAGCAAGTCGGTGTAGACGATGTCATACAACAGTCCAAAGACGAGTCCGAATCCGAACGCCGCCTCGAAGCGACCATACAAACTGACGTACATCAAGCCGATCAATGTCAAATACAAGAACGGCGTCACATAGTGCCACGAGAAGATGGCGGCCCATGTCCCTTCAATAAGAAAGAGGAGGAACAGGGCGATGAACACTTTCATGTTACTCACCCGCTGCTCCTCCTTCCTCGGGACCCGTCAAGAACGGTTCGTCGAGCGTTCGATTGATGACGAACATTTGCGAGAACTCATTGAAGTCCGCTTCTGGTTTGATGCGGGCGACTTGAGATACGCCATATTCATCCGTCTCGATCGACTCGACCGTTCCGATGACAAGACCGGCCGGATAACGGCCACCGAGACCTGACGTCGACACGATCTCGCCTTCTTTCAACTTGACGCTGTTCGAGACCTTCGTGAAGAAGAGCTCGTTCGTCTCGCTGTCGAAGCCGTCAATCGTCCCGTAAGTCGCTTTGCCGTCCTCGTCCTTGACGACGGCCGAGACATTGTTCGTCCGGTTGTTGTCCGAGAGGAGTTGCACTTGCGACGTGTAGGCGCTCGTTTGAATGACGCGACCGACCATGCCGCCGGCGGCCGTGACGGCCATGCCTTTCTCGACACCGCGCTCTTCCCCGACGTTGATCGTCACATAGCGCTGCCAGTCGTTCGGCGTGCGCCCGATCACTTCGGCGGGAATCAAATCGAAGTCACGGAGCGATGTATCGGCCGCCTCGACCATTTGCCGCAATTCTTCGTTCTCACGGCGCAGGTCATCGGCTTCGACCGACACTTCCGCGTATTTCGTCAAATGTTGTTTCAATTGACGGTTCTCTTCATAAATATTGCGTACGTTCGAAATCGAGGACACGGTACTGTCCATCCAGCCGATCGGCACCGTGAACACCCGTTGGAACGTTCCGACCACATCACGCGTGACGTCTTGATACCAAGCGGATTCCGACCGTCCTCGAATCGAAACCCCTAAAATCACTACGAATAAGATGATACCGATCAGCGTGATGATGAGCTTTTTATTCCGTACGAACCGGCTCATCGTGTGTCACCACTCATCGACGCGACGAGATGCCTGATTTTGAACGGAGGACGTCCATCATTTCAAGAGATTTTCCTGTCCCGATGGCGACGCAATCGAGCGGCTCATCCGCGACGAGTGTCGGGATGTGAGTCTCGTCCGAGATCACGTCATCCAAGTTTTTAAGGAGTGCTCCACCGCCTGTGAGGACGATACCGCGGTCCATGACGTCAGCCGCAAGTTCCGGTGGCGTCTGCTCGAGCGTTTGTTTCACGCCTGCGAGGATCGCTTCGACCGTATCCGAGAGTGCTTCACACACTTCAGCAGCCGAGACTTCGATTTGTTTCGGAAGACCGGTCACGAGATCGCGACCACGGATTTCCATTTTCTCATTTTCGTTCGAAGCGTCGATGCGAGCCGAACCAACTTCCATCTTGAGCGTCTCTGACGTCCGCTCCCCGATCATGAGGTTATATTTGTTTTTGATGTAACGAATAATGGCGTCATCCATTTCGTCACCGCCGACACGAATCGATTGGCTCGTCACGATGCCGCCGAGTGAAATCACTGCGACTTCGGTCGTACCGCCACCGATATCCACGACCATCGAGCCTGTCGGTTCCCAAACTGGGAGACCGGCACCAATTGCTGCCGCGAACGGTTCTTCAATCGTGTACGCTTCACGCGCGCCCGCTTGCTTGGCTGCGTCTTCCACGGCACGTTTTTCGACTGACGTGATGCCGCTTGGCACACAGATCATGACGTTCGTCTTCGATGAGAACAAACCGCTCTTCGACTTCTGCGCTTGCTCCATGAAGTATTTGATCATCGTCGCTGTCGTTTCGAAATCGGCGATAACCCCATCTTTCATCGGACGGCGTGCCGTGACGTTACCCGGCGTACGTCCAATCATATCCTTGGCCTGGTTACCCACGGCCTCAATTCTACCTGTATCTGTACGGAACGCCACTACCGACGGTTCACGAACAACGATGCCTTGACCTTTTACATAAACGAGCGTATTTGCCGTTCCAAGGTCGATTCCGATTTCTCGGTTAAAACTACGAAACATACGTGCTGCTCCTCTCTTGGTTACACTATTTTTTATTATAACGGAAAAATCATGTTTGAAAACGTTCATTCGATTACAGGTTATTTACAATAACGTTCATCTCAGTCCTGTCTCACCGTATATTAGTGTGCCTTCTTTTCGACAAAAACGCAAATCAAAAAGCAAGCACGTGTAAGCGCCTGCTTAGATTTTTATAGGTTCTCGTCAAATCTGCTTTAACGTCTCGAATACGGCGGTTTGAAGCATCGGTCGGTTTGCATCGTACAATTTCACGAAGAAGCTCTTTAGAAACGTTTTCATGTTGTGGACGACGTGCCAATACTGCTCGGGCCCGAGTTGCTGTTTTTGTGCGCTCAGTTGAGCTGGCAGGCCGTCTAATAGAACGACGATTTCGTGCTCGTCCATCCCGCGCTCCAGCAAGGCGAAGATGGGATTCAGCAAGCGCTCATCCTCGTCGTGCAAATAAGCGGTCGGAAACATCACTTTGTCCCACAGCGCCTCGAGGATCTCACCGAACTCCGTCTCGTCGAGGGATGGATGCAAGACGAGCTCGTCGAAGGCATCGGCCACATGGGCGATCGAATGTGCCCAACCTTTTGTGGGCACGTACCCTCTCGTATCGATTTCACAATCGAGATATGCCAGGAGCTTCGCTTTCAACATCTCGAGATCCGGTTCCGATAAAAATCCTTGTTGACGGTCTTGGTACAAAATCAAGGCGATCAATAACGTCGAGAACGCCCGTGTGAAGACGGTATCGGATGCCGTCTCTCCGATGCTATGGAACAAGTGGTATTTGAGTGTCGAATTGAATAGACCAGTCAGTTGTTCGTTCGTCAGTTGCTCGTCTTCGATGATGAATCGATAGAAGAGTGTGTAAATCAACCGATCTCGAAGCTCCGCATCCGGCGATCCGATATGATGGAGCATCGATTGGATGACCCGCTCCTCATCTAATTCCTGTAACCGAACCGTCCCGTCCTTGATATCCGTCAACATCAACTTCAAATCCCGTTCCTGATAGACAGTTTCCTCATTCATATCTGATCACATTCCCTCTTCGTAGGTCGTATAGAACCGTATACTCTCGATTTTCGACACCGTGTTTGATGACTCCTCTAAACAGACAAAAAGCAGGCACGGATGCGCCTGCTTCGTTCGAATGACAAGTTGAAGATTAGAGACCTGGCTGGAGCGGGAGCAAAAGCATCGATCCGTAAAAGACGACCGAGAAGATGAGCACCGGCCGAAAGAATCGGGACGGACGGACGCGGGTCGCCCCTGCCAAAAAACTCGACACCGTCACGACGAACAAGTAAATCCCGATATACATGAAGACGAGTTGCGGGATGACTTGCCACGCCCGAAGGTCAATCGAGGAATTAAACCAGACGACAAATAGAGCAGCGTACGCGATCCATGCGACAATCCCGATGCCGACACCGACGAGTGGTGAGACACGGTCGAGCCAATGATCCTCACGTTGGAACCGTTGAAACAGCGCCACACTGATGAAGATGAACAACGCGAACACGAGAAGCGACAGTACGAGTGGCTCAAGCGGGACGAAACTGGCGACGAGCGCGACAACAAGCATCAATAACCAAATCAATTTTTCCATATGAACACCTCATCTGTCAGTATAGCAAACGAATGTTTCATTTGGAAATTAAATTCCATTTTTGAACATTCATATAAATTCATTGCTTCAGGCTGACAATATGACCGGCCTTGTCGAGACGCTCTGACACTTCCATATGTTTGAGCGAACAATGAACAGACATAAAGATTGTTTTCGTTCGTTATTCTGATGCATTTATAGGAATCAGTCTTGTTTTACTTTTTCGTCTTCTTGTCTTCAGTAAATACTAGGACTGCACCCAAAATGATTAATGCACCTAGCAAAACAAAATATGGTGTTGGAAGATTCCCACCCCAAGCCATAGTACCTTCTTTTGCGACTACATAAGCCCCAGCTTGAATAATAGAATGAGAAATTTGATTCAATTGGTTGAGCAACAATCCAAATAATACTGTTTGAGAAATGATCAAAATGCCTATTAGTTTTTTCAAACGTTTTATCTCCCCAGATTTGATTGGTAGTTGTACCCAATGCTTAAATTAAAAATTTGAATCAATAATAAAGCTATAGTAATAATTCACAATTCAACAGGTACTTCTTCTGATGAAAATATTATGTTTTTCATATCAAATAAGAAATCTAAATCTCGTTTGATATCCCAATTGGCGTGTATTACAATTCCACAGTTTTTTGTAATCATTATATTTATAGGGTAATCAAAATCTACAAAAGACCATTCCACTGTAATTGCTGATAAATTTCCTAAATTATTAAAACGTTGAAAAGTGTCATCCAAATTGACTCGTTCTCCAAAAAGCCCTACAGATTTAACTTGGCCATCAATATTATTGAACCACGAGTTCACAATTTGATTGTCACTTAACATAGAAATCAGGCGTTTAAAATCTACCTCTTTTTGAATTGGCTTAAAATCTCTAGGGTTTTTATTTATCAATTTCCTCTGAAAATCTAATGCAACTTTTTTTGATGTGTTTAAAATCATAATTTTATCATTTGAGTTGTAAAAGCAATTAAATGCTAAATCCCCACCAACAATTGTTTGTGGTAGATATTCGTCTTCTCCAGCCATCCTTCTTGGAGTTTTATCAATCATTTCATGAATCCCTCTTAACCTTGTCCAACCCTTGTAGTAATTTTCCTCCACTATTTCTAATGAACTTATCGGATCGGGGTCAACTCTAGAATTACCAAAAGTCAGCTGTTGGTCTGTAAAAAAACCATTTTCAGGGATATTAAATTCTTCCATGTTGACAAAGTAATATGTTTTTCCCAACGTGTTATCCTCCTGCAAGAAAAAGATGCTTCTTAATTAGGCCAGAAAAACTATTTAGACTTTTAGCTCGCAACGTTAATTTCTTATGAGTAATCGTGACTTTACCGATCGAATCCAATCCTTTGATAGGAGACTCTTCTGAAAAATCGCAAGTAAAAGTAAAATGTTCTTTTTTTCTAAAGTCCTTTACATACAAACCCAAGTAAGGATGATAATCTTTAAAAATTACATCAAAAGAAAAAGACTCGTGACAATTCCCAATTTCTTTATGCATATAATTAAGAATAGGAAAAATTCGTTCTTCTAATAAATCACTTGCTTCTAAATATGGAGCATGATATTCAGGGATATACAAAGAGATTTCTCCAAGATATTCATTACTAGAATAAATATCTGTATTTAAATGTTCCCTGTAACTACATTCTAATAAAACACCATCAATTGTTAAGGAAATTTTCCAACTGTTTTCATGAATAACCCTGTTGTTATCTCCAATTTCTTTTAGCTTATTCTTAATCGAATTGAAAGTAAGATTATTTATAGTTTCCCCCTTATAGTTGCAAAATAAAGACCAAGAAACCTGTTTGTTCATCATCGTAGTTTTAATTTTGTATAAGGTTTTTTTAAACTTAGTGGATATATCCTTAGCAGTAACTAACGCTCCCAAAGTTCCAATTATAGATAAAATTGTGTTATACCAGTTATCTATAATAATCGTATGATATTTACTTATTAAGAAAAAAGAAATGGCCAAAATGATTGTAAATGCGAACCAGTAAATTAATTGCTTATTCTTTCTAAATAGTGAGCTTATGTTCATAGAATTCACCCTTTCATAAAAGGTAAATTAAGAGAGGGAAATTGAAGTGGTGGAAACTTAATCCTTTTAGAATAATTTACCACATCATTCTCTATAAATGTACCTATACCGAAAATTTTAGTATGCAAGCATAAACAAAGAACTTATATTCTTATTTAAGAATACACTACATTTTTGAATTTCCTAAGTCTCGGTATAAACATAGCGCTACAATGTACACAAAATGTATGTGCTTTAGTACCTAATAAAAATGGTCACAAAACTCATCAAAGTTAAATAATAACTCTTTAATCACAAAAAGCAGACATTTCTATGCCTGCTTCCCCCTTATCCATTCATATATCCCCGCTGTTTCATACTGACGTAATGGTCCTCCCCGATGATGACGTGATCGAGACAAGCGATGCCGACGATATGGCCCGCCTCGACGAGCCGCTCCGACACCTCGATGTCTTCCCGGCTCGGGGTCGCGTCCCCGCTCGGATGGTTATGGACGGCGATGAAACAAGCGGCCGACAGTTTGAGCGCTTCGCGGAACACATCGCGCGGATGGACGATGGACGAATTGAGCCCGCCGACGAACAATGTCTTCCGGGCGATGAGCTGATTCTTCGTGTTCAAATACAGGCAGATGAAATGTTCCTGATTCAATAGCCGGAGCTCATCACGGAGCAGTTCATAGGCGTCCTGCGGCGAGCGGATTGTCGGCGTCTCCACTTTCGGTTCCTCGACATAACGGAGACCGATTGTGAACGCCGCGAGCAACTGCTCGGCTTTCTTCTTCGTCATACCTTCAATCTGACAGAGGTCGCTCACGGTCGCCTGCGACAGCGCCCGGAGCGTCGGATACACGTCAGACAGCCGTCGGGCCGTCTCATGCGGGTCGCCACCCCTACCCCCGATTTGGAGCAGCCGGGCGATTGCGGATTCAACACTTCGGTCGAGCACCATGGTCATTCCTTCACCAACTTTCGCTTCAATCACAGAAAGCGCGGCGCTACCCCGTGTCGTTCGAGCGTCTCGACGAGCGGACGAATCGGTAGACCGACGACGTTATAAAAGTCCCCTTCGAGCCGTGCGACGAACAGACCGCCCGACCCTTGGATGCCATAGGCGCCAGCTTTATCGTACGGCTCCGTCGAATCGAGATAGCCATCGAGCCAAGTGTCCGGGATCTCGATGAACGTGACGTGCGTCGTCGTGACGAACAAGTCTTGCCGCTCGGGCCCGATGATGCTGACGCCGGTGAGCACTTCGTGGGTCGCCCCCGAAAGCCGTTGCAGCATGTCCCGCGCGTCGACACGGTCTTTCGGCTTCTCTAAAATCGTCCCGTCTAAGACGACGACCGTATCCGAGCCGATGACGACGGCGTTGCGGTTGTCGCGGGCGACGTCCATCGCTTTCTCGCGAGCGAGGCGTCCGACGTACTCGTCCGGGTGTTCCCGACCGTTCGTCCCTTCGATGACGTTCGAGGGGATGACTTCATGCGTGATGCCAGCCTGGGTCAACAGCTCGGTCCGTCGCGGCGACATCGAAGCGAGGATGACACGTTTCTGTGTTGGTTTCATTGTAACGACTCCTTCCATATGTGCGTAACGGGCTTCTTTTCCGTATCACACTTCACTGTCGATTGTAGGCAAACGGGCACGTGAATACAATCAGAGACCTCTCAAAAAAACGCCCCTTCTTTTCGAAGGGACGTGCGTTCACGGTGTCGTATAATCGTACACCGGGATGTCTTTCGGTGTGAACGTCTGGGCCGGTACGTAGCGGTCTTCGACGAGTTGATCGAGGTCCGGGCGATAGAACGCGTCGAGTTCGACCGTGAAGTCGAGCGGCTCAGCCGTCTCGGTCGTGTTCGGTCCCGTCTCAGTAGGTCCAGTGAATTGGACCGTGCGCAAGATGTGAATCCGGTTCATCGACTCGACCGACTCAAGGAACAGGACGAGCGACTCGTACGTGTCCGCTTGGAGCGACACCGTCGAGCGGACCGACGAGGCGTTGACCGGCGTGATTTCAACCGGTTCGGCCGGTTCAGCCGTCGCACTCACATCGTTCGGTTCCGGCTCGTCGATGTCTTTTGGTACTTCCGATTCAGCGATGATACCATCGGCGAAAGCGATGCTCGTCACGCGAACGTCAGACAGTTGGCTCGCCTGCGACAACGTCTCGACGACCGTGTCGAGCGCTGCTTCGGTCGGGACACGAGTCTGCAGGCGCTGGGAATCGGCGACGTCGACGACTTCGCCTTCTTGGCGCAACAGTTCGAGCTTCGTCTGTTCGAGCGACAGTTCCCGTTCGAGCGACTTGACGTTGCCTTGGTGGATGAAGTACTGGTAACCGAAATAAGATGGTACGGCGATGGCCGCGAACAAACAGATTGTGAAAATCAAATAAATCGTCGAGCGTTTCATTCGCTCACCACCTCCTCATCGGTCGTCTCTTCCGTCTCGCCGTCCGGTGTCTCACCATCTGGGGTCTCCCCTTCCGGCGTCTCCGGTTCGGCATCGATGAACGTGAAGGTGAACTCGCCGATGTAGCGTGGGAGCGGTTCGTCTGTGGAATCGAGCACGCTCGGCGACAGCGTCGAATCCGTTTCGGTATCCGTCTCTTCCTGTTCCGTCTCCGCTTTCGTCTCGGTCGTCACGCCGAGCAGTTTTACGTTCTCAAACCGTACGTCGTTCAAGAGCGAGCGTTGGAACACGTTCAAATCGGCGAGCGTCTCGAACTGGGTGCGCACGCTCATGAGCGAACCGTCGGCGTAGTTGTACGTCAGCACGTAGCCCGTCGGCGGCAGTTGTTCCGTCAAGGCCCGCAGTGCTGGCACGGCTAACTTCTCTTCGGCCGTGAGCGCCGTCACCGTTTGATCGAGCGATAGGACTTGCTGTCCTTTCGAGTTCACTTGCTCGGTCTGATAGATGCGGACGAGCTGCAACTGTTCTTCGACCTGGGCCTCGTTCTGTTTCAATTCGTTCACTTCATAGAACAAGTAACCGGTCGCCCCGCCGCCAATCAAGAGCGCGAGCAGGCTCGCGATAATCGGCCACCGGAGTGTCACATCGGTCGAGTTGATGAAGTTGGCGTCGTGCTCTTTGTCGAGCGTCGCCATTCCGAGGAGCGGCAACATCTGGTGCGACAACGGTGTCGCATGAGAGAGCGGGAGCGGGTCGTCGATGCGTTTGACCGGCACCATCGCCTCGCTTTCAATCGTCCGGACGAGGTCGTCGAGGTTCGGGACCGTCCCCGAGACGAGCAACTCGTCAATCGGACGTCCGTCCGTCCGGAGCGAGTAGCGATAGAAGTCGAGGAAGCGAGCGAGTTCGTTCAACCACTCGTCCGTCTGAGTCGCAAGCGTCTCCTTCGAGCCGCTATATGTATACGTGATGATTCCGTCTGTCGTCTCGGCGCGGTACGGGAGGTCCGTCTCGATGGCCCGGATGAACCGGACTTGCCCTTCCTCGAGGACGAGCAACTGGTGCGCGAACGGTGTCACGTGCCAGAGGAGCGTCGATTTGAGCGGGTCGAGCGTCTCGAGTCGGCTCACGCCGTTCGCGATCGCGACCGGGCGTGGAACGATTTTCTTCAATTGGAACCCGCGTTTCTTCATGTAAGCGCGGATGGCTTTCGTCAAATCGACCGAGACGGCGTGGAGCATGACCTCGGTCTTCGTCTCCGTTTCGCCGAGCACCTCGTAGTCGAAGGCGACGTCGTCGAACGGCAAAATGATCGAGCTGCCGATTTCCATGAACAGATAGCCGCGGATCTCATCTTTCAGGATCGTCGATGGAATCTCGACTTTGCGGGACAACACTTCGGTCTCGGCCATATCGACGGCACAGACCATCCCTTTTCGTACTTTCAGTTTACGGCACAGTTCATCGAAAGCGAGACCGAATGCGTTCTCGTCTTCAATCCGTCCCCCCACGTAGGCGCCTTTCGCCAATTGGACGGACGCGCTACGCTTGAACACGCCTTGTTTAATCACGGCCCCGTGGATGCTGAGCGCATCGATCGAGAAATACGCGACCGTTCCTTTCTCTATAGACCGGCTCATGCTGGTTTCCCCCTACATCAAATCAAAATACCAATCAAAGAAGCGTTCGCTGAACCAAAACGTCAGCATCGTGCCGAGTGAGATCGACGGCACGAACGGAATCGGCTGTTTGCGATCCATCCGTTTCAAGCCGATGAGCGTCACTCCGACGATCGCGCCAATCAAGCTCGATAAAAAGAGTGCGACGAGGACGTCGCGCGGCCCGAGGACGAGCCCGATTACTGTAAATAGTTTGACATCGCCGGCCCCAAGTCCCCCCTTGGAGACGAAAAAAACGGTGGCGAGGACAGCGAAACCGAGTGCAGCCCCGGCAATCGGGCTCCACCAGACCACACCCGCGCTGTAGGCGAGCAACATGAGGACCGGTGCCGTGAACATGAGAATCACGTTCGGGACGAGCATCGTCGACAAATCCGACATCGCCAAGGCGAGGAGCGTCGATAAGAAGACGAAGGCGAGAAGCGTCGTGAGGCTAAAGCCATACAGCCAGAAGCTATAGGCGTAACCGACTGCTCCAAGCAGTTCAAACAGCGGGTACGTCGGCGCGATCCGCCCGCCACAGCCGCGGCATTTCCCGCGCAGGAACACGTAACCGAAGACCGGAATCAGTTCCCAAGCGGATAGGACGTGTCCACATGACGGACAGTGCGAGCGCGGTGTGACGATGGACTGTTTGCGTGGCACGCGGAGCCCGACGACGTTCGTGAATGACGTGATGACGGCCCCGAGAACGAGGCTATAAATGAGTCCGATGAATTCAACCAATCAAGGTCACTTCCTTACTTGTAAGTATATGCCAAAAACAGAAAACCGGCTAGGCTGAGCGAGTGCCCAGCGCCAGCCGGAGGAAATATTATTTTACTGCAACAAGATTTGCATCTTCTTTGTTTAATGACCCTTCAGAAACTCCAGTGAATTTGTACTTTGTGCCCTCTAAGTTAACAGCGTAATTAAATTTCCCTTTTGTAGTAGCATCCTCAGTGATTACAACATTAGATGCTTTATACGCTGCATCTCCAAATGGATCTTTTAATTGAGAAAGGTACTGTTCGCCATTCTTACCTGCTGCAAAATCAAGCGTTCCTGCTTTTGGGTTCGAAGCTGTATATAATTTCGCTGCACTTACCATCTGTTTCGCATCGGCAACCATCGCATCTTTCTTCGAGTTCTCGATAATCCCACCAATCGCGACAACGGCGATTGCTGCGATAATCCCCAAGATAACGACGACGACGAGCAACTCGACGAGTGTTAGTCCGCGCTCATCTTTCAATTGTTTGGCATCTTGCCAAATCATTTTCATTTTCTCTAACATGATTCATTCTCCCCTTTTGTGTGTTGTGCTGTGTTGTGTGCTGCATGCATTACCTTTGACCTAATAATAAGTAGAACAATTTTACTATACATTCAAAATATAGGATTGAAAAGATACAAATCTGCAAATAAATAAAAAGTTTCTACTGATTTTGGATATCGCCATAAATTTGGAACATCGGGACGACAATCGCGATGACGATGACCCCGACGATGCTCGCCAAGACGACAATCAACAGCGGTTCGATAATCGATTTTAGGCGGTCCGTCGTCGTCTCGACCTCGGTCTCATAAAACTCCGCGACCTCGTTCAACATCGAGTCCAAATCCCCGCTCTCCTCGCCAACCGCAATCATTTGCGTCATGAGCGGCGGGAAGCTGTCGTTCCGTTCGAGCGGTTCATGGAGTGGAATCCCTTGTGCCATCATCTTGCGTGCTTGAGCAAGACCTTTACGGATGACACGGTTCGAGACGATCTTCTCGGTAATCTCGATTGCAGATAAAATCGGGACCGCCGCTTGGAGCAAGACGGCCAAACTTCGCGTCAATAACGCGATTTGCGATTTCAGGACGATAGGCCCGAAAATCGGCATCTTCAACAGCAATCCATCAATCACATACCGTTCCTTATCGCGTTTCAACATCCACGTAAAGACGAGCAAGGCGAGGAGCGCCCCACCGAAGATGAGCCACCAATAGGCCGCGACGAAATCAGAGACGGCAACGACGATGCGCGTGATGAGCGGGAGTTCCCCGCCGAGCTGTCCGAAGATGCTCGCGAACGTCGGGACGACATTCACCATGAGGAAGGCGACAACGCCGATGGCGACGATTGAGACGACGAGCGGATACGTCAACGCTGAGATGACTTTCCGTTTGACGTCATATTGTTTTTGGAGCTGAAGACCGATTTGGTCAAGCGCCTCCTCCAAGTTCCCGCTCGCCTCACCCGCGAGTGCCATCGAGCTGAAGAAGTTCGAGAACACACGCGGATGTTTCTTGATCGCCTCCGAGAAGGCAATCCCTTCACGTAAATCGTCCTCGACTTGGCTGAGCGTCTTCTTCAACACTTTCGACTCGGTCTGGACGCGCAAGATGGACGTCGCCCGAACGATTGGCACGCCGGCCCGGATGAGCGTCGCGAACTGGCGCACGTACATAATCAAATGTTCAATCTTGACCCGCTCGGGGAGCAAGTTCACTTCTTTATTCAATCCCGTCGACTCGAGTTCAGCGAGCTCGGTGACGAGAATCGATTCTTGGCGTAGCTTTTCTTTCGCCTCCCGGAGCGAGACGGCGGTGACCCGCCCTTTCTTTCGCTTCCCGTTCAGCAGTTTGCCCTCGTATTGGAAGATGGCCATTCAGTCACCTCTCTTCATTTGGTACGGCGTTCGGGTTGATGACGCCTTGACGGACGAGCTGTTCAATCGCCATGTCCATCGTCTGCATCCCGTTCTGCCGGTTCGTCTGGATGACGGTCGGGAGTTGGAACTCCTTCTCGTTCCGAATCAAGTTGGCGACGGCCGGATTGCCAATCATAATCTCCATCGCGGCAACACGACCTTTCGGAACGTCGACGCGCGGGAAAAGACGCTGACTGACGACACCGAGCAGGACGTTGGCGAGCTGGGTCCGAATCTGGTCCTGTTGCTCGGCCGGGAACGCGTCGATGACCCGACTGACGGTCGACATCGCGCTCGATGTGTGGAGCGTCGCCATGACGAGGTGGCCCGTCTCGGCAGCCGTCATCGCCGTCGAAATCGTTTCGAGGTCACGCATCTCCCCGAGCAAGATAACGTCCGGGTCTTGACGGAGCGCGGCTCGAAGGCCGTCGACAAACTTCATGACGTCCGAGCCAATCTCGCGCTGGTCAACGATGCTCTGGTCGTGCGAGTGCAAATACTCGATTGGATCCTCGAGCGTGATGATCCGTTTCCGCTGCGTGCGGTTAATCTCGTGAATCATCGCGGCGAGCGTCGTCGACTTCCCCGACCCGGTAGGACCCGTGACAAGGATGAGACCGTACGGCTTCTCAATCAACCGTTTTAACACTTGCGGCAAATCGAGCTCGTTCATCGTCGGGATTTCCCCGGAAATAGATCGGAACGCGATGGCGACCGTGCCCCGTTGGTAATAGGCGTTGACGCGGAACCGCGATACGCGCGGGACCCCGAACGAGAAGTCGAGGTCGCGTTGCATCTCGAGCCGGCCCCGCATCTCTTCGGTCATGATCTCTTTCAAATAACTCTCGATATGGAGCGGCAACACTTTCTCGTCACCCATCGTGATGAGGCTGCCGTCGACCCGGATGATCGGCGGCGAGCCGGCGGTCAAATGGATGTCCGATGCGCGTTGTTCGACCGCTTTCGTTAAAATCACTTCAATCGATTGATGGATCATAGGCTCACTCCGTTATCACTGTTCTCAATATTTCTTCGGTGTTCGTCAGTCCGAGTGCGACTTTCTCAAGTCCATCGGCGAGGAGGAAGCGGACGCCTTGTGCTTTCGCATAGGCGACCATCTCGGCCTCTGTCGCCTGGTTCATAATCAACCGGCGCAACCCTTCATCGATCGGCACGACCTCATGGATGGCGAGCCGTCCACGGTATCCCGTGAAATTACAAGAGGCGCAGCCGTTGCCGCGCATGATCCGTTCGATAGGAATGCCTTCAGCAGCAAACAGTTCCTGTTCCCGTTTCGAGACCGGCTGTTCGTGCCCGCAGTCCCGGCAGACGCGACGGACGAGCCGCTGGGCGATCAGTCCGGACGTCGACGCGGCGACGAGGAACGGTTCGACCCCCATATCGATCAAGCGTGTGATCGAGCTGATGGCCGAGTTCGTATGTAGTGTCGATAACACCAAGTGGCCGGTCAATGACGCCCGGATGGCAATCTCGGCCGTCTCGGTGTCCCGAATCTCCCCGACCATGACGATGTTCGGGTCTTGTCGCAAAATCGAGCGCAGCCCCGACGCGAACGTCAAGCCGACTTTCGAATTGACTTGCACTTGGTTGATCCCGTCGAGCTGATACTCGACCGGGTCCTCGACCGTGATGATGTTCTTCGATTCATCGTTCAGTTCGCGCAGCGACGCATATAACGTCGACGACTTCCCTGACCCGGTCGGTCCGGTGATGAGGATAATCCCGTTCGGCCGTTTCAGCATGTCGCGGTACACCGCCTCGTTCTCGTCGCCGAAGTCGAGCTTCGTCAAATCGGTCAACCCTTCCGAGGAGTCGAGCACCCGGATGACGATTTTCTCGCCATACATCGTCGGGAGCGTCGAGACGCGGAAGTCGTACGGGCGGCCCCGAAGCGTATATTTGATGCGCCCATCCTGCGGTAAGCGGCTCTCGGTGATGTCTAAGTTACTCATGACCTTGAGCCGTGTCAGCATGACGCTTTGAATCTTTTTCGGATAAATCGCTTCGGTCCGAAGGTCACCATCGACCCGGAAGCGGACGTGCAACTGCTTCTCATGAGGGTCGAAGTGGATGTCCGAGGCGCGTTGGTCAATCGCGCTCAAGAACAGCTGATTGACGAGCCGGATGACCGGTGCGTCATCCCGCGACGCCATCTCTTCGCGTTCGAGTTCTGGTGCTTCTTCTTTTAAAATCTCGATGAGTGACGCGTCCATCTCGTAATAGCGGCCAATCGTCTTGCGAATCTGCTCGCGCGTGGCGATGCCGACCTCGATGTTCATTCCCGTCTGGAGCCGGACGTCATCGATGGCAATCAAGTCGAGCGGGTCCGCCGTCGCGATGAACAGCGTGTTCCCTTGTAGCGAGATTGGCATGATGTCATGTTTTTGGGCGATGACTTTCGGGACGAGTTTCGTCACGGTCACGTTGATGTCTTGGGCATATAATGAAATGACCGGCACGTTCAACTGTTCGTGCAACACTTGAATCAATTGCGTCTCGGTCAAATAGTTCAATCGCATGAGCGCATCCCCGAGCTTTTCCCCGGTCCGCTTTTGTGCGAGCGCTTCGTCGAGCTGGGCTTGCGTGATGATTCCCGCCTCGACGAGCATCTCGCCGAGCCGTTTTTTTGTTCGTCTCAACTTACTTCACCATCCTCTGAGGTTCCTCCCGAGGCACCTCGTGTGCGAAGCCCCGTTGTTCAATGAATGAACTAAGCGCCGCTCCACCAATCAAACCAAGAGACAGGAGGACCCATACCCACCATGCCCGCTCGAGACCTTCATCAAAAATGGTATACACACCAAGGGAAAGCAAAGCTACAAATAGTGAAATAGTACCTTTCGTCTCACGCTTTCGAATGTATGGGATCGACAAGGCGAATACCGTCAATGTGGCGAGTACCCAAAAGGCAATCAAAATTAAATATCCGATCATCCGACTGCCCCCTCACTTGGTACCGGGTCAGTGTCGTGAACCGGTGGCTGTTCTGGCTGTTCATTATAGTCATTTATGTTGTCATCTTGTACATCGTCATTTGGTAGCCATTCATTTAGCCATTCCTCTGGATTTTCTGGCAAAATCGGAATAATAATTGGTTCGGTCGGTTCTGGTTCCGGTTCTGGTTCTGGAATCGGTACAGAACTCTTTGTCAAAATTTCTGGAATTGGTTCGTAAAAGTCAAAGCCGAGTAGTTCAATCGACTCACCCGTTTCAGTAATGCGGATACGATACAATTTACCTGATTCCCCGGTTTGCCCAGATTGGGTGACAGATGAACTACCAGCAGTAAGTGAAGGTGAAAAACGAACGATATTTTGATACGGTACGCTCGTCACGTCTTCTACACGCGACTCATATGCTCCAACGAACGCCTTACCAAGTAACTGAATCGTCATTGTGTTGCCTTCTTCTAACACGATGAGCGCATAAGGCGTCTGTTCCGTGTTCTGGACGGCGAAGTTTGAACGTTCGTCAACTTTAACGTCATAGCCAAGCTCAATGCCAGCTGGAAGAGTCTCATGTTGAACACGTTCAAGGATTTGAAACGGTGTTGCCGCGAATAATTGATACATCGATGACCCAAGCGTACTAAGTGCTTCAAAGTCTTCGCCAAATGTTTTTAGACTAAAAATGTCTCCCGCTTCCATCTCAAAGCCATTCATTCGTTCAATCGCTACTCTCATTTCTGGTGTTGGACTGACAGTAATTGTCGCAACGACTTCACTCTCTGCCGTAGTCGTTTCCAAGACAATGTCTGAATTGAAGCTTGAAGCTGCCTCAACAAGTGGCGGGGTGACCATTGTGAGCGTCACTGGTTGATTATTTAAGTAGGGAGTAAGTAATTCCTCATCAACTGTCGTGACAAGAGAATATTCTCCAGAAGTTTCAATTCCATCGAGCGTCGCATCGACGTTGAACGATACGACATCTTTGCCGATTTCAAGCGCCGTTCCATCGACGAGGGTTACGATAAAGGGGGTATTATTAAAATCTTTAATTGCATTATCGAGCCGAATGATCGCTTCTTCTCTCGTCATCCCCGATACATCAATGCCGGCAACCGTTGTCTCTTTGTATGTAGCACTTGTCTTCGCCGATGCCTCGAGATAATTGACAAGTCCAATCGTCGGCAGCGATACGAGTAAGACAAGTCCAATGAGGATGGAGACATGCATTCCAAACTGTTTCATTTTAAATTCCTCCACTTTGTAAAAGTTCTCATGGGTTAGTAATCTCTCTAACAGTCCCTTTCTTTACAATCAAGTTTGTTTCTGAACTTGCCTCTCCAAAGAAAGGTAAGTCATCTAATTCAATGGATGCTGCATTGACTTTCGCCCCACCACTGATTGTGAAAGTGTCGGAAACAATGCCCCCATTCACCGTACCACCCTCGATGATTTCAACATGAGCGTTCGGCGCAAAAATCAATTTTTTCGGTGCATTGATTTGAGTCGCGCCGGTTACTTTCACATTTTGCCCACCTGACAAAATACTTCCATTCAAGGAGGCCGAACCAACGAACTCTAAGTTGGCATCTTTCGCATAAATCGAGGCATTAAATTTTCCATATCCAGAACTCTTTACTAGTTTCGTTTGACCATTAGAAGGTCCGATATATATGAACAAATCATTCCCGTCGCTTTCGTTCACATGACCGTTTAATGAAATGTTGTCAGCTAGGTAAATCGTCAAACTCCCGCCCGGTTGACTCTTCACATCTAAATGTCCGATTCCTTGAATCGAATTAACGTATAAGGACACATCCTTATCTTTTACGTTAATCGTCAAACGATAGTTACTACTCAAGTTAATGTCGTTCACTTTATAATCTTGATCCAAAATGAGCTCATAATCACTGACAATCCAGTTCGAAATATTGATATTACCTTTTGAAATCACTTGGTACTGACTGCTGCCCGCTTTAAAAGTAGTATCGGGAATCATCTTATAATTGAAATCATTTGCTGATGGAAAGTCAGGAAGTGTTAAGCCTAAGTTAAAGTCTTCTTTGTAAATTATAGGTCGCTTTTGATCCAGCCACCAATCCGGCGCCAAAATAGTTTTGGAATGAGACGAGGGTAACGTGTAGACAGCTCCGTTGATTGTCGGGTTGCCGGTAACCTCTAACATATTTTGAGCGTTCGATTCTAGGAGGATATTACCTGTCACGACCCCGTTGGCGAGCTTCATTTTTCCTTTGGAGTATATTCCTAAGTTGGAAGGAAGGGTTGGTCCCGGCTTCCGCTCGAGATCCAACGAGTAACTTGTTTGCAACGTTTTTTTTCGCACACCGACCTGTCCAGTCGATGTGATGATGTAGTCTCTAACCGTTCGATCTGATGAAACGTTACTCATCTTTACAGTTACCGTAGCCAATGGTTGAATACCTTTCTGTTTCTCAAAAGAAGAAAACACTCGAGGTTGAGTACCAGTTAAAATGTTGGCATTTACATAGTTATAGTACTGTTCATCCGTCATTTTGTTTAAATTTTCCACCTCATCGAGTGCTTGTTGAATCTGATCAAGTGTATATGTAATACCACTTTCAGCGATGTAATAGGCAGATTGTTCTTTGACTTCTCCGTCCGAAAGAGACACGGAATTCAAGCTAGACTGAATCATGCTTAAACCAATTGAAGAAAATAGTAAAATCACTATCAAGACTAAGATGAGAGTATTCCCTTTTTCTTCTTTGGCGAGGCGCCAATTATTCCAAGTTTTCAACTGCCACACCTTCCCCGATAAACAGTTTTGTCGTTACGACTTTTGAAGGCTGATTGACACCCTCAAGTTTTAAATCGATTGTTAACATTTGATCCTTGAAATTAAACGTCAACGATTCGACGCCTCGCGCAATCACTTCATTGTTTCGATAAATGACTCCATTACTCTCTTTGTATGTACGGCTATTCACAGTCAAAGCCGAGGAATTCATTTCAAACGTGTTGCTTCTGCGAACATCAGTAGTAATCATCTTAATGACTAATCGCATCTCTGCCGTTTGATGATCTCGTAATTTTTCGGATTGATTGAATTGAACAAGACCAGTCAAAATATTTGCCAATACGATTATTACAATTGAGCTAATGACTACTGTCACCAGCAATTCGACTAAAGTAACGCCTTTTGATTCATTACGGATTTTGATAACAAATTGCTTCATCCCCACCTCAAGACGCCCTCCAGTTTTGTATTAGAGTCAATCGTTGCCTCTTCAAACACTTCAATAATGACTCGATTTAAAGCTGAGGGACTATTCTCCACCCTTAAAACGATGCGCCGATTATCCAGCGGAATCGTTTTTGAGAATTCCAGCCATGCCGACCCATTTATTGAGGACGTTTGTCGATAGGTATAGCCGAGTTCTTCAACTATTTGAATTCTCGTCTTGCCACTAGTCTCCTGCCCTTTTGCTTTCATCAACTCGAATTCATTTTGAGCAACGTAAGATAAATCCATCATCGTCCGAGAAACCGTATTAGTTTGGGCACTTTGAACGAGAAGTCCATAAAAGCTTGTAAAAATAATACCGAGGAGAACAATAGAAACTAATACTTCTACTAATGTGAAACCTTTCTCACTCTCCATACTGCACCTCACTACTCCTCAAAGTGGATTCCCATTCAGTTTATCCCAATCTAAGACTATTATCCCATATCTATAATCTTTTTCTTACATTTTTTGAATATCTTTAGCTAAATGATTTCTGACTTCACTGATAAAGTAGAGCGACCCCGTCACGACGAGCGTCTCGGATTTCGGTGCTTCGAGCCATGCGGACAACCAATCCTGCCAGTCCACGTAACGAGCACCGTCCGCAATCAGACTGTCTTTCGTTCGGGTACGCGGGAAATCGAACGTCGTCTCATAGACGTCCGCGACTATCTGGAGCGACGCGACCATCGCCTCGCGGTCCTTGTCAGCGAGAATGGCTGCGAGGACGGTCACGTCACGCTCGAGTTTCAGTTGTTCGACGAGTGCGGCAACACCTTCCGCGTTATGCGCCCCGTCGAGCACGATGCGCGGCTGTCTCGAGATGAGCTCATAGCGTCCCGGATGTTGCGCCGACGCCAGCCCCGCTTGAATCGCTTCTGTCTTCCATCCAAGATGACGGGCGACCGCGACGGCACATGCCCCGTTGTATGCTTGATGATGTCCGGTCAATCCGAGCGTCACCGGAGGCAAACCGTCATAGGTCACAGTCGTCTCGGACCCGTCCTCGATTGACGTGACGAGCGGCGTGACGTCGTGAATCGGCGCATCCATCTCTCGTCCTTGTTGTTCGAGCAAGGCGATCAACCGCTCCTCCATCAAGCTATGGAACATCGGCACGCCATGTTTCATGATGCCGAATTTCTCGAGGGCAATCTCTTCGAGCGTGTCGCCGAGAATCCCTTGATGATCATGTCCAATCGACGTCACGATGGTCGCGAGCGGCTTCTGTAACACGTTCGTCGAGTCAAGCCGGCCGCCGAGCCCGACTTCCCAAATGACGAGGTCGGGCTGTTGTTCGTGGAAATAGAGCCAGGCCATGACCGTCAGTAGCTCGAACTCCGTCAACGTCTCTGGTGATGTTGACGCACAGTCACGAACTCGGTTGGCAATATTGACGAGGTCGTCCTCACGAATCGGTTCCCCGTTCAACATAATCCGCTCTTCGAACTGGATAATGTACGGTGAGATGAACGTCCCGACGTTCAACCCTTGTTTCATCGCCATCGCCCGCAAGAAAGCGACCGTCGACCCTTTCCCGTTCGTCCCCGCCACATGAATCGAAGGCAACTCTTTGACCTGTAGCGCGTTCAACATCCACTCGATTCGTTTCAAGCCCGGTTTAATCCCGAACCGCAGCTGGCCATGTAGCCAATCAAATACATCTTGTCTCGTCTCCATCTTCCATCACTCCCGTTTTCACACTTCCCTCTCATCTTACCAAAATTCGCGAAGCGCTACGCACGGAATCGGCTGTGCTATACTCGAGGCGAAGAAGGAGGAATCACCATGACAACCAACTGGAACTTCGAGGCGACCTACCTCGATCTCCGTGACATCTTTTACGACCAGGGACCGGTCCATCCGGTCGACAAGCCCGAGATCGTGCTTTGGAACGAACCACTCGCCGAGACACTCGGCCTCGACGCCGAGGTACGCCAAGACATCTCGCTCTTCGCTGGGAATCGCCAGACCGACACGTCGTTCTCGCAAGCGTATGCCGGCCACCAGTTCGGCCATTTCACAATGCTCGGTGACGGACGAGCACTCGTGCTCGGGGAACATGTCACCCCGAACGGCAAGCGTTTCGATGTTCAATTGAAAGGCTCAGGTCCGACCGAGTATTCCCGTGGAGGCGATGGACGGGCCGCTGTTGGACCGATGGTGCGCGAGTTCCTCATCAGTGAGGCGATGCACGCCCTCGGCATCCCGACGAATCGGGCGCTCGCCGTCGTCACGACCGGTGAGCCAATCATGCGTCAAGGACCGAAGCATGGTGCCATCTTGACGCGCGTCGCGTCGAGCCACTTACGCGTCGGCACGTTCCAATATGCCGCTGCGGCCGGATCGATTGATGATGTCATCGCTCTCGCCGACTATGCGATTCGTCGTCATGACCCTGACCTTGAAGGACAGCCGAATCGCTATGAACAATTCCTCGGCCGCGTCATCACCCGTCAGGCGAAGCTCATCGCGGATTGGCAACTCGTCGGATTCATCCACGGTGTCATGAACACGGACAACACGTTCATCAGCGGTGAAGGGATCGACTATGGCCCGTGTGCATTCATGGATACGTATCACCCGAACACCGTCTTCAGCTCCATCGACCGCGAGGGACGCTACGCCTATGCGAACCAACCATATATCGGGTCGTGGAATTTGGCCCGCCTCGCCGAGACGCTGTTGCCGCTCCTCGCTGACAAGCAAGAAGCCGCCGTCGATATCGCCAACAAGCTGTTGAACGACTACACGGAAACGTATAAAGAGGCGTACTTTACTGGGCTCGCCCATAAAATCGGGCTCTATGTCCGAAAAGACGGGGACGATGCACTGACGGACGAACTGCTCCGACTCATGATGGAGTCTGAGGCTGACTTCACGAACACGTTCCGAGCGCTCACACTCGACGACACGGACGCGCTCTTTTTTGCTAAACAGGACGACGGCAAGGCGTGGCTGTCCGCTTGGCAAAAACGCCTCGGGGAGCAAGGTCTCCCGGATTCAGACGTCATTCGGCTCATGCGTCAGCATAACCCGGCCGTCATTCCACGCAATCATCATGTCGAGGCCGCCCTCATGGCAGCCGAACGCGGTGACTTCGGTCCGACCCATGCACTGCTCGACGTATTGCGAAAGCCGTACGATTACGAAGCAGACTATGGACGATATGTCTCTCCCGGACCGCCTCGCAGCTATCCTTATCAGACGTTTTGTGGCACATGAACCATTCTGCTTCGGCAGGATGGTTTTTTTGGAACCTTTTTTATGTTCGAACGTAAAGTGGATAACATCACTTTTAGGAGGTTCAACATGCTTCTACTCACTTCACTCATTTCGTTAGGGTTTGCCTGCTTGATGTCAATCGAGCTATTGCAAGGACCTTTCATAGACGGCTGGGCATGGCTCATGCCCGCCTTTTTCTTAGCTGTTTCGTTTTCGACTTTCATGAGATATTTGAATAATTTTGATTGGGACGAATCGAAATGAAGATGACTGTCTTGCTCATGACGATTATCGTCGTGTCCACGTCCTATCTCGTCTACAGTTTTTATTTATCGTTGACGGGTCAGCCGATTCAGCCGCAAGTAACCGGACTCGCAATCGGCGCCTTGCTCACGTCATCTTATTTCGTGACAACCGGTCGCCTCCCGTTTTGGATAGAACCAGAGGAAGAGGACGTATAAAGGTTCTTTATTCCATCTTACTAGGATTCGGAAGCATCCTTTATGTCGTCTATGCCACTCATCTATTCCCCATTGGCCATCCTCAACCGCTCTTCTTGCATGTTTTGATTGCCACCACTGTATTTGGCATCATTTATATCGGACGCAAACACAACCCCGAACATCGATAACGATGCTCGGGGTTGTTCTTTCATATAGACTTATAGTCCGAAATGAATCATGTCCTTCTGTTCGACTTGGGCTTGAGCGATTTTCGAGATGAGTCGATGCAGTTCGTCTGATTCATGCGTGTACATTACCTGTTTGACAACTTGATAGAACAGTGCCAGTGACTCATGTGGAATGAGCGTGATCCCGCATTCGTCTAATCCGAATCCAGGACGGTCATAGGAGTGGAAATACGTGCGCATCTCGTTCAGCTCCTCGATAAACCCATCCACCCACTCTCCATCCACCGAGACACAGTCAAAACGTTCAGGTGTATACGTATCATATGATGATTGACGATTTGTTGAATCCAATACACCGAATTCGTGAGTGTACGACATAATATTCCCTCCTCCTGAATGATTGCTTACTTCATCGGAAAATCAGCCGACCACGTCTCCGGCAGCGAGTCCGAGAGATCGAGCAACACGTCTTCCGACACATTCCCGGTCACGACAATGAGCTTGCCTTGGTCCACATAATACAAACCGTTCCCTTCCGGCTGATTCAAGCGATACCGCTCGTTCGAAACGTCGCGCTGTTCAATCAATTCTCCATCGGCCACACTAAACGCATCGGTCACTAAAATCGTGATGCATTGCGTCTCATCATACAAAGTCCACATCTCCACCGGCCGCTCGAGCTGACTCATCTCGAAGTTGTCGACAAACAGCTCTTCTTCAGGTAAGTCCAGCCCGTGGCGGACTTTTTCGGCCGCCTCGGGAATCGTAAAGTTTTGAATCCCGTGCAACCCCCACTCCTCGTCCCGTGAATAGTTGAATACGCCGAACGAATCGTCGCGGTTTGGTAACTTAATGGCGATGAGTCCGAGGTCATCAATGACGGTTTCATAAATCACACCGTCTTTCGATGGTCGCTCGGACGTGCCATCTGTATATTGAAGCGTGTATTGGGACGTGACCGCATCGACTAGTCGAACGGTCCCTTTCGGCACGTCCTCAATCATCGAGCCGAACTCTTCTTTGTCCGTCATTACGGGAATATCCTTGGAAGACGTCTCTTCTGCACTTTCATTAATTGTCACTCCTAATTCCGTCGGTTCGATCGGTTCAGCTCGTTCCGCCACATACCCACCCAATCCCATCACAGCCAAACCTAAAATCATGCCGATTCGTCTCATGTCACTCCACCTTTGCATCGTCTCCTCTCCTAAATTCCACCAAACGACAAAAAAACCTTCTTCGGAGAACAGGTCTCCAAAGAAGGTTGATGTCTTACTTACGCAACTCTTCCAAACGGGCGCGAACCGCGTCACGTTTATCGAGGTAGTCTTTTTCTTTCGCCTTCTCTTCGTCGATGACGTGAGCCGGGGCCTTGCCAGTGAAGCCTGGGTTGCCGAGTTTCTTCTGAACGCGCTCGACTTCCTTCTCGTACTTCGCCACTTCTTTCTCAAGACGGGCGATTTCTTCTTCAAAGTTGATGAGGTCGGCGAGCGGGATGAACAGTTCCGCACCCGTCATGATGGCCGACATCGACTTATCAGGAGCCGTCAAGCCACGTCCGATTTCGAGCTCAGTCGCGTTCGTGAACTTGCCAATTGTTGCTTCGTTCGCGCTCAAGTAATCTTGAGTCGCCTCATCCGACGTCGAGATGAAGAGCTGAATCGGTTTCGACATCGGGGCGTTCACTTCCGAACGGATGTTACGGACCGAACGGATGACGTTCATGACCGCTTCAAACGCTGGTACCGAGTCCGCGAAGTGGAGCTCGTCGCGACGTGTCGGGTAGCTCGCACGGACGATTGAGTCACCTTCGTGCGGCAAGTGCTGCCAGATTTCCTCTGTGAGGAACGGCATGAACGGGTGCATGAGACGCATGATCGAGTCGAGCGTGTACGCGAGCACTGAACGTGTCGTCGCTTTCGCCGCCTCGTCCTCACCATAGAGCGTGAGTTTCGCCATCTCGATGTACCAGTTACAGAACTCTTCCCAAATGAAGTTGTACAAGTAACGGCCGGCTTCGCCAAACTCATACTTGTCGACGAGACGTGTCACTTGGTCGATTGTGTCGTTCAAGCGAGTGAGAATCCACTTGTCAGCGAGCGTCTTCTCACCTGACAAATCGATGTCCTCATACTTCATGCCTTCCATGTTCATAAGGGCGAAACGGCTCGCGTTCCAAATTTTGTTCGCGAAGTTCCATGTCGATTCGATTTTCTCCCAGTAGAAACGAAGGTCGTTCCCTGGTGTCGATCCCGTGAGGAGGAACCAGCGGAGTGAGTCCGCACCGTATTGGTCGATGACTTCCATCGGGTCGACGCCGTTACCGAGCGACTTCGACATCTTGCGGCCTTCCGAGTCGCGGATGAGACCGTGGATGAGCACGTCGTTGAACGGCTGCTTCCCAGTGAACTCGAGCGATTGGAAAATCATGCGTGATACCCAGAAGAAGATGATGTCGTAACCCGTGACGAGCGCGCTCGTCGGGAAGTAACGTTTGAAGTCTGCTGAGTCCGTATCCGGCCAGCCCATCGTCGAGAACGGCCAGAGCGCTGACGAGAACCATGTGTCGAGCACGTCTTCGTCTTGGTGCCAGTTCTCACTGTCCGCCGGTGCTTCTTTGCCTACATAAATCTCACCTGTCTCGTTATGGTACCACGCCGGGATGCGGTGGCCCCACCAGAGTTGACGGCTGATACACCAATCACGGATGTTCTCCATCCAGCGAAGGTATGTGCCTTCGAACCGCTCTGGGATGAAGTTGACTTTCGTATCATCATGTCCTTGTGCTTCGAGCGCAGCTTTCGCGAGCGGCTCCATGTCGACGAACCACTGTTTCGAAAGATACGGCTCGATGACCGCGCCTGAACGTTCCGAGTGGCCGACCGAATGCGTGTGCGGCTCGATTTTGACGAGCGTGCCGTCTGCTTCCAAATCTTTGACGAGTTGTTTGCGGCATTCAAAGCGGTCGAGCCCTTCGTACTTGCCGGCGTTCTCGTTCATCTTGCCGCCTTCGTCCATGACGAGGATGCGCGGGAGTTCGTGGCGGTTCCCGATCTCAAAGTCGTTCGGGTCGTGCGCCGGTGTGATCTTGACGCAACCTGTACCGAACTCCATGTCGACGTAGTCGTCAGCGACGATCGGAATCTCGCGGTTCATAACCGGAAGCATGATCGTCTTGCCGACGAGGTGCGCGTAACGCTCATCTTTCGGGTTGACGGCAACGGCCGTATCGCCGAGCATCGTCTCCGGACGCGTCGTCGCGATCTCGATGTGGCCTGAGCCGTCCGCAAGCGGATACTTCATGTGGTAGAATGCGCCTTCGACTTCTTGATAGATGACCTCGATATCCGAAACGGCCGTCTTTTGCGCCGGGTCCCAGTTGACGATATATTCGCCGCGGTAAATCAAGCCTTTCTCATAGAGGCGGACGAACACTTCCTGGACCGCTTTCGAGAGTCCTTCGTCGAGCGTGAAGCGCTCACGTGAGTAGTCGAGACCGAGGCCAAGTTTTGACCATTGGGCACGGATCGTATCGGCGTACTCGTCTTTCCATTCCCACGTCTTCTCGAGGAACTTCTCGCGTCCGAGGTCATAGCGCATGATGCCGTCCTCACGGAGCTTCTGTTCGACTTTCGCTTGCGTCGCGATCCCGGCGTGGTCCATCCCTGGGAGCCAGAGGACGTCATAGCCTTGCATGCGCTTGAGGCGCGTCAGCAAATCTTGGAGCGTCGTGTCCCATGCGTGTCCGAGGTGAAGTTTCCCCGTTACGTTCGGTGGCGGGATGACGATCGTGTACGGCTGTTTTGAATCGTCCTCGTCTGCTTTGAATACGTCGTTCTCTAACCAGTAGTCATACCATTTCGCTTCCGTCGCACTTGGATCGTACTTCGTCGGCATGGTGATTTCGTTTGTCTCGTTGGCCATATGCCCAACCTCCTCTAATAATGTGGACAAAAAAACGGCTACTCTCGTCCTTAACGCTAAGGACGAAAGAAGCCGTATCTTCCGCGGTACCACCTTAGTTCGCCACTTGTGGCGCCCTCAAAATCGAATAACGGTCGATGGACCGGACCTTCCTACTTCGTTCAAAAGGTCAGCTCCGAGGCGACTTCCGCACCATCCTTCGCGGCCTCGCACCAAGCGGCCGCGTCTCTGAAAATGGATGTTGATTGCGTACTATTCCTCATCGTAGCTTTTGTTCGTATCTGTTAAACAATTGTAGCGACAGAAGCTGTTTCCGTCAAGATTACAATGAAAACTCTTGTTGCAGCTCTTTGAACGTCGCCTCGACCGCTGCGAGCGTCAAGTCGATATCTTCGTCCGTGTGAACGGTCGAGAGGAACAATCCTTCGAACTGTGACGGTGGCAAGAACACGCCGCGCGCCGCCATCTTCTGATAGTAGGCGCGGAACAGGTCGAGGTTCGCCGTCTTCGCCTTCTCGAAGTTCGTCACTTTCTCGTTCGTGAAGAAGAATCCGAACATCGAGCCGGCCCGGTTCGTGTCGTGCGGGATGTTATACTTCTCGGCTGCTTTCGTATAGCCTTCGGCGAGACGGTCCGCTTTGCGTTCGAACTCGGCATAGTGCTCAGGCTTGAGTTGCGACAACGTCGTGTAGCCGGCGATCATCGCGAGTGGGTTCCCTGAGAGCGTCCCTGCCTGGTAAATCGGTCCTTGTGGCGCGATTTGTTCCATAATCTCGCGTTTCCCGCCATAGGCACCGACCGGAAGGCCGCCGCCGATGACTTTCCCGAGGCACGTCAAGTCCGGCGTCACGCCGAAGTAGCCTTGGGCACAGTTATAGCCGACCCGGAATCCGGTCATGACCTCGTCAAAGATGAGGAGCGAGCCGTACTGTTCCGTGATCTCGCGGAGTCCTTCGAGGAAGCCAGGTTGCGGTGGCACGAAGCCCATGTTACCGGCCGCCGGTTCGACGATGACACCAGCGATATCGTCGCCGAACTTCTCGAAGGCGATGCGGAGAGCATCCAAATCGTTATATGGCACCGTGAGCGTCTGGCTCGCCAAATCTTTCGGTACGCCCGGCGAGTCCGGGAGACCGAGCGTCGCGACGCCCGAACCGGCCTTGATGAGGAGCGAGTCGCCATGACCGTGGTAGCAGCCTTCGAACTTCAAGATTTTCGTCTTGCCCGTGTAACCGCGTGCGAGGCGGAGTGCCGCCATCGTCGCTTCCGTACCCGAGTTGACCATGCGCACCATCTCGATCGATGGGACGCGCTCGATGACGAGCTCGGCCATTTTCGTTTCGAGCTCGGTCGGTGTCCCGAACGTCCAGCCTTTCTCAGCTTGCTCTTGAATCGCCTTCGTGACGACAGGGTCGCGGTGGCCGAGGATGAGTGGTCCCCATGAGAGGACGTAATCGATATATTCGTTGCCATCGATATCGTAGATGCGTGAACCTTCACCGCGTTCAGCGAAGATTGGCGTCATGCCGACTGATTTATAGGCACGGACCGGGCTGTTTACCCCACCCGGCATGAGCGGACGTGCTTGTTCGAACGCCGCTTCTGAGCGTGTTTGTTTGTAGGTCATGCGTAGTCTCCTTCCAAATAGCGACAGACATCTTTTGCGAAATACGTAACGATGAGGTCCGCACCGGCTCGTTTGAAGCCGACCATCGTCTCCATGACGATGCGCTCTTCATCGACCCAGTCGTTCAAAGCGGCCGCTTTGACCATGGCGTACTCCCCACTCACGTTATACGCCACAATCGGCATATCGAGCGAGTCGCGCATGTCACGGATGATATCCATGAACGCGAGCGCCGGTTTGACGATCATGAAGTCTGCGCCTTGCTCGACGTCCGATTGTGATTCACGGAACGCTTCACGGCGGTTGGCCGGGTCCATCTGATAGCCTTTGCGGTCGCCTTCGCCAGGTGCCGATTGCGCTGCGTCACGGAACGGTCCGTAGTACGCCGATGCGTACTTGACACCGTAACTCATGATCGGGATATGGTTGAATCCGTTTTGGTCGAGCCCTTCGCGGATGGCGGCGACGAAGCCGTCCATCATCGAGCTCGGCGCGATGATGTCAGCGCCGGCTTGCGCTTGTGTGATCGCCGTCTGCACGTGAAGCGGTAGTGACGCGTCGTTATCGACGTCACCGTTCTTCACGATGCCGCAGTGGCCCGTCGACGTGTATTCGCACAGGCACGTGTCGGCGATGACCGTGAGCTGTGGCGCCCATTCTTTTACTTTGCGGATTGCCTCTTGGACGATGCCGTGGTCATGGTACGCCTCGCTGCCTTCCGGGTCTTTATGTTCCGGCACGCCGAACAAGAGCACCGATTGAATGCCGAGGTCGACGATCTCGTTGATCTCGTCCTCGAGACGGTCGAGCGAGAAGTTGAAGACGCCCGGCATCGAGCTGACTTCGCGTTTAATGTCTGTCCCTTCGATGATGAAGAGTGGGTAAATCAAATCTTCTTTCCGAACATGGTTTTCACGTACGAGTGCACGCATTGACTTCGATGAACGAAGACGACGATGACGGTCAAACTGGTTCATGAAAAATCCTCCCCTATACACTGTATTAATGCATCCATAGTATAACACTCAGGCACTCGGACCGGTAACGTCGACACTTCCCGGACGGCGCGCTCGGTCACTTCACCGATGGCGTACCACGTCCCGTGGAAATGGTCGAGGTATGGCGTGAGGGCATGGACGGCGGACGGGCTGAGGACGAGGAGCGCCTCGATTCCTTCGAGCGCCTCGACTTCCGTCTCTGTCAGTTCACGGCCGATTGTCTCATAGACGACCCAGTCGTGGACGTTTTCGAGCTTTGCCATATGCGCCGTGTTCGCCAAGTCGCCCCGGGCGAACAAGACGACCTCGTCTGCTTTTACGACAGTCGCAAGGTCACGGAACAGCGCCTCGCCTGTAAACGTCTCCGGCATGAGCGCGACGGTGAATCCTACGGTCTCGAGTGCTTGTTTCGTTTTCTCGCCGACGGCCGCGACTTTGACGTCACGCGGGACGTCACGGAGTGCCGGCACCGCTGTCTGGCTCGTCACGACGAGCCAATCGAATTGACTGATCGGCATCTGATTGTGCGTCAATCTCGTCTCGATGAGCGGGACGTGATGAACGGAAAGACCGCTCGCGGTGAGCCGGGCTCGCTGCGAAGCGGTCAGTCGTTTTGTCCCTGTGTACCAGACGTCACACATTGACCGAGGCGAGAATTTCGCGCCCGCCGCGTCCGAGCAAATCGTCTGCTACGTCTTTCCCGAGTGCGACCGCGTCTGACGACGTCTTCGTCACACGGAGCACTTCTTTGCCGTCGACCGAGGCGATGAGGCCTGTGAGTGTCACGTCGTCGCCATCGACCGTCGCATAACCGCCGACCGGTACGTGACAGCTGCCTTCGATTGCCTTGAGGAACGTCCGCTCGGCCGTTGCGGCTTTCGCCGTCACGTCGTCATGGAGCAATTGTAGAATTGCCGTCACTTCAGTGTCGTCCTTCCGGCTTTCGATGGCAAGCACACCTTGTCCGACGGCTGGGACCATCATATCGGCGTCAAGCGCTTCGAAGTCGACGCGGTCCGTCCAACCCATGCGCTCGAGCCCGGCTTTGGCGAGCAAGATGGCGTTGAAGTTTTCTGTCTCGAGTTTTTTAAGGCGCGTGTCGATGTTGCCGCGAATCCATTGAATGTCGAAATCCGGGCGGGTGGCGAGCATTTGAGCACCACGGCGCAGTGAGCTCGTCCCGATGACGGCACCTTCTGGGAGCGTCTCGAGCGTATAGCCGTTCTCGCAGATGAGCACGTCACGGGCGTCGACGCGTTTCGGCATGCAGCTGATATAGAGTTCTTCCGGCAACTCGGCCGGCACGTCTTTCATGCTGTGGACGGCGAAATCGATGTCACCAGCGAGCATCTGTTGCTGAATCTCTTTGACGAACAATCCTTTGCCGCCGACTTTCGATAGTTGCACGTCGACGATTTGATCCCCTTTCGTCACAATCTCTTTGATTTCGAACTCGTTTTGAGCTCCGGCTTTCTTCAATTGGTCGATGACCCATTTCGTCTGTGTCATCGCAAGTTGTGAGCGGCGTGAGCCGACGATAATTTTACGCATGATCGGTTATCCCCTTCATAGAAAAAGGCGACGAGATCCGCCGCCTTTTTTTGTTTTGTATTAGCGCATCAAGGCGCGAAGTGGTGCTTTCGCTGACATCGCTTCGGCTTCTTCCGTTTCTGGTTCGGCGTCAGGGACGTCGACATCCAGACCGAACGTCTCCACAAACTGATTGATGCGTGTGTTCGCATCCGGTTGCGCGGCGGCGTCTTTGATGTAATCAATCGGTTCACGAAGCATCTGGTTGATGATTGACTTCATATGCTTACCGATGACTTTTTTATCGCGGTCCGACAGATGATCGAGCTTGCGTTCGAGGCTTTCCATCGTCTCTTCTTGAATGTTGAGCGCACGGGCGCGCAATTCATTCATGATCGGGACGACACCGAGCGTGATGAGCCACGTTTGGAACTCTTGAATCGCCTCATCGATTTTGATTTCAATCTTTTCGGCTTCGATGAGACGGGCCGCCAAGTTTTTATTGACGATGCCGTTCAAGTCATCCACATCGAACAAGTGGACGCCCGGAAGCGCCCGGACCGCTGGATCGATATCTCGCGGCACGGCAATGTCGATTAATAACAGTGGACGTTCCCGGCGGAGCAATTGAGCTGCGGCGACGTCATCATAGGCGATGACCGCTTCTTTCGCACCGGTCGAGCTGATTAAAATATCGGCGTCAAGCAAGCCACAAGCAATCTCACGGATTGAGTGGGCCCGGCCTTTGAACTTGTCGGCGACCGCTTTCGCTTTGCTCTCGGTCCGGTTAAAGACCGCAATCTGTTTCGCACCGGCCTCGAACAAGTTGAGCGTCGTCAACTCGCCTGTCTCCCCCGCGCCGACGACGACGACTTGTTTGTCATCGAGCGACGAATACATTTCTTGGGCGAGCGTGACTGCTGCCGCGCTGACCGATACCGACATTTCCCCAATCTGCGTGTCAGTATGGGCACGTTTGGCGAGCGTCACGGCTTCTTTGAACAGTTTGTTGAATACCGTTCCCGTCGTCCCGTTCTCTTGGGCGCGGAAGAAGCTCGATTTCACTTGTCCTAAAATCTGTGTTTCCCCAATGATCATCGAATCGAGTCCAGACGTGACGCGGAACAAGTGGCGAATCGCCTCTTCTCCTTCACGAATCGATAAATAAGGGGTGAATTGGTCCATCTCTAAATCAAACCAGTTCGCTAAAAACCGTTTTGTATAATAACGACCCGTATGGAGCTGGTCTGTGACGACATATAGCTCTGTTCGGTTACAAGTCGACAAAATAACCGATTCAAATATGCTTTTCTCTTCGCGAAGTGCAATCATCGCATCCACGATTTCTTGCTCCCCAAACGAGAACTGCTCCCGAATCGCGACAGGGGCTGTCTTGTTATTTAGTCCAACGACGACAATATGCATGTATCTCTTCCCCTCATCCAAAATCCACCGACGGTTGTCTTTTCTTTTTCAATCTCTACCGTACATTATAACAGTTCTTATCTGGTAACTATAATCTTCTGTTTGATTTTCCTGAAATAAAATAAGAACTTTTTGTGACGAAAAAAAGTAGAAACGGACATAGAGACCATTTCTACTTGATTCCTCATTTTAGAGAGGATGGATCGGTGATGATTGTACTTTCTTGTACCTTTTCTTCTTCCGCTTCGAGGTAATGCTTCCGTTCCCTCAGCTTATAGATGCGGACGATATTTTGAACGACGACTTTCGCCACCGCATAGAATGGGACCGCGATGAGCATTCCGATAATCCCAGCCAAGTTCCCGGCGACGAGCAAGACGATGATGATTGTCAATGGGTGCACCTTCAGCGACTTACCTTGGATGAGCGGTGAGATGACGTTCGATTCGATCTGTTGGACGATGATGATGACGACGATGACCCAAAGCACTTTAATCGGATCTTGGATGAAAGCGACGACAACGGCCGGTGCCGCACCGAGGAACGGTCCGACGTACGGGATGATGTTCGTCACCATCATGAAGAGCGCGAGTAGGATGGCATAGTCGAGTCCGATAATCCATAATCCGATGAGCGACGTGATTCCGACGAAGAACGCCACAATCAACTGGGCATGGACGTAGTTTTTAACCGTCGTGTGCATATCATGTAAGATGTTGCGTGTCTCACGCTCATAGCTCGACGGCAACAACTTCACAATCGAGTCCGGAAGACGTTTCCCGTCAAGTAACATATACAAAAGCATGAACGGAATGACGACGATTGTGATGACGGCCGACGTGATGAAGCCGACAAGACGACCGACCGATGACGCGACATTCCCGAAGACGTCTCCGAGATACGACGTCACGTTGTTCGTGAAGTCGGTGAACATATCGTCATTCTCGGCGATGAAGCGTGACAAAAACTCATTTTGCATGAGCGAGTCACGGACGGCGAACGCCTGTACCTGTAATTCCTTCGCAATGCTCGGCATCGCGTTAACGAGTGAAGTCACCTGCTCCGCGAGCACCGGGCCGAGAATGCTGAAGACGAGCGTAAAAATCAGCACGAGTCCCCCAAGCGTAATCCCGACGGCGAGCGGCCGTTTGCCTTCCATCCGTTTTTCTAAGAAATCGACAATCCCGACTAAGAAATAATAAAAAAGTCCGGCAATGATGAGCGGTACCGTGACGAGCGCCAAAATGACTTGGACTGGTTGGAATACGAAAGAAATTTCCGTCCCGACCCAGATGACCAAGAAAATCGTCAGCGTCCAAAATAAAAAGCGGTACCATTTGTTCTGAAACATGATTTGCATCTTTCCACCTCGTTCTCTATTCTCTTGTCTTATGTAATTAGGACAATTATACGATACTTACCCGCTCACGTAACCCTGAAAACAAAAAAGACGAGGGGTTCCCTCGTCTTCGATCAATCTTCTTCACGTGTCAATAAATCGTAAATCGCTTTCCACGCTTCGTCTTTTCCCTCTGCCGTCTCCGCCGAGAACGCGACGAATCGGTCAGTCGATTCAAACTGAAGCTTACGTTTGACGGCCGCCTCATGTTTTTGACGCTGCGCTTTCTTGATTTTATCGAGCTTCGTTGCCACGACGATGACCGGAATTTCGTAATGCTTCAAGAAGTTGTACATCGTCACGTCATCACCCGTCGGCTCATGACGGATATCGACCAACAAGACGACGCCGCGAAGCGCGCTCTGTGACGTCAAATACTGCTCCATCATGACGCCCCACTTCTCACGCTCCGTCTTTGAGACTTTCGCGTAGCCGTAGCCCGGGACGTCGACGAACATAATTTCATCGTTGATGTTGAAGAAGTTCAGCGTCTGCGTCTTCCCTGGCTTCGAAGACGTCCGTGCAAGTGCTTTGCGCTGACAAGTCTTGTTGATGAACGATGACTTCCCGACGTTCGAACGTCCGGCGAGTGCGACTTCCGGCAACTCATGAATCGGGTAATGCTCCGGTGCGACGGCACTCGTGACAAATTCTGCTTTAGTGATTTTCATTATTTAATTTCCTCCAAATGCTACTTCTAATACTTGATCGAGCGTCGTGACCGGGACGAACGTCAGTTTCTCACGGACGGTGTCTTGAATGTCATCGATGTCACGCTCATTGTCTTTCGGAATGACGATGGTCGTCAAGCCGGCTCGGTGTGCGGCGAGCGCTTTCTCTTTCAATCCACCGATCGGCAGGACGCGGCCGCGGAGCGTGATTTCCCCGGTCATACCGATGTCACGGCGGACTTTCTTCCCAGTCAACGCCGAGATGAGCGCCGTCGCGATCGTAATCCCCGCCGACGGACCGTCTTTCGGGACGGCACCTTCCGGCACGTGGATATGCACGTCTTGGCGCTCGTAGAACGTCGGGTCAATCCCGAACCGTTCCGCGTTTGAACGGACGTAGCTATACGCGGTCTGCGCCGACTCTTGCATGACGTCACCGAGTTTCCCCGTCAACTGGAGCTTGCCTTTACCAGGTGCGAGCGCGACTTCAATCGTGAGCGTGTCGCCCCCGAACGCAGTGTAGGCGAGTCCGGTGACAGCACCGATCGAGTCTTCCGTCTCCCCTTTGCCGTAGCGGTACTTCGGTTTCCCTAGGTAGTCGCCGAGGCTCTTCAATGAGACGGTGACGCGTTTCTTCTCGCCGATGGCGATTTGCTTCGCCGCTTTCCGGCAAAGCGAACCGATGACCCGTTCCAAGTTCCGGACACCGGCCTCACGCGTGTAACGGCGAACGACTTCGTAAAGTGCGTCCTCTTTAATCGTGAGCTGGCTCTTCTTCAAGCCGTGCTCTTTATACTGTTTCGGTATCAAGTGACGCTTAGCGATCTCGACTTTCTCGAGTTCCGTGTAGCCACCGATTTGGATGAGTTCCATCCGGTCAAGGAGCGGTGCCGGAATTTGCGAGACGTCGTTCGCCGTCGCGATGAAGAGCACGTTTGATAAGTCGAACGGTTCCTCGATATAGTGATCCGAGAACGAGACGTTCTGTTCCGGGTCGAGCACTTCGAGCATCGCCGACGCTGGGTCGCCCCGGAAATCGGACGCCATCTTATCGATCTCGTCGAGCAAGAACACCGGGTTTTTGCTCTCGGCCTGCTTCAAGCCACGGATGATGCGGCCTGGCATCGCCCCGATATACGTACGACGGTGCCCCCGAATCTCAGCCTCGTCACGTACCCCACCGAGCGAGACACGGACGAAGTGACGTTCGAGCGCCGACGCAATCGAGCGGGCGAGAGACGTCTTCCCGACCCCTGGAGGTCCGGCGAGACAAAGAATCGGCCCACGGAGCGAATTCGTCAATTGACGGACGGCCAAGTACTCGAGGATCCGGTCTTTCACCGACTCGAGCCCGTAATGGTCGTCATCTAACACATCGGCCGCATGTTTGACGTCGAGTTTATCTTCTGTCTCAATGCCCCACGGGAGTGAGGCAATCCAGTCGAGATAGTTACGGATGACGGCATACTCGGGTGACGTCGCCGGGACGACGTTCAACCGCTCGGCTTCGCGCATGACGTTCTTCCGTGTCGTCTCAGGCAAATCGAGCGCCTCGAGCTTCTCACGGAGACGGTTCGGTTCAGACTCTTGCGACTGGTCACCGAGCTCTTGCTGAATCGTCTTCATCTGTTCGCGCAAATAATACTCTTTCTGTGCCTGTTCAATCGTCTTCTTCGTCCGTTCGCGCAACTCTTGCTCGAGCTCGATGATCTCGACCTCGTGCGTCATAATCTCGAGCAGCTCTAAGCCGCGTTTGACGGCGTCCGGTTCTTCGAGCATCGCTTGGCGGATATCGACGTCGACATCGAGCTTCGACGCGATATAGTCGGTCAACGACTCGAGCCGTTCATACATCTCGAAACGACGACGCTCGTCCGGTGACAATCCTTTGATGGATCCGACGAGTTTTCCGAACTGTTCTTTCAATAAGCGCACGAGTGCCGTCCGCTCGACTTCTTCCCCTTCGACGAGTTCAAGTGGCTCGACGTCTGCGAACCAGCCTTCCTTCGTTTCTTCGATGGAGTTGATTTTGACGCGTTCTTTCCCGACCAAGCGGACGCGGACCGTCTCGTTCGACAGCTCGCTCATCTTGGCGATATGGACGCGTGTCCCGATCGCGTACAAGTCTTCCGGTTCGGGTGATTCTTTCCCCGTCTCTTTTTGTGTCACAACAATCAAATCTGTCTCGTGTTCCTTTGCGGCAAGGAGTGCTCGTAGGGAGAGCGGACGCCCCACGTCGATTGTCACTCCGATGAGCGGATACACCACGACTCCACGCAAAGGAAGGATTGGTAATTGTTCCATTACAACGCCTCCTGTGCAAAAAGGCCCAAAACTCGGATGTGCCGAGTGTTTGAGCCTTTTTCGTTCAAAATTATGCTGTCTCTTTATTGTCGCCTGTCTGTTCGACAGTACCATCGCGAAGGACGTATTTCGGACCGGCAAGACCCGTAATCGTTTCATCCGTGATGATGACTTTCTCGATATCGTCGCGCGATGGGACAGTGAACATCACATCGAGCATCATTTCTTCGATAATCGAGCGGAGACCGCGTGCGCCTGTCTTACGTTTGATCGCAAGTTTGGCGATTTCAACCAACGCCTCGTCTGTGAACGAGAGTTCGACATCGTCGAGTTCGAGCATTTTCTCGTACTGACGAACGAGGGCGTTCTTCGGCTTCGTCAAGATCTCGACGAGTGCTTCTTCGTCAAGCGTCGTGAGCGTCGCCATGACCGGTAAACGACCGATGAATTCCGGAATCAATCCGAACTTCTGAAGGTCTTCCGGAAGCGCGCGGGCGAGCAAGTCTTCTTGCGTCAACTCGCGATTTTCTTGGTCGTTCCCAAATCCGATGACTTTCTTACCGATGCGGCGTTTGACGACCGCTTCGATGCCAGCGAACGCGCCGCCGACGATGAACAAGATGTTCGTCGTATCGATTTGAATGAACTCTTGATGCGGATGCTTACGTCCACCTTGCGGCGGCACGCTTGCGACCGTTCCTTCCAAGATTTTAAGAAGTGCCTGCTGAACGCCTTCACCCGATACGTCACGCGTGATTGATGGGTTTTCCGACTTACGGGCAATCTTATCGATTTCATCGATGTAGATAATCCCTTTTTCAGCCTTCTCGACATCATAGTCAGCCGATTGAATCAACTTGAGCAAGATGTTCTCGACGTCTTCCCCGACGTAACCGGCTTCCGTCAAGCTCGTCGCGTCCGCGATTGCGAATGGGACGTTCAAGACGCGAGCCATCGTCTGAGCGAGAAGTGTCTTACCGCTACCAGTTGGTCCAATCATGACGATGTTCGACTTCGAAAGTTCGACATCATCAGAACGGCCACCGGCGTTGATACGTTTATAGTGGTTATAGACAGCTACTGAAAGCGCACGTTTGGCGCGGTCTTGACCAATGACATAATCGTCTAGGATGTTACGAATCTCTTGTGGTTTTGGAATGTCTTTAAATTCGACTTCTTCCTCCACACCGAGCTCTTCCTCAACGATTTCATTGCAAAGTTCGATACATTCGTCACAAATGTATACGCCAGGACCGGCGACTAATTTACGGACTTGTTCTTGCGATTTTCCGCAAAACGAGCACTTGAGTTGCCCCTTTTCCTCGTTAAATTTGAACATTCGGTACACCCCTTCTAAATGAAAATGGATGTAAGTGCGATAAATCGCCTATTTGTATTCCCAGGTGCGCATGCACCGTGAAAAGACATTTACATCTCTGCGTTGCAATAATTGTAGCATGAACAAATCACTTCATCAAAGATAAACACATGCAAAGTGTCGTGACGAAAAAAAGGACGACTGCTAGGCAGCCGTCCTTCTGTCATCCGATTACTTCGCTTTCCCGTTTTCAACGAGAACGTCGATCGCTTTGCGGAATTTGAGATCACCTTTAAGTGTCTCGATTCCGCCTTGTGGAGCGAGCATCGTGCGGAGTTGATCCGGTGCGATGTTGTAAAGTTTAGACATTTCTTCGAGTTCTTTCTCAGCATCTTCGTCAGACACTTCAATCGCTTCTTTCTCAGCGATTGCTTTCAAGACGAGACGAGCTTTAACGCGCTCTTCAGCTTGCTCTTTCATCTCTTCGCGCATCGCTTCTTCAGTCGTTCCAGTAAGCTGGAAGTACATGTCGAGGTCGATTCCTTGTGAAGAAACACGTGTGCCGAACTCTTGAACCATGCGGTCTACTTCTTGGTCAACGAGTACTGCTGGTACGTCGATTGTTGCGTTAGCTGTTGCTTGCTCGACGAGTTGGTCGCGCATTGTGCCTTCTGCTTCTTGTTTCTTCGCAGTTTCTAAACGCTCACGGATTTTCGCTTTCAACTCGTCGAGTGATGAAACTGACTCGTCGATGTCTTTTGCGAACTCGTCGTCGAGCTCAGGAACTTGCTTCGCTTTGACTTCGTGAAGTTTGACTTTGAATGTCGCTGGTTTACCCGCCAAGTTGTCAGCGTGGTACTCTTCAGGGAATGTTACTTCAACGTCTTTTTCTTCGCCAGCCGTCAAGCCGACCATTTGCTCTTCGAATCCAGGGATGAATTGGCCTGAACCGATTTCGAGCGTGTAGTTTTCAGCCGTGCCGCCTTCGAATTGCTCTCCGTCAGCGAAACCTGCGAAATCAAAGACAGCTGTGTCGCCGTTTTCGATTGCGCCTTCTTTAACAGCAAGCTCTGCGCCTTGCTGTTGAAGCGCGTCAAGTTCAGCTGCAACTTCTTCGTCAGTGACTGTTGTTTCAACAGCTTCGTACTCGAGACCTTTGTATTCGCCAAGCTCAGCTTCTGGCTCAACGACGAACGTTACTTTGAACGTTACTGGTTTGCCTTTTTCGAGCGTGCCGTCTACATCGATGTTTTCGAGAGCGATTGGTTCGAAACCAGCTTCTTCGACCGCACCTTGAACTGTGTCACGGTAGAGGATATCGAGCGCATCTTGATAGAGTGCTTCTTCTCCGTACATTTTGTTGAACATTGGGCGTGGCAATTTCCCTTTACGGAAGCCAGGCACGTTCAAAGTTTTGACGACATCTTTGAATGCGGCGTCGACTGCTTTATCAAAAGCTTCTGCAGGTGCTTCGTACGTGAGTACGCCTTGGCTACCTGATGTTTTTTCCCATTTTGCTGTCATGCTAAGTCCCTCCAACAATTCGTTTATACGTACAAGAATGTACAACAATCCGTATTATAGCATAAATCCGGCGACTGCACACAAGGATTTAGTCTAGAAACGCCTCGGTGAAACGCATGTCCGCCTCGAGGATTTCCGCTGCTAGGCCATCAGTTTCCTCGTGTTGCAAGATGGCCGTTTTCGCCTGTCCGAGCGCCGCCTCCACGTCAGACGCTTCTCGCGGTGTGAACGGGTAGTGCGTGTACATGTAATTCATAAGCAGTTGTGTCGCAATCTCGTCACCGTACACGACCCGCTGCAATTGATTGGTCATCGCTTCCCACGCTTGCGTATGCACGGTCGCCTCGTCTTGCGTCAATCGGTGCCGTGTCCCGAGATCGGTCCATTCGATGACCGGCAACTCGTCGAACGCTTTTTGAAGCACGATCAACTTCATCAATTTTGGGCGGTCGGCGACGAGAAGTTCTTTCAAGACGTTGTCGAGGACGTCGTCGATGTTGAAATGGACGTGTTCGAGCGTCTCGATTTGTTCACCGATTCCGCCACGATTCAGGATCCGCTTCACTTTGGCGATTGCCGCCGGGAACTCGGTCAACTTCAACACTTGCAACACTTGATGCGCTTGCGTGTTGACGTGATCGGTCTTCTCTTGCCATTCGAGATAGCGATTGATCCAATGGGCCGCCTCGAACGGTTGGTCACGCATGATGTAATACTGGGCGATTTGAAGCCCGCCGGCTGCAGGTTCTTCTGCGACCGTCATCTGAGTCGTGACGAGTTCTTCGAGTTTCTCAAGCGTCTCCGGTTCTTCCGGTCGTTCCATCAGACATTGGAATAGTTCCATGAAAACAAAGGGATCACCGGGCACTGCCTCATACCAATCCCACAGAATCGGTTCGACCCGTTGCCGTTCTCCGGCCGTGTCCGCCTCTTGAATCATCTTCTGAAGCCGCGACCAGTTCCCAGGAAACGGGTACGCTTTCTCTTTTGCCATCTCTCCACACCCTTTCCATTCATCTCCATCTTCCGTTAGGAATCGATTCGTTGTCAATCAATACCCCGAAAAACGAAAAAAGAGACAACCTCCGTGGAGGCTATCTCTATTTTAAATGGAAGTGTCCCAAGAGGGATTCGAACCCCCGACCGACGCCTTAGCTTACCACCATGGCTTTCGCCACCAACGTGTGTTGTTTGTAGTCTGGACTATATCTTCACCATTTCAGGTGCGACACGTGTAGTCTCTACGGAACCTCACGAGCAAACTGCTCCTTCAATGGCTCTACCTCTAAAGAATGACCTTTAGTCCTTCGAACCATCTTGTCCCCGAAAGGAAATAAGTTTCCTCGGTATTACCATCAGCATAATCTGTTAAGGCTTCACCGATATAGTGTCGTCCACTCTATAGGTTTCTGTTTCCCTATAAAGGCTCCTATTTGTCTTGAAGGGCGTTGCTCTATCCAGCTGAGCTATTGGGACATTGACAAGAAAACTATAATAGAAAAATGGTTTGCTGTCAATTCCTTCTTTTCATTCCGTCACAGCTTTCCGCTCACATCGAGATCCTCGACGGCTGAACCATCCTCAGACCGATAAAAGCGGACGTTGGCCTGTCCGTTCTCGAGATCCATCAGTACATACGTCTTGTCACTCCGCCCGCGCGGCATCCGAATCGAACCCGGGTTCACATAGAGCACCCCGTCCTCAATCAACGCCCCGGCGACGTGCGAGTGGCCGAACAAGACGACGTTCGCCCCGACCTCTTCGGCCCGGTAACGCAACCGGTTCAAGTCGTACTTCACGTCGTGATGATGGCCATGGACGATGAGAATCGTGCCTTCGGCCGTCTCCTCGATTCGCTCGAGCGGCAAGTCGCCACCGAAATCGCAATTGCCGCGCACCGTGTGATACGGGAGCAGATGCTCGTCGACGAGCGCGAGTTGCGAGTCGCCACAATGATACGCATCGTCGATTTCTTGTTCGTGCCGATTGAAGATGATCGATAGTTCTTCGGTCAATCCGTGACTGTCACTGACTACGAGAAAACGCATACGGGTCACCCTTTCATGAACGGAATGATTTCTGCCTCTAACTTTCGTAGTGCTTGACCGCGGTGACTGACCGCCGCCTTTTCGTCGCGTTCGAGTTCGGCTGCCGTTTTATGGAGCGACGGGACGATGAAGAGCGGGTCATAACCGAAACCGTTCTCCCCGTGCGGTGCGTAGCCGATCGTCCCTTCGATCGTACCGCGTACCGTCAACGTCTCTCCCGTTGGTTTGGCCAGGCAGAGGGCACAGATAAAGCGTGCCGTCCGGTCCGTCGCGCCGTTCAACTTTTCGAGCAAGAGGGCGTTGTTCGCCTCGTCCGATTTCTCAGGTCCGGCGAAGCGGGCCGAATGGACACCCGGTGCCCCTTCGAGTGCGTCGACTTCAAGCCCCGAGTCGTCAGCGAGGACGGTATGACCAAAGTAGCGGGCCGCTTCCTTTGCTTTCAGTTCGGCGTTCGCTTCGAACGTCGTGCCCGTCTCGTCCGTCTCCGGTGCGTCCGGATAGTCGAGCAATGACTCGACCTCGAAGCCGAGCGGCGTGAGCATGCCTTCGATTTCTGCGACTTTTCCTTTATTACGTGTTGCGACGATGAGTTTCATGTTGTTTCCTCCAATTGTTCCCCGACATACCACCATGAGGCACCGAGCGCGTCTTCGGCCGCTTTGAACAGCGTCTCGATCCCGCTCTGGGCCATCTGGAGCATCTCGTTCATCTCGAGCAACGTGAACGTCGCCTCTTCTCCTGTGCCCTGCACTTCGACGAAGCGTCCGCTCGCCGTCATGACGACGTTCATATCGACCTCGGCCGCAGCATCTTCTTCGTAGTTCAAGTCGAGGAGCAGTTGATCGGTCCGACCGACCGAGATGGCGGCGACGCCTTCTTTAATCGGTGTGTCGTCGAGCTTGCCTTGACGGATGAGCGCGTCGACCGCGAGGACGAGGGCACAGAAACCGCCAGTGATCGAGGCCGTGCGCGTGCCCCCGTCCGCTTGGATGACGTCACAGTCAATCCAAATCGTCCGTTCGCCGAGCCGTTCCAAATCGACGACCGAACGGAGCGAGCGGGAAATGAGACGCTGAATCTCCATCGTCCGGCCCGACTGTTTGCCGCGGACCGATTCACGTACGGTGCGGTTGCCGGTCGCGCGCGGAAGCATGGAATACTCGGCGTTGATCCAGCCTTGCTTCTTGCCGCGCAAAAAGTTCGGGACGCGTTCTTCGACCGTCGCCGTACAGATAACTTTCGTGTCCCCGATCGAGATGAGGACCGATCCTTCCGCATGCTTGTTCACATGAGGAACGATTTCGACGGGCCGGAGCTCGTCCTGGTTTCGTTCGTTACGCATCGACACCGGACACCTCTACTTTCTCCGCTCTCACGGGCTGACCGAGCCACTCTGTCGCGAGCCGGTCAAAGATGACGACGTCCCCCGTCGCATAAAACTGGTGCGCCGGGACCGTGTCGAGGTCGTTCTCGAGCTCTTTGAAATCAAGGATGGCCGCCACTTCGAGCGCCGTCTCGTCACCTGACGAAATCAAATGGACGTCCGGTCCGACGACGTCTTGAATGACCGGAGCGAGCAACGGATAGTGCGTGCAGCCGAGGATGAGCGTATCCATCTCGGAAGATTGGAGCGGCCGAATCGTCTCGGCGACGATCGTACGGACGCGTTCCCCGTCGAGTTCGCCGGCTTCGACGAGCGGGACGAACGGCGGACAGGCGAGCGAATACACGTCAATCTCGCCGGCCACGTGCCGGAGTGCCGTCTCGTAGGAGTTGCTCTCAATCGTCATCTTCGTACCGATGACGCCGATATGTTTATTGCGCGTCCCTTTGACGGCCGCGCGGGCTCCCGGGTCGATGACACCGATGACCGGGATGTTGAGGCGTTTGCGCGCTTCTTTCAAGACGACCGCTGTCGCCGTGTTACAGGCGATGACGATCATCTTCACGTTCTTGCTTAATAGGAACTCGATCAGTTCCCACGTATAGGCTTCAATCTCATCGTGCGGGCGCGGGCCATACGGGCACCGTTCCGTGTCGCCGATATAGATAATTTCTTCTTTCGGTAGTTGGCGCATCAGTTCTTTGACCACCGTCAAGCCGCCAACTCCTGAATCGAGTACTCCAATCGCTCGTTTCATGATCATCACTTCCATTCCCATCTATCTTACCAAAAAAGCCGATTCTGAAAAAGAAACGGTCTCGTGACAAACAAAAAAGACGAGGTAGCCGATTGGCCGCCTCGTCCGTCGCTCAATTACTGAGCAAGACCTTCGCTTGTGAGCATGTCAGAAAGCGTGTTAACCGCTTCTTCTGCATCGTCACCAGCTGCAGTGATTTTGATTGTAGAATCTTTTGCGATTCCGAGTGAAAGAACACCCATGATCGACTTGAGGTTTACTGTTTTACCGTTGTACTCAAGGTTGATATCTGATTGGAATTTAGAAGCTGTGTTTACCAACTGTGTAGCTGGACGAGCGTGAATTCCTGAATCTGCAACGACTGTGAACGTTTTTTCCATGACGTGAGGTCTCCCTTCAAATTTCAATTCTACAGGCGGACCTGCAGAATAATTGTTTGTGAACTCATTATCAAATGATAGCGGATTCGCTAAAATTCTGCAAGCGATTTTTATATTCTGGAGTCCATTCGGTCGGACGACCGGATTTCGACAAGTGCACGAGGCTCGTACGCCCCGCGAACATGAGCTGGTCTCCATCATATGCCCCGTAATGAATATCACATGAAGTGTTTCCGACCGTCAAGACATTGGCATACACCACGATCGATTGCCGTGGCATCACTTGGCGAACGTAGTCGCACTGGGCATCTGCCACGACGACAAATCCATCTTTCAACGAAAAACCTGTCGCTTCAAGCAACTCGATCCGCGCGTCTTCGAAATAGATGAACGGAATTGTGTTATTCATGTGACCGTACGGGTCGCACTCCGAGAATCGGACTTTGACGTCTAGCGCGACCCCTGCTCTGACACGTGTTTCCCAATCGGCTTCCCGGAAGTACTTCGTCATCCGTAGCCCTTACGCCTCGACCGCAGAACCGGTGCGGCCTTTGTCGCTACCGAAGAACGATTTGAACGAGTGAAGCGTCGTCTGACGGTTCATCGCGGCGATTGATGTCGTGAGTGGAATACCTTTCGGACAAACTTCGACACAGTTTTGCGCGTTCCCGCACTGTGCGAGGCCGCCGTCTTCCATGAGCGCTTCGAGACGGTCCTCCGCGTGGAAGGCGCCAGTCGGATGCGAGTTGAAGAGACGGACTTGCGAAATGGCGGCCGGTCCGATGAAGCTCGATTTGTCATTGACGTTCGGGCACGCCTCGAGGCAGACACCGCACGTCATACATTTCGATAATTCATACGCCCATTGACGTTTGTTCTCTGGCATCCGCGGTCCAGGTCCGAGGTCGTACGTCCCGTCGATTGGGACCCATGCCTTCACTTTTTTCAACGCGTCGAACATGCGCTGACGGTCGACTTGAAGGTCACGGATGACCGGGAACGTCTTCATCGGAGCAAGGCGAATCGGCTGCTCGAGTTTATCAACGAGTGCCGTACACGATTGGCGCGGCTTGCCGTTGATGATCATCGAGCAGGCACCGCACACTTCCTCGAGACAGTTCATATCCCAGTTGATTGGTGTCGTCTTGTCCCCGTTCGCATTGACCGGGTTTCGGCGGATTTCCATCAACGCCGAGATGACGTTCATGTTCGGGCGGTACGGGACGGTGAACTCTTCCGTATAAGCGGCTTGGTCCGGTCCGTCCTGGCGTTCAATGATAAAACGAATATCTTTTTGTTCAGATTGCATCGGCGTCGTCATTTCGTCTTCGCCCCTTTCTTCGAGTAATCCCGTTTGCGCGGCGGGATTAACGAAACGTCGATCTCTTCATACGAGATATCGACTTCCCCTGCGTTGTAACGTGCCATCGTCGTCTTCATGAACTTGTCGTCATCACGTTCCGGGAAGTCCGGTTTGTAATGAGCACCACGGCTCTCGTCGCGTTTCAAAGCGCCAAGCGTGATGACGCGCGCGAGGTCGAGCATGTGGTCGAGTTGTCGGATGAACGATGCCCCTTGGTTGCTCCAGCGAGCCGTGTCGGTCGCGGAGATGTTGTTATAGCGTTCACGAAGCTCACGGAGTTTGAGGTCCGTCGCCTCGAGCTTGTCGTTGTAACGAACGACCGTGACGTTGTCGGTCATGAGTTCGCCGAGCTCGCGGTGGATTTGATACGCGTTTTCCGTACCGTCCATCGCGAGGATGTCGTTGAACCGCTCGATTTCTTCACGTTCGTTGAAGTTGAAGAGCGCTTCCGGCACGCTCTCTGTCGCTTGGTCGAGACCACGCATGTAGTGAACGGCCGCCGGACCGGCTTCCATCCCGCCGTATACGGCAGACAAGAGCGAGTTGGCCCCGAGACGGTTCGCACCGTGCATCGAGTAATCGCACTCACCGGCTGCGAACAGGCCTGGGATGTTTGTCATCTGATCGTAGTCGACCCATAGTCCGCCCATCGAATAGTGAACGGCCGGGAAGATCTTCATCGGGACTTTGCGTGGATCGTCGCCGACGAACTTCTCGTAAATCTCAAGGATCCCGCCGAGCTTGATGTCGAGCTCTTTCGAGTCTTTATGCGACAAATCGAGGTACACCATGTTCTCGCCGTTGACGCCGAGCTTTTGGTTGACACAGACGTCGAAGATCTCACGCGTCGCGATATCACGCGGCACGAGGTTTCCGTAGGCCGGATACTTCTCTTCAAGGAAGTACCATGGCTTACCGTCTTTATACGTCCAGACACGTCCGCCTTCACCGCGCGCCGATTCACTCATGAGACGAAGCTTGTCGTCCCCTGGGATCGCCGTCGGGTGGATTTGGATGAACTCACCGTTCGCATAGACGGCGCCTTGACGGTAAACCGCTCCAGCCGCTTGTCCGGTGTTGATGACCGAGTTCGTCGATTTGCCGAAGATGACACCCGGGCCGCCTGTCGCGAGGATGACCGCATCCGATGGGAACGCTTTAATTTCCATCGAGCGCAAATCCTGACAGACCGCACCACGACACACACCTGCTTCATCGATGATGGCCCGGAGGAACTCCCAGCCTTCATACTTCTCGACGAGACCTTGCGCCTCGTAGCGACGAACCTGCTCGTCTAGTGCGTACAGGAGCTGTTGCCCCGTCGTCGCACCGGCGTAAGCCGTACGGTGATGGAGCGTACCGCCGAAACGACGGAAGTCGAGAAGACCTTCTGGCGTCCGGTTGAACATGACGCCCATGCGGTCGAACATATGGATGATCTTCGGTGCCGCTTCCGCCATCTTTTGGACCGGCGGTTGGTTGGCGAGGAAGTCGCCCCCATAGACCGTGTCATCAAAGTGTTGCCAAGGAGAATCCCCTTCCCCTTTCGTGTTGACGGCACCGTTGATGCCGCCTTGTGCACAAACTGAATGTGAACGCTTGACCGGTACAAGCGAGAATAGTTTTACCGGAACACCCATCTCAGCCGACTTGATTGTCGCCATGAGTCCAGCCAGACCGCCACCGATGACGATCAAACTTTGATTTGCCATGAACTTTTCCCCCTAATTACAAGATGCCCGCGAACGTCAAGATAGAACGGATGCCGACAAAAGATAGTGCCAAGAAGACGACGCCTGAGACATAGCTCATGAAGCGCTGTGAACGAGGCGACTGTGTGATCCCCCACGTGATGGCAAACGACCAGAGACCGTTCGCGAAGTGGAACGTAGCCGAGAGGATCCCGACTATGTAGAAGATGAGCATGAGCGGATTGTCGACGATGTTTTGCATCATCTCCGCGTTCACTTCAACGCCACGCAACTTCGCCAAGCGCGTTTCCCAAACGTGCCATGCGATGAAGATAACGAGGAAGACGCCCGTGAAGCGTTGGAGCATGTACATCCAGTTACGGGCGTATGAGTAACGGTTCGTGTTAATCGAACCGAGGAACGCGTAATACACGCCATACACTCCGTGGAAGATCATCGGCAAAGCGATGATGGTCACTTCAAGGAAATACAAGTACGGTAAGCTCTCCATAAATTTTGCTGCCTTGTTGAACGACTCCACCCCATCGACGATATAGTAGTTGACCGACAAGTGAACGATCAAAAACAAGCCGATTGGGATGACCCCAAGTAGCGAATGGACTTTACGACTGAAATAGTCACGACGCGCTGCCATTCTAGTTCCCCCTTTTCACGAGCCCTTGGCTCGTTTTGTAAATAAAAGCGTTTTCAAATGTAAATATAGCTTTCTGTCTCCTATTCTACTCTTGTGAAATTTGTATGACAAGACAACCCGACCGATTTGTGCCACATTCTTTTGCAAAATACCCGGTGACCAAAAGGCGAATCGTCGTTATAATGGTATAGAGAGAATGGAGTGATGGAAGAAGATGGAAACGATGAGCCAACCCACTTTCGCGATCGAACTGCTTCGCGATTATGTGTTGACGGATTTGCTCGGGGACGATTACGCCCAAGTCATCTATTGGTCGGGCAAAAGGGTCGCACGCAAGTTCCCGGTCATGACGAATGACGAACTGAGCGCCTTCTTTATGGAGGCTGGCTGGGGGCAATTGACGCTCTTGAAAGAAAAAGGAAATAAGTTCTTGTTCGAACTACTTCCCCCGCCTGCGACCCAAGAAAAGGCAACCGGCTACTTCCAGCTTGAGGCTGGCTTTTTAGCCGAACAAATTGCCGGTCGTTCCCAATGCGTCGCCGAGGGCTACGCCGATGTGGCGCGCCAGGCCGTCCAAATCACCGTCCAACTAGACCGAAAAGATACGTATGAATGACGAAGAGCCGATGCGAACTGACCGCATCGGCTCTTGTTTTATCTTCATTCGTCCGTCTCCTCATGAACGTATTGCAAAACGGTCTCGGCCAACTTCTCGGGCAGGCCTGCTTCCTTCAACTGTTCTAGCGAGGCGAGTCGGATTTGTTTCATCGACCCGAAATGGCGGATCAACTGCTGACGTCGCTTCGGCCCGACGCCCGGGATATCGTCGAGCACCGACTTCGTCATCTTCTTCGTCCGCAAACTGCGGTGGAACGTGATGGCGAAGCGGTGGACCTCGTCTTGCATACGTTGGAGCAAATAGAACGCGCTCGAGCGCGAATTCAGTTCGACGACCCCGCCGCCTTCCCCGAACAAGAGCTGGCTCGTCCGGTGACGGTCATCTTTTTTGAGCGACCCGACCGGCAAGTCGAGCCCGAACTCGTTCTGCAGGACGTCGAGGGCGGCGTTCAATTGCCCGATGCCCCCGTCAATCAACAGCAAGTCCGGTAGACGCTTCTCTTCCGTCAACAGGCGACGGAACCGACGACGGACGACCTCTCGCATCGTCTCGTAGTCGTCCGGTCCTTGGACGGTACGAATCTTGTATTTCCGGTATTCCTTCTTGAGCGGCTTCCCGTCTTCGAAGACGACGAGTGCCGAGACGGCATCAGCCCCTTGGATGTTCGCGTTGTCGATGATGTCGACGCGTGACAAGTTCGGGATGCCGATCGCCTCACCGAGTTCACGCATGGCGAGGAGTGTCCGCTCTTCGTCGCGGGCGAGCAACTCGAACTTCTCGTTCAAGGCGATGCCCGCATTTTTCGTCGCCAAGTCGAGCAACTGTCGCTTCGCGCCGCGCTTCGGTTGCATCACTTTCGTCCCGATCGCCTCGTTCAATAAATCGATGCGGACGATCTCGGGGACGAGCACTTCCTTCGGCAATACGTTCTGCTCGTAGAACTGGACGATGAAACTCTCGAGCTCCTCAGACGGTTCGCCGTGGAGCGGGAACAGTGATACGTCGCGCTCGATCATCTTGCCGCCCCGCATATAGAACACTTGGACGCACATCCAGCCGCGGTCGAGCGTATAGCCGAAGACATCGCGAGCTGTCGGGTCGGCCGTGATCATGTTCTGTTTGTTCATAATCGACTCGACGGCCCGGATTTGGTCACGGAGCTCAGCGGCTCGTTCGAACTGCATATCTTCGGCCGCTCGTCCCATGTCGACTTGGAGCTTGGCGAGCGTCTCGCTCGTCTCCCCGTTCAGGAAGCGGCGAATTTCATGGACGATCTCTTTTTGCTCGTCCGTGTCGACAGCGAGCTCGCAAGGTCCGAGACACTGCCCGATATGGTAATACAGACAGAGCTTGCGCGGCATCGGTTGGCATTTCCGGAGCGGATACAGTTTATCGAGCAACCGCTTCGTCTCGTTGGCGGCATAGGCGTTCGGGTACGGGCCGAAATAGAAGCCGCCGTCCCGCTTCAGCTTCCGCGTCGTGAGTAACCTCGGGTACGGCTCGTTCGTGATCTTGATGTACGGGTACGACTTGTCGTCTTTGAGACGGATGTTGTATTTCGGGTCATGCTTTTTTATGAGCGTCATCTCGAGCAGAAGCGCCTCGAGTTCGCTCGCCGTGACGATATACTCAAAGTCGCGAATCTCAGCGACGAGGCGCATCGTCTTGATGTCATGCGCCCCGGTAAAATAAGACCGGACCCGGTTTTTCAGATTTTTCGCTTTCCCGACGTAAATGGTCTCGCCGTACTCGTTCTTATGCAAGTAACAGCCGGGCTCGTCCGGGAGGAGCGCCAATTTATGTTTAATGTGGTCAGAATGACTCAAATTCAATCACCTCAGTTTAAGTTCCTTCCAGACGGGAAAAATTTTGATGAAGTCTCAGAGGGAGGGTTTTGTTATGAAACGGTACGATGTCATCATCATCGGCAGCGGCTCGGCAGCGAGCCAAGCCGCTAACGTATTATGCGACGCCGGTAAACAAATTGCCATCGTCGAGAATTGGACGTTCGGCGGGACGTGTCCGCAACGCGGATGTGACCCGAAAAAGATGCTCGCGGAAGGAGCAGAGCTCATTGCCCGTACGGAACGGATGAAATCACTCGGTGTCCACGGCGAGCTCACGCTCGATTGGCACGCCTTTAAACGGCGTATCGACGAGTATCGTTTCGCCATCCCGACGACGAAGATGCATCATTGGAAAGAGCACGACATCGACTTGTTCGAAGGCGAACCCCATTTCATCGATGAAGACTCGATTGTCATTGATGGGCATGAAATCTCGGCGCATCAGTTTTTAATCGCTTCAGGCCTCATTCCGCGACCGCTCGACATCCCGGGTGGCGACTTGGCCATCACGAGCGACGACGTTTTCGACCTCGACGACTTGCCAAAACACATCATCATCATTGGGGCCGGCTATATCGCGTTCGAGTTCGCTCACATCCTCCGCCGCTTCGGGAGCGAGGTGACCCTCCTCATCCGATCGCGGGCACTTAAACAATTCGATCGCAAAGTCGTCAAACGTCTCGTCGATGAGACGATTCGGATCGGCATCGATGTCCGTTACGGCATCGAGCCCGTCCGGATGGATGGGGACGTGCTGACGTTATCAGATGACTCTACCCTCGAAGGCGTCGTCCTTAACGCCACCGGGCGAATTCCGAGCATCGAACGGCTCCGTTTGGACGCAGCCGGTATCGAGTCCGACCACGGCGGCGTCCTCGTCAATGAGTTCCTGCAGACGACGAATGCGAACGTATATGCAGCCGGGGACGTCGCCAAGAGCCGCAACCCGGCCCTCACCCCGTTTGCGGGGCAGGAAGGACGCATCGCCGCGCTCAACCTGCTCCGCAACAACACGCGTCCGCTCCCCGAGCGTCCCGCCCCGACGGTCGTCTTCACGACACCACCGATTGCCAAGGTCGGGCTGACGGTCGAGGAGGTGAAAGCGCGCGGCATCGACTATGAATGTAAAGACAACGACTTGTCCCATTTCCTCACGTATGAGCGGATCAACGACACGACGGCGTTCTCCCGCATATTGTTAAGCAAGGACGGTCATGTGCTCGGCGCCCACTTGATTGGGCAACACGCGCCGGAACTGATCAACCTGTTCTCGTTTATTATACAAAACAATATGACCCATCAACACGTCAAACACTTGGAGTTCGCGTATCCGACGTCCGCGTCCGATATCTCGTACATCATCTAAAAAAGGCTCTTCCATCGTGCGATGGAAGAGCCTTTCGTCATTCGATTCCTTTATCCTTATCTTCTTGCAAGGCGTCCTGGAGCGATTTGTCCCAGAGCTTTACCCCTTGAGCGTGAGCCGCCCGAGCGATCAAGTGTCCACCGACTGGAGCCGTCAACAAGACGAAGAACAGTCCGAGCAGAAGCCGTGCGTCAAAGATGCGCTGGTCGACCCAGACGTGCAAGAGCGCCGCGAACAGGACGAACATGACGCCGAGCGTCGCACTCTTCGAGGCGGCGTGGGCGCGGGAATAGATGTCCGGGAGCCGGATCAGACCGATCGCCGCGACGACGGTGAAGAACACCCCGATGATCGTGAAGACACCGGTCAAGATGTCATAAATCATTGTTGCGGTCATGTTGGATGATCTCTCCCTTCTCGAGGAATTTCGAGAATGCCACCGTTCCGATAAAGGCTAAAATCCCGAGCAAGAGGATGACCTCGAAGAACATCGTCGTATCGAGCAAAATCGATAACAACGACACGACCGAGATCAACCCGATGCCGATCGAGTCGAGGGCGATGACACGGTCCGCTGTCGTCGGCCCTTTGACGACCCGATACAGCATACCGAGCATGGCGAGCACGAGGATGGCGAGGGCGACGTAAATAATAATATTTAACATTAGCTGGTCGCCTCCTTGATGTTCGACTCAAAGTTATCGTAAATGTCTTGTTTGAGCGACTCTTTATCCGGCATATGGAGCGCATGGATGTAGAGCGTCTTATTGTCGTCTGACACTTGGACGACAAGCGTACCTGGTGTCAGCGTGATGAGCATCGATAGCCAACTCACTTTCCAACCGGCATCGAGTTCGGTGTGATACCGAAAGATGCCTGGTTGGATTTTTAGTTTCGGGCTCAAGACGAGCCGGAGCACTTCGATGTTGGCTACGACGAGTTCGCGACAGAAAATCAAGAACAGTTTAAGCAGTTTCAAGACGCGGATGAAATAGAAATCCGTATTCTTGAAGAAGCGGCGCATCATGAAGATGACGAGTAACCCGAGCAAGTAACCGATGATGAATCCGCTCGTCGTGAACGTACCCGTGAAGAACATCCAAATGAACGCCAGGAAAAAGTTGATGAGTAGTTGGTAAGCCATCTCTAAATCACTCCTTAATCACGGCATCGATATAGATTTCGGGTTGCACGAGCGGTTCGATTGCCTGGGTAATGAACGGATGCATCGCTTCGGCACCAAACCCGTAGGCGACGGCGACCGCGACAAGCAAGAACGTCGGCACGATGAGGCGGTTCATATACGGCACGAGCGGACCGTCATAGACGCGTTTCTCTTCTCCCCAAAATCCGTACAAGAAGATTTTGATGACCGAGAAGAGGACGAACAGACTCGACAGCAAGATGAGGAGCGGCCCGAATAGGCTGCCTTCCCCGACCCCGCCTTGAACAATCAACAGTTTCCCGAAAAATCCGCTGAGCGGCGGAATCCCGGCGAGCGACAACGCTGCGATGAAGAACGTCCAACCGAACAATGGGAAGCGGGTGATCAAACCGCCCATGTCGCGCAGTTGACCGGACTTGGTGATGCCGATCATCATCCCGACGAGCATGAACAAGGCGGCCTTGATCAACATGTCATGAATCAAATAGTAGAGCGCCCCTTCGAGCGACGTCTGCGTGTTGAGTGCGATTCCGTACAAGATGACGCCGACGGCGATCATGATGTTGTAGATGATGATCAACTTGACGTCGTTATAGGCGATCGCCCCAATCATCCCGATGACGATCGTCAACACGGCAAGGATAATCAAGAAGTTCTGCATGAACGCACTTCCACCATCAAACAGGAGCGTGTATGTCCGCAAAATCGAGTATACCCCGACTTTCGTCAGAAGTGCCCCGAACATGGCGAGAATCGGTGTCGGCGCCACGACATACGAGCCCGGGAGCCAGTAATGGAGCGGCACGAGTGCCCCTTTCAAGCCGAAGACGATGACGAAGAACACACCGATGACGGTGATGACGCTTTGATTCTCCACGAGCGGAATCTTTTGCGCGAGGTCCGCCAAACTGAGCGTACCGACCGTCCCGTAAAGAAGCGCGACGGCCATGACGAACAGCGCCGAGGCGATGACGTTCACGAGCAAATACTTGATCGACTCGCGTAACTGGACGCCCTTCCCGCCGAGCACGATCAACACGTACGACGAGATGAGGAAGACTTCAAAGAAGACGAACAAGTTGAAGATATCGCCTGTCGTGAAGGCACCGTTCACCCCGACGAGGAGGAACAGCATCGCGACGTAGACGTAGTTCGATTCATAGGCGTCTGAGAAGTAATGGGTCGCAAACCAGACGATGAAAAAGACGAGCAACGTCGACGTGGCGACGAGTAGTGCCGACAGCATGTCCGAGACGAGCGTGATGCCGAACGGTGCCGGCCAGTTCCCTAAGTTGACGGTCATAATGCCGTCTTGAGACACGGTGAAGATGAGCAGCACCGTCACTGCAAACGTTACAAGTAAAGCCCCGAGTGCCACTCCGCGTTGCAGACGAACTTGCTTCGGTGCGAAGAGAAGAAAGATGGCCGCAAGCGCCGGGATGACAATCGGAAAGATCGGTAAGTTAATCATTCGATTCCGTTCCTTTCATTTCCTCAATATTATCCGTGTTCAGTTCCTGGTAAGCCCGATACGCGAGCACGAGGAAGAACGCGGTCACCCCGAAGCTGATAACGATCGCCGTCAAGACGAGCGCTTGCGGGAGCGGGTCAGTATATTCCGTGACCCCATCGACGAGGACGGGTGCCGCTCCGGTTTTCAGTCCACCCATCGTCAAGACGAGCAAGTGGGCAGCGTGGCTGAGCAACCCGGTGCCGATGATGATGCGCAACAAACTCTTTGAGAGAATCATATAGACCGCGCTCATCGTCAGGACACCGATGATGATGCTAACGAAGATTTCCATTATTCACTCTCTCCAATCGTTTGAATGATCGTCATCGTCACACCGATGACCACAAGGTAAACGCCAAGGTCAAAGGCGATCGCCGTGTGAAGCGTCTGTTCGCCCAAGAGCGGCAAATCGAATTTGTCATAGGCGTGCGTCAGGAACGGACGGTCCCAGAAGATGCTGTGCAGCGACGTCAGTAACGCGATGGCGAGACCGAGCGCCGTCATCTTGCGATAATCGAACGGGAGCACGTCAGCGAGCGTCTTCGAATCGAAGGCGAGCAACAGCAACACGAGCGCCGCGGCCGTCATCAAACCACCGATGAACCCTCCGCCCGGCGAGTAGTGCCCGGCGAAGAAGAGGTTAATCGAGAACACGATGATGATGAAGAAGATGATCACCGCGGCCGTCTGTAAGATGACGTCATTGACTTGATCATTTTTTCGGTTCATGTTCACGTGCTCCTTTCGTACGTTCTGTCGTTCTGAATTTGATCATCGTGTAGATTCCGATGGCCGCGATGGCAAGGACGACGATCTCGAACAACGTATCAAAGCCACGGAAGTCGACAAGGACGACGTTGACCATGTTTTTCCCGGCTGCCAAATCATAGACGTTTTCTTTATAATACTCGGAGATCGACGACAGGGAACGGTTCGATAGCGCCATGAAGCTGAGGAGCGTCACCGTCACCCCGACGAAAATCGAGACAATCGCATTCTCGATTTTAAACTTAACACGCACTTCTTTCTTGCTGATCTCTGGCATATGGTAGAAGACGAGCAAGAACAACGCGACCGATACCGTCTCGATGACGAGCTGCGTCAACGCGAGGTCCGGTGCATTGAAAAAGACGAAGAACAACGCGACCGAATACCCGACGACACCGAGCAAGATGATTGACGGCAGACGCGAGCGCATGAACGTGATCGCGAGCGCCGCCAAGATGACGACGGCCCCGAGGACGTATTCATACGGCGCGACCGGTTCCATCTCGCCGAACGAGAAGTTGAACAAGTCGAAGCGATACATCGAGAACAACATCATGCCTGACAAGAACAAGAAGATGTACACCAAATACGAGCGGATGAAGCCCGTCATATAGTTGTCTTTAAAGCGGTACGCCGCCTTGTTCGACCAGACGAGCGTCCCGTCGTACATGCCATTGAGCGTCAAGCGATGCGGGATATGGTTGTAGATGCCCATCCACTTGTTGATTGTGAAGAACATGAGCGTCCCGAGCAGGACGATACCGATCGTCATAAGTAACTCAGGTGTGATGCCGTGCCAGAAGTAGATGTCGACTTTCACATCCTGACCGCTCGCGACGAGCGACGGATAGATCGACTCGACGGCCGGCTTGATGAGCGAGTTCGACAACACGTTCGGCACGAAACCGAGCACGACGACGAGGATAGCGAGAATCGCTGGCGGGATGAGCATCCCGATCGGTGCCTCGTGCGGCTGTTTCGGTAACCGGTCGAACTGGGCTTTGCCCATGAACGTCCGGGTGAAGATAATCAAGCTGTAGATGAATGTGAACACGCTCGCGATGAACGCGACGACCGGGATCAAGATGCCGATCGTATCGAGCGCGAAGAAGTCCATCGAGAACACTTTCGTGGTTGCCTTCAAGAACATCTCTTTACTGAGGAAGCCGTTGAACGGCGGCAACCCTGCCATCGACAATGAGCCGATGACGGCAATCGTGAACGTGATCGGCATGACGGTCATCAGACCGCCGAGCTTACGGATGTCACGCGTCCCCGTCTCGTGGTCGACGATTCCGACCATCATGAACAGCGACCCTTTGAACGTCGCATGGTTGATCAAGTGGAAGATCGCCGCGATCGTTGCGACCATATAGATGTTGTCATCCATGCCGTCATAATGTAGCGCCGCGGCCCCGAGGCCGAGAAGCGACATGATGAGACCGAGCTGACTGACCGTCGAGAAGGCGAGAATCCCTTTCAAATCGGTCTGTTTGACCGCGTTGAACGAACCCCAGAAGAGCGTGAACGTCCCGACCGAGGCAATGATCCATAGCCAGAGTGACGACTCCTGGAACACCGGGCTCATCCGTGCGACGAGATAGAGACCGGCCTTGACCATCGTCGCCGAGTGGAGGTACGCACTGACCGGGGTCGGTGCTTCCATCGCGTCCGGCAACCAGATGTGGAACGGGAATTGCGCTGACTTCGTGAAGGCGCCGAGCAAGATGAGAATCATCGCTGCGACAAAGAACGGGCTGTCGGCGATGAGTGCCTGATTGGCGACCATGTCACGGATGCTGAATGAGCCGACGATCGACTCGAGGATCACAATCCCCCCTAGCATCGACAAGCCCCCGAACACGGTGATGAGCATCGACTTACGTGCCCCGTAGCGTGAGCGTTCTTTCTCGTACCAATACCCGATCAACAGGAACGACGAAATCGATGTGAGTTCCCAGAACATGTACATGACGACCATGTTATCCGAGAGGACGACACCGAGCATCGCACCCATGAACAAGAGCAGGTACACATAAAAATGACCGAGCGACTCTTTGTCTTTATTCAAATAGTAAATCGAATAGAGGACGACGAGCGCTCCAATCCCTGTAATGAGGAGGGCAAACAATAATCCGAGCCCGTCCACGTAGGCCGTGAAGTTGATGCCGAGCGATGGCATCCATTCGACCGTCTCCGTCACGACGTCCCCTGCGCTCGTGATTCCGATGAAGCGGAAGAAGTACACGAACAGGACGACCGGAACGATTAACACGAACCAACCCGTATGAATTCGCTTCAGCGCCCGGAACAAGAACGGGATGAACGGTGCCGCGAGAAGCGGCAATAAGATAGCTAAATGTAACACCGACAAGAAAATTCCTCCTTCGAACAGAGTCTTACAAACGATGGGCCAATTATTAAGTTCACTTGACGCCATCATGTCTTCCTCATGAGTATAGCGTAAATTTTCAGTCTGTTTCCATGATAAAACCTTGCCGCATTTTCCAGTCTCCTCAAAAATTCCCGAACTGTTAAATATGAAGATAGTCGACAAAAAGCGACGAAAAAAAATCTGATTAAGCGTCGTATGTATCCGTTTTCAGATAGTGATTTTTCCGGATTCCCCGCTAAATCCGTACCGAACCTTAACCGTTGTTATTCCATGCGAAACGACTAAACTCCTTCTTCCCTAACGAGCCCAACAAAAAACAGCCGACTAGTTCCCCGGTCGGCTGTACGTGATTATTGTGCTGTTGCGATAAACTCTTTGAGTGCTTCTTTTGGTTGGAAGCCCATTGTTTTCGAAACAGGTTGTCCGTCTTTGAACATCATAAGTGTTGGGATACTTTGGATTTGGAAAGCGCCCGCTACTTCTGGGTTCTCGTCAACGTCGAGTTTGACGATTTGGACTTGGTCGCCCATCTCTTGGTCAAGCTCTTCGAGTACCGGTGCGATCATGCGGCACGGTCCACACCAAGCTGCCCAGAAATCGACGAGGACGACGCCCTCTTTTACTTCTTGTTCGAATGTTTGAGTCGTTGCGTGTTTAATAGCCATTTGGTAAATACCTCCCCAGTAAGATGTGAGAGCCGATTAAGAACTCTCATGCATTTCATGTTCAGAGTATACCACGGAGGGTACGTTTCCCCAAACATTCTGCATATCAGCTATTGACGAGGTGTTTGCGGAACTCTTCCGTCAAGAGCGGGACGACGTCGAACAAGTCACCGACAATGCCGTAGTCGGCCACGGTGAAGATGTTCGCTTCCGGGTCTTTGTTGATGGCGACGATGACTTTGGCGTTGCTCATCCCGGCCAAGTGTTGGATCGCCCCAGAGATGCCGCAGGCGATATACAAGTCCGGCGTGACGACTTTCCCGGTCTGCCCGATTTGTAGCGCGTAGTCACAGTAGTCGGCGTCACATGCTCCACGTGAAGCACCGACGGCCCCGCCGAGCAATTCCGAGAGCTCTTCGAGCGGCTTGAAGCCGTCCTCGCTCTTGACGCCACGGCCACCGGCGACGATGACTTTCGCTTCCGTCAAATCGACTTTCCCCGTCGCCTTGCGGACGACTTCTTTGACAATCATGGCGAGGTCCTTGAGCTCCACGCTCGGTGTCTCGACCGACACACTCGCTCCAGCCGTACGCGGAAGAGCGTCGATGTTGTTCGGACGGATCGTGAAGAACATGACCGAGTCTTTGAATTTCACTTTCTCGAACGCTTTCCCTGAATAGATCGGGCGGACGAACTCGGCATCTTTGCCAGATCCTTCAATCGAGACGACGTCACTGATGAGACCGGCGTCCAGACGAGCCGCTAGTTTCGGTGCGATATCTTTCCCGAGCGCCGTATGGCCGAGCACGATCATGTCCGGCGACTCCTGGTCGATGACTTGGCGGAGCACTTGTCCGTAACCGTCTGGCGTGTAGTGTTTGAGACGCTCGTCTTCGATGACGAGGACGCGTCCCGCGCCGTATTCCCCGAGTTCATTGGCGAGTGCTTTGACATCATCCCCGATGACGACCGCCGTCACGTCGTCCGTCAGTTGCTTCGCCGCGGCGATGGCTTCGAATGATACGTTTCGTAACGCGCCTTCACGCGCTTCTGCGAGTACTAGAGCTTTCATCTATGTGTCCCCCTTAAATGACTTTGGCTTCCGTGCGAAGTAATTGAACGAGCTCGCTCACTTGTGACGACGTATCCCCTTCAAGGATGCGTCCGGCTTTCTTCTCTTCTGGCAAGAACCGTTCAATCGTCTCGATCTTCGCTTCGATCTCGTCTTCATCGAGGTCGATGTCCGACAGTTCGAGTTCTTCGAGCGGCTTCTTCTTTGCCTTCATGATACCTGGAAGGCTCGGGTAACGCGGTTCGTTCAACCCTTGTTGCGCTGTCACGAGGAGCGGGAGCGCCACTTCGATCACTTCAGTGTCCCCTTCGACGTCGCGTGTGACCGTCGCCGTCGTGCCGTCGATTTTGAGTTCCGTGATCGTCGTCACGTAGTTCATGTCCAGCAGTTCAGCGACGCGTGGTGCGACTTGGCCGCTGCCGCCGTCGATGGCGACGTTCCCCGCGAAGATGAGATCTGGCGCTTGCTCTTTCAAGTACGTGGCGAGTACTTTTGAGATCGTCACGTGATCGGCGTCCTCGATGTCATCCTCGATTGAGATACGTACCGCTTTGTCCGCACCCATCGCGAGCGCCGTGCGAAGTTCTTTGTCCGCGTCTTCTGGACCGACCGTCACGACCGTGACTTCTCCCCCGAGATCGTCACGCTTGCGAATGGCCTCCTCGACCGCATACTCATCGTACGGGTTAATGATGAACTCAGCGCCGTCTTCTTGAATTTCCCCATTCTCGAGCTGAATCGCTTCTTCTGTATCGAACGTACGCTTCAGCAATACAAAAATATTCATCGTAGTTCCCCCTTTAAGTTGTTCGCACCATCATTCATGAATCAGCGTTCATTTTTTGAGCTAGCGAGAGGGCTTACGGTTAAGCAAGCCCTTTTTTTAACATATGGTGTACTTTCGGTAGCGTCGACATCAAGTCATACTTGAAGCCGCTCGCCATCCAACTCGTGACCACTTCGTCGATCGTGCCGAAAATCATCTGCCGAGCGAGTCGATAGTCGAGGTCGCGATCGAATTCGCCCGTGTCGATTCCGTGTTGTACGACCGCATCGATTAAGTTCAAGTACGGTTTGAGCACTTCGCTAATCTTTTGACGGAGCGCCAAGTTCGACTGACGGAGCTCGATTTGCGTCACGACGGCGAGGTCGTAATCGGCAGATAATTGCTTCAAGTGCGACTCAATCAACTGATACAGCTTGTCGCCGGCTGTCGTCTCCCGCTCGATTTGTTGTTTCGAGTAGTCGATGAACAGGCCCATCTTCGTCTGGAACAATTCAATTAACAGATGTTCCTTGTTTTTGAAGTACAGATAAATCGTTCCGTCGGCGACGCCCGCCTCTTTGGCGATGGCCGTCACCTTTGCACCGTGATAGCCATGATCCGCAATCACTTTCACTGCCGCATCGATAATGCGGTCACTTTTTGATCCATTCTTTGTCATAAACACCCAAGCTCCTTACCGCTGCTTAAAAATGAATGATGGTTCATTCATTTATTATTCTATCATGTGACACGCTTGTGTCAACTGCTTTGTTTCACTTGTTTCGCCTTCTCTTCGTCGACGAGGACGCGACGTAAAATCTTACCGACGAACGTCTTCGGCAACTCTTCTCGGAACTCATACAGCTTCGGTACTTTATACGCTGCGAGTTTCTCGCGACAGTGCTTGTCGAGCTCTTCTTCCGTCACGCTGGCGCCGTCACGCGTCACAATGAACGCCTTGACCGTCTCACCGCGATACGGGTCCGGTACGCCGATACAGACCGCTTCCTTGACGGCCGGATGTTCGTATAGCACTTCTTCGATCTCACGCGGATAGACGTTGAAGCCTCCGGCGATAATCATGTCTTTCTTCCGGTCGACGATATAAAAGAACCCGTCCTCGCCCATATAGCCGAGGTCACCGGTCGCGAGCCATTCGTCCTTCAAGACGGCTGCCGTCTCTTCTGGCTTCTGCCAGTACCCTTTCATCACTTGCGGACCGTGCAGCATGATCTCCCCGATTTCGCCGATATCGGCCAGCGTCTCTCCGTCTGCCTTTACAATTTTAGCAGATGTGTCCGACAACGGCACCCCGATCGAGCCGACAATCCGTTTATCCCATAAGAAGTTCGCATGCGTGACCGGTGACGTCTCCGACAAGCCGTAGCCTTCGACGATACGTCCGCCCGTGATGCTCTCGAACTGCTCCTGTACTTCGACCGGCAGCGGGGCCGAGCCCGAGATACACGCCTCGATTGACGACAAGTCGTATTTTTTCAGTTTCGGGTCGTTCAAGATACCGACGTACATCGTTGGGGCACCCGGGAAGAAATGTGGTTTCTTCTTATTGATTGTCTTTAAGACATCGGTGACGTCGAAGCGTGGCACGAGGACGAGCTCGTATCCGTTCGCCATCCCGAAGTTCAGGCAGCATGACATCCCGTAAATATGGAAGAACGGCACGACGCATAGGACCCGCTTCTCATCACCACGGTTATATCTATAGAAGAAGTTCGAAATCTGGTCGACGTTCGCCGTCAAGTTGAAGTGCGTCAGCATAACGCCTTTCGGCAGACCTGTTGTCCCGCCCGTATACTGCAGGACCGCGACGTCTTCTTTCGGGTCGACTGTGACCGGCGTGATCGGATCGAACTGTTTATAGTCCTTGAACGCGACCGAACCTGTCGTATCGATGACGATGTTGTTCTCGCGCTTCACTTTGATCGGATACAGCTTGTTCTTCGGGAATGGCAGATAGTCGGCGATGCTCGTCGTGATAATCGTTTTGACGTCCGTCTTCTGCTTCACACGAAGTGATTTTGGATACAGGAGGTCGAGCGTGACGATGATGCTCGCACCGGAGTCCGTGATCAAGTTCTCGAGCTCATGCTCCGTGTAGAGCGGATTCGTCTGGACGACCGTACCGCCGGCGTACAGGACCGCATAGAACGAAATGACGAATTGCGGACAGTTCGGGAGCATCAGACTGACACGGTCCCCTTTTTGCAGCCCTTTCGATTGAAGCATCGTCGCCAACCGTTTCGCCGCATCGTCGACTTCGGCGAACGTCAACTCTTTACCGATGAAGGAGATGGCGGTCTTGTTCGGGAAATCGGTCGCGGCTCGGGATAGCGCATCATAGAGCGGCTTCACCTCATAGTCAATCGTTTTTGGCATGTCAGCTGGATAATCTTGCAACCACGGTTTGTTCATCGCTTTTCCTCCTTGGAATGAATAGTCATTCAGTTAACTCTATTATAATGCCAAGAAAACGCTTTCATCTACCTTTTACCCGATAATTTTCAGAAAATATCGAAAAAACGTGTGCGAATGAAAGTTTCCGCACACGTTTAGATTCTCTTGAAATAGGCTTCCGTCTGTTCTTCGTTGCTGATTTTCTCGTCCAAGCGGTCCTTCAATTCCTTCTCCCACTTGATTGTCGAGAAGTCGATGTCGAGCCACGCCTCCATCTCCGGGCGCGAGAATGCGTACGTCCGGTTCGGGAAAGCGAAGCGGACGATTTCCGCGTTTTGGACGAGCGTGAAATATGTCGCCGCGTTGCGGATGGCCAACCGCTCTTGCTCAATGCGCTCGATTTCCGGGTCGCTGTACCGCACCGTCAAGCCGTACGGCCGTTTCGACGTCTGTAGCTCGATCGACTTGTAGCAGTCATGCATCGGTAACGTCTGCGCGATGCCCGAGACGGCGCTGTTGTCACCGACATATGAATCTTTATATTGGAAGGCGTTCGGTCGATGGGTATCCCCGCATCCCGCGAGCATGACGAGCAAGACGACGAGCAGACTGAGCCGTTTCATGAGAACCCTCCTTTTTATGATTTCAGTTTCAGGTTGAAGCGGTAAAGCAACCGTTTCGCGAGCAAGTGGGCGATGAAGCCGCCGATTAGGAAGCCAACAGTGTATAATCCAATGCCTGGGTAAATTCCAAATGTCGCGAGGATGATTCCACCGAGCATGCCAAAACAGAGCACCATGATGATATGGATCAACCAAAGCCAGTTCGAGAACATGAAGAAGCGGCCATTGTTCTCTTGCGGCGCTCGGTTAAACATCCAAAGGCCAAGGCCAAACGATAGGACGATGAACGCGAGCGCACTCCATGGTGCAATCGCGATAAACTTTTGCCATTCCGCTTGATTGGTAAAGTACTGATACATATCGACATTCACAAGGTTCGAAATCGGTGATAGGACACGCAAGTATATGCTTTGGTATAAACCGTCAAAGACTTGATACGTCGAGTCATACCGTTGGCCAATCGCAAAAAATGAACCTTGTACGAGCGCGATGATACCAAAAGGAAAAATAAGGGCGATGACCGTCCAAATGACTTGGGAAATGGATTCTCCTCCGAACGAACCCATCCATAGAGCGGCTGAGAAAAACGAGATTCCACTAAGCATCCAAAGGACAATGAGCGCGATGACTCGATTCGTGCTGCCCTCCATCAAAAACGCATAATCGGAGAAGTGAATCAACAGGATCATGAGTGTTCCCCCGAGGACAGATGATACGATAATCCCAATCGTCCCAATCAACCATTTTGATATGTAAAGCTGCGTCCTTGTGAACGGGAGCGACATCGTAAAATCGGACATTTGACTATTCCGTTCCGTCCCAATCAAGACAGAGGCCATGAGCGCTCCAAAAATGACGAACACAAACAATACCCCACCCATTGGCATGAGCGTTTGTAAGTCTCCAATCCAATAGCCCGTTCCATTATTTTCATTAAAAAAGTCTCGGACGGACATATCAGACGCATCCCCCTCAATCCAATCGGCATATTCACCTGGATTTTCTTGTATGTTACGAAGTTCCTGGTCGAAGTATTGCATCTGTGACCAGACCGGTACCGTGAACGCAATCACTCCGAGAAAAACGAGCAACATCCATAAAATCGAGACTTGTTTCCAATCTTTCTTTAATAGGACTTTAAAAGACACTTGCCTCACCTCCTAATTGGACCCGGAAGATGTCTTCGAGCGACATCGGGATCTCTTCGATTAACATCGGGTCGTGTGCATCGACGAACGTGTCGAGCTCTTTCGTCCGTTCTTTCGCCATGAACAAGGCGACGCGTCCGGTCACATTGATGATTTCGATGTCCTTGCGCTCGAGCAGCTCGACCGGTACTTGGTCGTTGAAAACGACTTGCAGTTTGACGCTCGTCTCGCGCGCCTCCTCGAGCGACATGATCGCCTTAACGCGCCCCTTCTCAAGCATGATGATGCGGTCGGCGATTCGTTCGAGCTCATGTAACTGGTGACTCGAGACGATGATGGAACAGTTACGTGCCTCGACTTGGGCAATCATCAGTTTCAAAACGTCCGACTTGGCGACGACGTCGAGTCCGTCCGTCGGTTCATCGAGCAGATAATATTTCGCTTGGACGGCGAACGCGAGCGAGAGCGTCACCATCGCCTTCTGCCCTTTCGAGAGCTGGCGAATCTTCTTGTTATCGATGTTATATCGGGTGAGCGTCTCTCTGAAAATCGATCGGTTGAACGATGGATAAATCGATTCGTAGAGCGCAGCCGCCTCGTTAATCGTATAATGTTTGAGGGCGTCGGCCGAATCCGGGACGAAGATGACGTCACGCTTCAACTCTGCTTTCTCAAAGATGCTTGACGGTCCGTAGCGGACATCGCCTTGATCCGGCCGAATGATGCCGACCATCGTCCGGAGCAGTGTCGTTTTGCCGGCCCCGTTCCGGCCGACGAGCGCGATGATTTCACCCGAGTTGACCGTGAAGTCGATATCTTCTAACACTGACTGGCGATCGATTGTCTTACTCAGTTGCTGTACTGTCAGCATGGTTCTCCCCTACTTTCTTATACTCTGTCTCAAATAGCGTCAGCGCTTCGGTGAGCTCAATGTTGGCATAATGGCAATCGATGGCGAGTTTCTTGATCGCTTCCAGGATTGGCGCTCGCGGCGAGTCTTGGTCAATCCAGTCCTTGGACACGAACGTCCCGCGTCCGCGATGCATCTCGAGCAAGCCGAGCCGTTCGAGTTCCTGATACGCCTTGCTGACCGTGTTTGGATTGATGACGAGGTCGGTCGCGAGGTCACGCACCGACATGACTTTATCCCCCGGACGTAAGATGCCACGGATGACGAGCGCTTTCGTCTGGTTGACGATTTGTTCATATAGCGGTTCCGCGCTCTTCATATCAATTTTATATAACATGGGTCACACCCTTTCTTGTGTACGTAACTTAAGTGTATTATATGTATTAGTACACGTAAAGACATTAGTTCTTCAAGGGCACTTTCAGTTTACAGGTATTTGGTAATAAATTGAATACGACTTTGGACCGAGGTAGGGCACTTCCATTTCAGGTACATTGGTAGAGAGGTGAATTAAAAATGAGAAAACGATGGTTAGTCGCGACCGCTGTCGCCGTGACCGCGCTTGGCACGACATGGTCGACGTATGCAAAACAAGATGAGGAAGAACGATACGCATCCTATATTGAAGATACATATGGAGAGGACGTCGAGGTCACGCTCAAGCGCGACTGGAAGATGGGCGGCTATGCGGCCGAGTTCACCCTGACCGATCCGATACTCGAAGGTGACTATTGGGCCGAGACGTATCGGTCTGATCAAACGATCCATGACAACGTGCTCGAACACGTCTGGCAGCAAGAGGCCGAAGATACGTTCAAGGAGCGACTCGAGCAGCTCGATTTGTTGACGGAGGCAGAGACGGTCCGCGCGAGTGTGCCGACCGGTGTGGATGAAGGGGTTGCGACGACTGTACGCCCTACCCCGACGTCCGTCTTCGACGTCGAGTCGAAAGAGTTCTTGGACGTGTCGGTCATGTTCCATGAGGACTGGGCGAACACCGATGCACAGAAACAACGAATGCTCGACGTGATTCGCGCTTTGGAGGACGACGTCTATTCGGTTCACTTCTCATTCGACGGGACACCGTATGAGGATGACGACTTCACCGAGCGGTATTTGAACGTCGCCCGCGATTCCTTACCCGGAGAACCGGCGATGCATGAAATTCAGACGATTGAGGACTTGAATCGTCATGATCGACTATATGGCTTCGACGAGACGACTTTCATCCATGATTACCACTTCGATGGCACCAAATATGAAGAATGATCACCATTCGCAAAAGCGGATGGTTTTTTTTGTGAGCATTCACCTTTACAGCACGTCATGAATGTTTTACATTTGACGAGTCAACAATTGATTTATCAAATGAGAGGGGTGAGACACCACAGATGGAATTACGAGACATCAGCCGACTGCTGTACCAAATCAAACTGGCGGACCAACGCGTCGCGACCTCGTTCGAGAAAGAGACGGGCTTCAGCCTGACCCGCTACGAGATGCTCATGATTGTACATGACAAAGGCGTCTGTTCGCAAAGCGAGATTCAGCAGGCGATGAAAATCGACAATGCGGCCATCACCCGACATTTGAAGATTCTTGAAGAAAAAGGCTACGTCCGACGGGAACGGAACACCGCGAACCATCGTGAAGTGTTCGTCCATTTAACCGACGAAGCCAAGCATGACTTGACGAGTTGTGAACAAGACCACGACCTCGGCAAACACTTGATCACGAAAGTGCTGTCCGAGTCAGAGATCAATCAGCTGTCGAATCTGCTGCAAAAGCTTAACCAACTATAACAAGAGAGAAAGAGGTAATATCCATGGCAACTACATTCGAAAACAACACATTCACTGACGTGATGCTCGGTCGTAAATCGATCCGCGTCTACGACGAGAACGTTAAAATCTCACAACTTGAAATGCTTCAAATGATTGAGGAAGCGACAACGGCCCCTTCTTCAGTCAATATGCAACCGTGGCGCTTCGTCGTCGTCGAGAGCCCTGAGGCGAAAGAAACGCTCAAGCCGCTCATCCGCTTCAACGTCCGTCAAAACGACACGTCGGCTGCGATGGTCCTCATCTTCGGCGACATGGAATGCTACGAGCTCGGTGAAGAGATTTATGACCAAGCTGTCGCAGAAGGCAAAATGCCACAAGAAGTACGCGACCAGCAGCTCGGCGCCATCCTCCCGTACTACAAAAACTTGTCTAAACAAGAGATGAACGACATCGTCAAAATCGACTCGAGTCTCGCTGCGATGCAATTCATGCTCGTCGCTCGTGCTCACGGTTACGACACGAACCCAATCGGTGGTTTCGAGAAAGACCAACTCGCGGAAGCGTTCGGTTTAGATAAAGATCGTTACGTGCCGGTCATGATTCTCTCGGTCGGTAAAGCTGCAGAAGAAGGCTACCAATCGGTACGTCTCGACGCTGAAAAAATCACATCATTCAAATAATCGGAGGACACCCACATGATCTTAATCAATGCTATTTTCGACGTGAAAGAAACAGAATTTGACAACTTCTTGGCCGACATCAACAAGCTCATCGACTCGTCGAAACAAGAAGCCGGTTGCTTGAGCTATGAACTGTTCCAATCGACGACTTCAGAGAACCGTTTCGTCATGATTGAGAACTGGGCCGACCAAGCGGCTGTCGAGCAACACAACCAAAACCCGGACCTCATCGCGTTCGCCCAAAACGTAGGCAATTACGTGACGGCGAAGCCGGTGCTCCATGTGACGGAAGTCGCGACGGCCAACTAACATGTCCGGACTCACCCTCGTCCTCGGAACGCTCGTCGCACTCGAGTTCTTCTACATCCTGTATTTAGAGACGTTCGCTACTCGTTCAAAAACGACGGCCCGTGTCTTCAACATGACGGAACAAGAGCTCGCGCGCGACTCTGTGTCGGTGCTGTTAAAGAATCAAGGTGTCTATAACGGATTGATCGGCGTCGGCTTGCTGTACGGGTTGTTCGTCAGCCAGTCAATCGAGATTGTCACGATGCTCCTCATCTATATCGTGCTCGTCGCGTTGTACGGCAGTATCACGAGCAATAAAAAAATCATCCTCACGCAAGGCGGATTGGCGATTTTGACGCTATTGTCCATGTTGTGGTGAGCTGAAAGCGGTCGACTTCGTGTCGGCCGTTTTTTTGTGTGCGGCGTGCGGTATACTGAAAAGTGAGGTGATGTTCGATGACATACACATGCCCTTGTTGCGGGTATCAAACGCTTAATGAAGAACCACCCGGAACGTATGATATTTGCGGCATCTGTTTCTGGGAAGACGACGAGGTCCAGTTCAATGACCCGGACTACGAAGGTGGCGCTAACACAGTGTCGCTCAGGCAAGCGCAACAGAACTACATTCATTTTGGCGCATGCGATCGAGGTTCGCTCAAATTTGTTCGGACTCCGAACGGGCACGACGTCAAAGACCCAAAGTGGCGGCCGTTCGCAGAAAAATAAGCACAAAAAAACCGCTTCTACACATTGGTAGAAGCGGCTGTTTTGTTTATACACCGAGAATCGCGAACGAGACTCCAACGACACCGATGAGCGCCATCGCGTAAACTGGTACGCGCGGCATTTCACCGTTGTTATCGAGCGCCTTCCCGAACATGTAGAACACGATCGGGTGGACGAGGAACGGCATCGAGAAGATGAGCGGGATGAGAAGCGACGCTTCTGTTCCGAACATGCCGCCTTGGACGGCTGCGAAGAGACCAAAGTGCGAGATGGCTGACGATTGAGCCATCGTCGTGTAGTCGAACGCGATCGTGCTGAAGCTGAGGATGACGAGTCCACCGAAGACCGCCATCATCTGCCAACCGAACGAGAACTGCATGAGCGCCTTCACTTCTTTGAAGTCTTCTCCGTTGGCACCGCGCAAGTTTTTGAGCGAGAGTGCCGTCAACGTGAGACCGACCAAGACGATGATTGCCGTCGGCCAAATCCAGAGCGCCCCGTTGTCGGCACTGACTGCCAAAATCGAGAACACGAAGATGTGACCGAAGAACGGGATGTTGATCATGATCGGGGCACGTTTGGCTGCCACTTGACCGAAGTCACCGGCTGTACATGCACCTGTGAGGCCGCTGTGTGAGAGCGATCCGGCCATACCTGGTGCGAGGTTGCGGATGTGTCCTGTGCGGGCGAACCACATGAGGAGCGCAATCCCACCGAACATCCAGAACAATTGACCGAAGAAACCGTACACGAGAATCGAGTTCATGCCTTCGATGGCGAACGCATCACCGATCCGTGAACCACCGATCATGAAGTTGGCGGCCAAGACGACCGGGATCCCGGCGAACAGAAGCGCACGGACGGTCGGTCCATACGTCCAGTTGTGGAAGATGGCACCGAGTGCTGACGAGAGCAACATCGCGAAGAAAATTTGTGGCAATGCGATGATTGGTTGTACCGCCATGGCGATGCCGTACGAGACGAACAAGATGACGAGCATCAAGACCGTCTCGATGACGCCTTTACGCATGTATACATTCTTATCGTCGATTTGCGCCTTGTGGTCGATCAAGAGGAACGATGCCGCGAGACCGATCAACGCGAGGATCGGGTAATAGAGCATGATGCCCTCTGCCGCACCCGGTTGAATCATCATGCGGAAGAACCCTTCGAGACCGACGAGCAAGAAGAATGAACGGAGGATGAAGATGAACTGTGTCCGTCCTGTTCCGAGGAACATCTCTTCTTTCGATGGCACGACGATGTCTTTCATGTCAAGCTCTTGCTTGCTTAAGATCTTGCGAAGTTCTTGTCCACCGACGAAGAACGATACGACGAGCGCGATGATCGTCGTCCGTGACATAAAGTCGACGAGCGGGAACTCAGGGAGACCCGGTGTCGCGATGCCCATCTCGACCATGGCGAAGCCAAGTCCGAGACCGAAGATGACGATGACGAGGATTGGTGAGAACCGTGAACCGGCCACGACCATCCGCGATAAAATGACCATCGGGATGACGAAGGCCATGAGCAACCAGAATTGGTTGAGTAATTGTACTTGCGATAATTGCTGAACGATTTCCATGGATAAACCCCTTATACATTTTTTTCACACTGTTTCGAAGTTTACAGGATTGAACATTCTGTGACAAGGGGGTGTGATGTTTTGTAAACATTGAAAGCGGAACCAACTGAAATGGTTCCGCTTTCGGTTAGTTATTCGGTTGGCGAAGGCCCCAGATGCCCTTATTTCCTGTGGAATAAAACAAGTCTTCTTTCCCCGCGAAGCTGGCCGAATCACTTGAATGGGCCCGAATCTGTTTATTGACGTGAGCCTTCCAGTCTTTATACCGATCGAGCTCGAGTTGATAGTATGACCGCTCGATATATGCGTTGATTTCTTTCAATGAAGCCGTCCCGCCATGATGCTGGAGAGCGAATTGGATTTTGCGAAGTAGTGCGCGTTTCAAGTTAAAGACTCCTTTCCCGATCATTCTGAAGCTTTACGACTGAAGTAATGATGTAGTCGTATTTCAACGATTTGACTGACCCATTCGTAAATCAAAGGATGAGCAAACGCTTCATTATGCTCGATATGTAGCGCTTCCTCTGACACGAAGAACGGTCCTTTAGCTATTTTATCAAATGGCATCCGTAAGAGTAACTTTTCAATCTTTTGTTGATGGAACGGTGATTGGAAGTCTTTTGTCTGTCCATCAATCTGTTGCCGATATGGGAAAGCATTGATGAACTCATAGAATGGACGAGCTGCCTCGCTCGCTGGTAGTGGCTGAAGCCATCCATCAATTCCACGACTTAACATGATGGATAACACAATCATCTTATAGCTCTTCGTCATGTCGGTGTATTCTACTTCAAGCAATAGCGACTTCGCCTCTTGAAACAGATGTTTTTCCTCGTCATTCAGTTCTCCCGTCCGGTTAAGGAATCCATAAAAACCACCGTCTTTCTTCCATTCAGAACGATAAGCGTCCATCGAGTATTCCCCTCGCTGGACCAACTCTAGATAACTCGGTCGTCTCCCGAGTTCCTCCTTCACCATGAAGTAGTTCCGCTCCAGCTGTTGTCGGCGTGTCGAAGAACGCGTGACCATTCGCTTCAACAAATCGATGGCATGTAAATCAAATTCGATGGTACAGCCATTAGGCAAGGTCCCGTTTGTCGGGAGCTCTTTGACAATCGGCTGTCGTTTCGTCGTCAACAGCGCCAACTTTTTATCGATGTTCTTATAGTTCCCAATCAAATCGATGATGGTGCAGTGCGTCTTCCCGCTCAATAGACGTAATCCACGTCCGATTTGTTGCGTGAACACCGTCAACGATTCAGTCGGGCGGCAGAACAATAACGTATCAATCTCCGGGATATCGACACCTTCATTGAATAAGTTGACCGCGAAGATGATATCGAGATGCCCTTGCTTCAATTGACGCATCACATCGGCGCGGTCATATTCGGCCTGGCTATGTAGCGCGACAGCTTGAACACCTTGCAAGCGGAAATAGTCGGCCAAATATTCCGCCTGAGTGACCGATGAACAGAAGCCGAGTGCTCGCGTTTGGTGATGCATCCGCCAGGCATCAAAGATTTTTTTAGCGACGCTTTCCTTCAACTGTTCCGCCAACAGTTCGTCTTGATCATAGCGACGACCATTGATCAATCGAATCTGTGAATAATCGATCTCATCATAAATCCCAACGTAATGGAATGGTGTCAAATACGACTCCTCAATCGCTTCGGTGAAGTGCATCTGGTACGCGACATTGTCGTCGCACAAGGCATAGACGTCTCCTCCGTCCAACCGATCTGGCGTCGCCGTCAAACCGAGCAAAAACTTCGGCTCGAAGTAATCCAAGACACGGCGATAGGATGGTGCGGCCGAATGATGGAACTCATCGACAATAATCAAGTCGAATTGGTCAGGCGCAAGCTGTTGCATCCGATGTTTGGATGCCAATGTTTGAATCGAAGCAAATAGCACGTCGGCGGTCTGCTCATCTCTCGAATCACCACCCAGCAACAAACCTGTCGTCCAATCACTAGACACTCTCTTGTATGAAGCTTCCGCTTGGAGCAGGATTTCTTTCTGATGCGCGATAAAGAGCACCCGCTTGAACTGACGGGCGAAGAAGGCACTCAAGTACGTCTTCCCTAGTCCAGTGGCGAGCACTAGCATCGCTTTACTTCTACCCTCGTCCATCGTCTCGCGTAACGCCTTCAATGCAACGTCTTGAACGGTGTTTGGCGTAATCGTATCGTCCTCGATATAAACAGGTGGTGGTTCTGCAATCAGCTCCGCTTCCTTCATCCGCTGTTGCTTCGCATCGTATTCTTCGCGATATGGCTGTAACGAGATACCGTTCATAATTTGGGCGTATTCACTATAAAACAGGTCATGAAACGCGTCGACTGACTGTTCAAACACGTCCTCCGAGATACTAGCCGGAATCTCGACGTTCCATTCGACGCCTCGATTTAAAGCGCTGTGAGACAGATTGGAAGAACCGACAAAGAACGTCCCTCCATCTTGTGTTCGGAACAAATATGCCTTCGGGTGAAATGACTGGCCTTTCGATCGATAGAGTCGTAGTTCCACGCCTTGAATGTTCATTAACATTTCAAGCGCGTCCGGGTTCGTCAAATAGAGATAATCTCCAATCAGAATCCGGACTTGGGCACCGCGATTGACTGCTTGTTGAAGTGAAGCAGCAAGTTCGTGAACACCTGATACTTGCGCAAACGCGACGACCATATAAATTTCAGTCGCCGCGTCGATTTGGTGTTGTAATGGAATTCGTAAATGACTGGTGTGCAGACGTAACTCACTCATTATCAAGAACCTCTTCCAAGAAAAGGCCTTTTTCAAAACCGCCCCGCTTCTCTCGTTTCTCCTCACGGATGCGATTTAATTCTTCAAAGCTCGCACCATGCATCTTTCCAAGCGTATAGACGAGCTCCAGAATATCAGCAAGTTCTTCGAGTGTTTCTTCATCGATGTTCGTCTCTTCGTATTCTTTGATTTCTTCATAGAGTTTTAAGCGAGCCTGTTCGAAATGTTCGGCTTGATTGAGATGTTTGACGACAGGAATTTGTCCTGCTTCGTGGATAATTTCAGGGATGCGGTCGCGGACTAATTTGTTAAATTGAGGCATTTTAATCACTCCTTAATAGTTAATCTATACTATACGCTTCAATTAAATTAGACTTTTGAATAATAAATATATTTTGTTCCTCATCAAATCTCGTCTGGTTATAGAGTAATAAATTACTGAACAATTGACTATTTAATATACTACCTTGCTCGTCAAGAGATGTTACATAAAATTCTTGCTTATTGCCACTCAACCATATAAATTTTTTGAGGGTTTCTAACCAAAACACATCGTTGAGAACAGTCTTTGGCGGAGCTGATATTCTCCAATTTGTCTGACCATTATCTAAACAATATGAGGTTACATCTTGCTTAGAAACAACTATTAGAGTTTTAGAACCGATTACGGTTTTTATTACAGTATTTCCAGTCTTAACTATCCATTTTTTATTTAAGTTAGAATCATATTTTACAAGAGTCTTGTTACCAATCCTAATCAATAAGTTCTCTTGATCAATAGTAAAGGCTTCATAAATAGCTGCAGTAAGTTTGAGTTCAAGTTCTCTATTTCCATACCGACATATATATTTCTTTTTATCGATTCTTCTAAGTGAATAGTTATTTATGTCTATATCGTTTATACCTGGTCCCAGGTCATTTTTTAACTGGTTTTTATCAAATTGTTCTCCTAACTTCCATTCTCCTGATTTAGCTTTATAAAATCTGTAAATCTTTGAATTGTTATCACGTTCCGTCGAAAATGTAATAATCGCCTCATTATGTGATTTAAAATCTATATAAAAACCATTTGCAGGAGCTTTAATTTCCCCGTTTTTTTCTCCATCTTTATTTACTAGCACTATATATCCAGGCTCGTATGTAACATTATCTTTTAAAGGCACACCTACAAATAACTGTTCGGAATCAGGACTTAAAAATACCGAAAATAAATAGTTATAGAAACGTTTTGACCATAGTTTATTTTGTTGGAAATCGTAACAAACTAAATCTTGTGCAGTAAATATTTTTTGTCTTTCTTTCTCGCTTTTCACATTCTCGTATACTTCTCTTACATCAAAATCTGGTCGTTCACTGACGAAAATTCTCTTGTTTTTAAAATCTACAATTCTTTTACCAAAAGTTTCATTTTGATTTTCCCTATTCAAGCTCCATATTTTTTTAAATGGAATGGTTTCTTTAATTTCTGGCGCAATGCTATTTAATACTCGAGAATCTTCATTATCGTTTACTTCAATTCTTTTTAGAATTGCCCATTCGTGATTAATTGGAGAGAGCCAAAAGTAACCTGATTTGTTGTATTCACCGTCAAAGAAAATAAGATGTTTCGAAATTGTAAATAGCTCCATACCAGGATGTCCTGCGGTTCCAACTATTAATTCACCACTTAATTTATCCATTTCGTATAATCTGTTATCTTTACTAACGATGAGGTACTTAGAAAGATTAGGGACATTAGATATAGTCCATACTTCTTTCGGCAATTTAGCACTATATTCACAATCCCCTTGCCTATTCAACCATAAAGTATTACCAGTTTCGAACGATAGAATAAGATATTCATCCAACCATGAAATAAATTTTCCGTTTTCTTTAAACGTATATGTCCAAACCAGCTCTCCGCTTGAATCCCATCCAGTTACTCTTCCTTCACTCTCTAGTATAAATATCATATTTGTTAATGGATCATGAGCAAAATCTGTGAAAGGAGAGCTAAAGGTCATCCTTTTCATATTAGATATAAACGATTCAGCAAATTCACTTGCTATTCTCCTTCTTGCTTCATCTTTATCTTTAGGTTGGAAAAATAGAGATTTTTGAGTCTCTTCTTGTTTACGTCGCAATTCATCCTCTTTTAATTCTGAAATAGCAATTCTTGTTTTCAGTTCTCCATCGCGAGTAATTCTATAAAGTCTATCCATGCAAGAAACAAAAAACTCATTGTAATCCGATGATACCTTCAGATTATAAGCAGTAACTTCTATAGACTGAAACATAGTTTGAATAGGTGGTTCACAGAAATTTATCGCCCATTTTAATGAACCATCTACACTGAACATATACAATTCACCAGGACCTTCATACGTCTGTCTAGTCCCTACCAACCAGTAATCGTCACCTACAACACATGAGAATGGTTGCCATATGAAACTGTAAACAGAAGCTTGAGCCGTTTCCAAATTAATATGAGCTATTCTATTTTTATCTCTTAAAATTAAATTTCTGTCATTTGCATCTACGATTGACATTTTTTCAAGCAAAGTATCTTTATAGAAAATTCGCTTTATTTCATTTTCATTCACAATTTCAATCGTAGATGCTGCATATGTGATGAAATTTTTCTCTGTTTTAAATAAAAGACGATATTTCTTATTGGAACGTTTATTGAATCCAATTAAATTAGGATTATCTTTATCAATTGAAAATAAATGGGACCAATTTTTATCGGATTCTACTTTTAAATCTAAAGAGCATTCCTTATTAAATAAATGTTCACTTATATTTTTATAACATTCATTTTCAGTAATCATTCGTACTTTAACTTTTTTCAGTGTCGAAACTTCATTAACTCCAACGAATAAATTCTTGATAGATTTAAAAAAATTCAAAAACTTCACTCCTCATTCATTTTTTATAACTTGAGTTTTAACTAGAACTCTTTTGTTACATAAAATATATTATAAATTCTTAAATTCGTGTAAAAACAAATTATATAAAATTATCCATACCCAAACATTGATGTAATAGTTAATTCAAGTAATTGGAACAACTATACTGGGGGTGCAAAAGATTTAGCAAAAGAACACAACATTGGCTTATTTACTTTCAAAGAATTTATGGGAGTCTTGAAATATGACAATAAACAATTCTTTATTAAATACATCTCTCCAACAGAAAGTGAAAGAAACAAAAGAAATAATCGTTCCATGTTCTGAGTTAAAACTATATCTTTTGGCTCTGTACTCCATCAATCTGAATCTAACGATATAGACTTGCTAATTCAATATAACAACTCAACATCTCTCATCAAAATGCTTAAATTCAGGAACATCTAAAAAAACTATAACCTCAGTTTGGATGGCACCTTAATAAAAGATAATGAGTTAACAGAAAGCGAATTTATGAGTAAAGTTAATCATCTTGAAATTAAGTTCTAGATAACAATATAATTACCTAGAACTTGTTTCGTCATTTAATTATGATGTAGCGCTCTGAAAATGATGCTAATTTTTATTTTTCACTCCACAATCTCAAACGCCTTCACATACACGACATGGTCGAGGAAAATGATCCACTCATCCTCGAACTGAACGAACCCGTCCGTCGCATGACGGAACGACTGATAAATCGATTCGAGCGCCGCATAACGACTCTCCGCTTCCACCACTTGCGTCAACACCTCATCGTTAATCATATGGAACTCAATTTCGAACTGTTTCATTGTTTCCACTCCCTTTCACTCGATTCAACACGCTCATAACTCTTTTCCCCATTCCGTCCCATACTTCTCTCGAAACCAAGACGAAAATTTTCTCGGCTTTCAACAGGAAACTTTTTCCTTTACACTATGATAAATAGTCAGAAAATTACGTGTTCTTACATATTTAATATTGACTATCTTATCCCACCAAGAGAGGAAGCTTCCAATGGCCTTTGATTTTGAATGCAAACACCTGACGAAACGCTTTGATAACGGCGACATCGCGACGCTCGCGCTCGACGATGTGAACCTTCACTTCAACCACGGCGATTTCATCTCGATTATCGGTCCATCCGGTTCGGGGAAATCGACCCTGCTCAGCTTGATTGGCACACTCGACCGTCCGACCGACGGCACGCTCTTATTCAACGGCGAACCAATCTCGACCTTGTCCGCGAAACAGCTCGCCGACTTCCGCTTCGACAACATCGGTTTCATCTTCCAACAGTTCCACTTGATTCCGACATTGACCGCTCTCGAGAACGTCATGGCACCGCTGTTCGGCCGGAAAGTCGACTATGACGGCGAAGAACGGGCACTTGAACTCTTAAAAGAAGTCGGCTTGAGCGACAAGGCGAACTCGCTGCCATCGCAACTGTCCGGCGGTCAGCAACAGCGCGTCGCCGTCGCCCGTGCCCTCATTCACCGTCCGAAGTGGCTGCTCGCGGATGAGCCGACTGGAAACCTCGACACGCATACGGGCGATATCATCTTCGAGTTGTTGACGCGTCTAAACCGGGACAACGGCTGTGGCGTCTTGTTCGTCACGCACGACCCGGAGCTCGCCGACCGGGCGAACCGAAAAATCGAGATGCGCGACGGGCAGGTCGTCGCCATGAGCGACGTCCATCATGCTTAAGTTCATCTGGAACTCATGGTGGCGGAATAAGGAACGGTTCATCCTGCTCATGGTCGGGATGCTCATCGTCAGTACCGGGCTCAGCTATCTACTCGGAGTGACCCAGGCGAACAACGGCACGGTCGTCAACGAGCTCCAGAAACGGTGGGACTCGTCATACCATATCGTCGTCCGGCCAGAAGGCAGCCGCAGCGTGACCGAGGACTTGAACCTGCTCGAACCAAACTATATGAGCGGGCTCGAGGGAGGCATCACGCGCGAACAATACGAGACGGTTCAACAGATTGCCGACGTCGATGTCGCGGCCCCGATCGCGATGATCGGGTCGACTTATTCTAGTTCGTTCACGCAAACGCATACGTTTGATAAAGCGGGTCTTTATCGCCTCAAGATGAATACACTCATCGATACGGGCATTGAAAAAATCAATGACTTCCAAGATCTAAAAGCTTATTTTTGGGTCGGCTGGATGCCAAACGGTGATTCGACCCATATCGGAATCGGTCCGACCGCCCTGTACGAGGAGTTTCCCCTCTCTTACGGGATCGATGTCATGTTGGCTGGGATCGACCCGGTCGCCGAAGCGAAACTCGTCGGGTTAGACGATGCCGTACAAGCGACAGAGTTCAGTCGTTATTTCAATGATGAGGATGTCCCAGAGCCTTACGATGAGGACATCACGACGATTCCGATTTTGATGAGTTCAAAAGACTACGTCGATGCCTCAATCAACTACACGATTGAAGAAGTAGATGTCGATACAAGCGATCAAGAGGCATTTATCAAAACGTATCTCGATCAAGGAAAAGATGAATACCTCGATAGATTGAAAGGGACGGAAGTCGCCTCATACGACTTTACAGCACAACAAATGCATGACAATATCACGAAACACATTTTAGAAGGGACACCACAACCGCAAGACCCTCGTGTCACAGTTGACTATACTTGGCTTGCCGAGAAGGCGTCACCGCTCGTATACGAAGGCGTGACGAGCCCGTTCCCGAAACGTTGGCCGTACTCGTATCAAATCAAACCGTTCCTCGCTGAGGGTCAAGTGGCTTACGGCCAAGAAAGTATGTATCGCAAGTCAAATAAATACGCGGAAGACCTCAACGATGCGCCGAAAGTGAAATATAACTACATCGGCTTGTTCGATCCGTCGAAACTGAAGTTGTCGAAAGACCCGCTGACGGAACTGCCGATGGAGACGTATTTCCCGGCGAGCGCCGATTGGGTCATGAACTCGAAAGACGAGCCGGTCAACCCACCGACGACGGTCAAGCCGACGAACAACCCGTACAGCTTCCTCACGAAACCACCTTCGATGTTGACGACGCTCGATGCCGCGTTCGCCATCGCCGGCGACAAAGCTATCTCGGCGATTCGCGTCAACGTGAAAGGCGTGGACGTCTTAAACGAAGAGAGTGAGGCGAAACTGCAAGCGGTCGCCAAAGAGATTGAGGACAAGACCGGTCTTATCACCGACGTGACGCTCGGGTCGTCTCCACAATACGCTGTCACGTATCTGCCTGGACTCAAAGATTCGAGCGCGCTCGGCTGGATTCAACAGCCGTGGATTAAACTCGGATCGTCGATTACGATTTTCCAAGAAGCGAAACTAGGCTTCTCTGGCGTCGTCGCGAGCGTCATCCTCGTCGCGATGCTATACGTGTTCAGCTCAAACATCATCATGCTGTACGCGCGAAAGAAAGAGTTCGCCATTCTGTTGTCGCTCGGCTGGCGCCCGAGCCAACTGTCGAAACTGTTGTTCCTCGAAGCGACGATTCTCGGGTCGATGGTCGCGCTCATCTCGTGGATGATTCTCGGGACGTTCCTATGGACGGCAGCCGGTTCGACGTCGATCGCGCGCATCTTATTAATTGGTTTGGCCGGTCTGTTGATTTACTGGCTCGGGACGCTTATCCCGATTCGACTCGTGCGGAAAATCAAACCGTATGAGACGATGCAGTCGGGTGAGGTGTCGAAAGGGCGCCGCCTGCTTCGCTCCCGCTCGAGCGTCGGCATGAGCTTGAACCAGCTCGTGACGTATTGGCCGCGGACGACATTGTCGATTCTCGCCATCGCCTTACCGACGAGTCTGTTCGGTTTCTTCCTATTCGTCACATTCCGCCTCCAAGGCGTCTTGTATACGACATGGATTGGCGAGTTCGTCGCCCTTGAAGTCGGGACGATGCATTACGTCGCCATGGGTGTCGCCTTGCTCATCGCCATGCTGACGACGACCGAAATCATGTGGCAAAACGTCTCGGAGCGCAAGCCGCAGCTCGCCGTCTTGAAGGCGCTCGGTTGGCAGAACACGTCTATCCGTCGCCTCGTCTTGACGGAAGGCGCGTTGACCGGTTTCTTCGCCGGACTCCTCGGCGTGACAGTGACCATCATCATCGTCACCATCATGTATCAACAGTTCCCGACGTCCGAGTTGCCGTTCCTGTTCGCGACCATCCTCATCCCGGTCGTGACCGGTGTCCTCGGGGCGCTCCTCCCGGCGGAACGGGCCGTCCGCATCACACCGGCTGAAGCCATCGGCGGACACGTCGTTAACCAGAAGAAAGTCGAGAAACGGTTCCGTCTCGTCCTCGGGACGACTGCGACCGCTCTCGTCGTCGGCATCATCAGCTTGTTCGTCTTCACGTCACCTGAAGTGAAACCGGCGACGGAAGAAGCGAAGACGACACCAGCCCCGACCGCACAGACGACCGGTGCGAAACAGGCTGATTTAAAAGCAGATAAACCGAAAGAAACCAAAGCAACGACACCAAAAGAAGATGACCTTCAAAAAATCATGAACCTCGGCACGTTCCAAACGTTTATTGGGGATCCACGAATGAAGAAACGTGAATTCCAAGTCGGACAGCCCGTCTTTGCTTCACCGGATGGGACCGAACCGGAAGCTGGAAAACGATTCGTCAGCCTACCGATTTCTCTCTTTAATGAGGATGATCAATATGGTGGCACTATGGACTATCGACCGAACGGGTTCCGCATGTACACGCCAGACGGCACAGAGTACAGTCCGGTCGACATAGTCAACCACAACAAGAAAGCATTTCGGGGTGGATTCATTTACACACCAGGCGAGAAATCCGAAATCGATTTGGTCTTCCTCGTTCCAGAGAAAGAGAAAACGCTCGTCTTGTATGCTTCAAGCGGCGCCATGCCGAAAGTGTATACCGTTAAAATTGAAGTACCGTAAACTAAAAAAAACGGAGCGTCGTCCCTTGCTGGGATGGCGCTCCGTTGCGTTTACATTATTTTGGCTCATATCGAAATTCTGACACTTTTGCGTTTGATTGCGAGTAGAGCGTATCCATCGAGAATCGACTTGGACGGCTCGTGCCTCCACCGTATAAGGCCTCGATAGTTTGATCGATATACGCATTTTCCGCTTCTAAATATTCGCCAACGAGGTCTTTGAACTCATCGGCCGAGGAATCCTCATGCCGCAATTCCTCCAGTTCGGTCGAGTATATGTCGTTGTCTGCTTGCATACCTTGCAATTCTTTAACCGCTCCGGATATGGCGACGACATCGGTCGGAATGCTCGATAGCGTGAGCATTTTGATTTGATGGTCGCGGGCAGCCGAAATGATGGAAGCCGCATCGAAATGAATGACGGGTCTGTCGTCAATCGTTTCAACCGTGCCAACGCAACCGGTTAAAATAGACGTCATGCCGATGAATAGACATATGGATAAAACGAACTTATAGATACGCTTCCCTCCTCTGAACTTAATCACGCTTCTTCAAATGTCTATCCCCGCAAGAAGCACTTTCAGTGAACAAACTTGAACGTTCGCTTCCCAGCTGATTTTGCTTGATATAGCGCCTCATCCGCTTGTTTCAAAAGCGTGACCAACGTCGTACGCTCATCTCGTATGTAGGTGACGATGCCAATGCTCGTCGAGACTTGGTAACCCTCATCCCACCTGCTTAACTCATCGATAATCTGAGTCGCGATGTGGCCCCATTCGTCTCGACCCGCGGCCTGTGAAAAGTGGAGCACGAACTCATCTCCGCCTAACCGGACCGCGAACGCATCACCTTGTTCGTTCACAATCGTTTGAAGCCTTGTCGCCACTTCTTGCAGGACGGTGTCCCCGATGTCGTGACCGTACCGATCGTTCACGCTTTTGAATCCGTCTAAGTCGAGGAAAAAGAGCGCACCGTGCGTGTTCGAGTCGTCTTCAAAGTACTTCGTCAAGTAGCGTCGATTGTACAGCTCCGTCAACATATCTCGCCACACAAAACGTTCTAGTTCCAAATAATACGAGAACAGCTTGACGATTCGTTGAAGCAACGCGATACTCCTCGGATCCAACACACTCGCCTCATCATTGACGGCACACAACGTGCCAAACTTTTCACCGTTCGTCAGTGAGATTGGGATACCTAAATATGAGCGGATGTTTACGTCGTCGAGTAGCCGTTCCACTTCCTCCACATCACAGTCTCGCTTGATATCTTCATATCGCAACGGTTGATTGTTCTCGAAATCAATGCGATTACAAACAGAATTGCTCAAATCGACGACCATGTTTTCCGTAATCTGAATCGATGATTTTTGATTGGACAGTTTCAAAATGACCTGTTGCGAGTCTGTGAACGCAGTCAAATAAAACATTTGCTCGGGCAAAATTTCATTTGCGAGATCAAGGACATCGTTCGCAAGCTCGTCAAAGCTCTCATACATCTTCAATTCTTCAAATTGTGTGTTCATACAATCTTCCACCCCATCCCATTCTATGTACAGCCTATGCATTGAAAGGTTATGCTTTTCTCTTCGTCTTCATACATTTTACCATATGAGAATTGAAAGTAGAGAAAGGTGCAGGGATGAACGCTCGATTTGTACACTCGCTTCTTCTCCTTCGTTTATGCCTCGTCCACGACCTCGATGATGACGCCCGTATCCCCGACTTTCCCCAAGTCGAGCACGGTCGGATCTTCGTACGCCAAGACGTGAAACTCTTGTTCGAACGTTCGAATGACATAATGGGATAGTTCGCCTCTATACGTGTTGATCCGCTCCGTACCCATGTTCTCTGCGGCGAATCGTGTGAAGCGAGACGTCTTCAGTTTCACGATTGGGTAAGCATTACGTAGCCCTTCTTCATGTATACTATGGTCTTCGATTGTCCCGAGAAACACCGCATATTGCTCGAAGCGGATCAGGATGCGGTCGCGCTCCTCGTCCCAAGTCAGCAACATTGTCGGGTCACTTGCCCCGCAAAACGTCCACTCGAGTGGATAATAGGTGACGCCCTTCATCTGGAACGACTCCGTCTCGAGCACATAGTCTTCCGTTGTCATCAAAAAATCTAAATCAATCACCATTCGTGCCTCCCCCAATTGATTCTTGTGATAAGTAAGTACCGCCTTCATTTTCTACCGATTGAGATGATTATAATTCAAATCAGATTTAACAATTGTCCAAAATTCAAATATCAAGGATATGCGTTTTTTAGAAATCAATCAAAAAAAGGAGCGCCCATCTCGGACGCTCCGTTCTTCGAGTCAATAAAAAATAAACCACAGTGCCGCTGCCACTAAAAACAGGCCGGCCCCGATGAAGAGAATCTTTGCCAATCTCTCGTATACCATGTCTTCACCTCACCAACGCCGCGCCGACGACGAGCGAGACCCCAATCGAGAGCAGGAACGCCATCAGGCCGACGGCGATGTTCCCTTTCCCGATTTCCTCGTTCACTTTGAGCGACGGCGTCAAAAATTCGAATAGCCAATACGTCACCAACAAGAGCACGAAACCGAAGCTCCCGCCGACCAACACGTCCATCGTCTGGTCGTGGTGGCTCTCGACGACGCGGAAGATGTTGGCGAGCCCGACGATTTTCCCGCCGGTCGCGAGTGCGACGGCGATATTGCCTTTTTGAATCTCGCGCCAATTGCTGTACGGCGTCGTCACCTCAAAGATGGCCAGACCGACGACAATCATGAGTCCGGCGATCGTATACAGGCCGAGCGACTCAAGCAATACGTTGACGTTCACATTCCCCATTACCATGTTCCCCTCACTTCAGTTCGACGACCGTGACACCGAGTCCGCCTTCACCCATCCCACCGGGGCGCTGACTCTTCACGTGACGATGTCCTTTCAGGTATTCCTGCGTCGCTTGGCGCATCGCCCCGGTCCCAAGACCGTGGATGATGCGGACGTTGTCGTACCCAGACACGAGTGCCTCGTCGATATATTTGTCGAGGCGGGAAAGTCCTTCTTCGACCCGAACGCCGCGCAAGTCGAGCTCCGACTTCGTCGAGCTCTGACGCTTGAGCGAGCTGCCTTTCGACTGGAGCGACTGCTCTTTCGAAGGTCCGATTTTTTGAAGGTCGTCCGCTTTGACGTTCACTTTCATAATCCCGACTTGGACGTTGTACTCGTTATCGTTCAATTGCTTCACGATATAGCCCTTTTGGTTGAACGTCGTCACTTTCACTTCTTCGCCTTTACTGAATGTACGTTTCTGTTGCGCTTTTTGTTTCACTTTTTGAATCTTTTTATCTTGGAGCGTCGGTTTCGCCGATTCAAGCTGTTTCTTCGCGGCGATGATCTCGTGCTCTTTGACGATGCCTTCTTCACGAAGCTTCTTCAAGCGGTCGATGACTTCGTTTGCTTGGCGCTTCGCCTGTTCGACGGCCTTTTCGGCACGCGCCTCGGCTTCGCCGTACATCGTGTCGCGCTCGCGTTCGAAATCGGTCAGCTTCGCCTCGAACGCAGCTTGCTCTTCTTCGAGGTCGTGGCGTTTGACGATGAGTTCTTTCTCGAGCTGTTCGGCGCGATGCTTGGCCGCCTCGAGCTGATTGATCATCGATTCGACCGACTCGGCGTCGGTGCCGACATGGCTTCGCGCTTTGTCGATGACCTGTTCCGATAAGCCAAGACGTCGACTAATCTCGAACGCGTTCGAACGACCCGGTACGCCAATCAATAGGCGATACGTCGGGCTGAGCGATTCGATATCGAACTCCATCGAGGCGTTCATGACGCCTTCCCGGTTATAGGCGTACGCCTTCAATTCCGAGTAGTGCGTCGTCGCCGCCACACGGGCACCACGACGTTTCACTTCGTCAAGGATGGCGATGGCAAGGGCCGCCCCTTCTTGCGGGTCGGTCCCGGCACCGAGCTCATCGAATAGGACGAGTGACATGAAGTCAATCTTGTCGAGCATGCTGACGATGTTCGTCATGTGCGAGCTAAACGTCGACAAGCTCTGCTCGATCGACTGCTCGTCACCGATGTCGGCGTAGATGGCGTCAAAGACGGACAGTTCCGTCCCGAATTCGGCCGGCACGTACAGACCTGACTGCACCATCAATTGGAGCAGTCCGAGCGTCTTGAGCGTGACCGTCTTCCCGCCGGTGTTCGGTCCCGTGATGACGAGCGATGTGAACGCCTCACCGAGTTCGACCGTGATCGGCACGACCTCGTCTTGCGGGATGAACGGATGGCGCGCCTGTTTCAACTTGATTTCGCGCTCGTCATTCAGTTTCGGTTCCGTCGCTTTGAGCTGATGACCGTAAGCGACTTTCGCGAACACGAAGTCGAGCGTGGCGAGCACGTCGAGGTTCGTCACGACCGAATCGGCGACACCGCCGACGAGGTCTGACAGTTCGCTCAAGATACGGTCGATCTCGGCGCGCTCTTTCAAGCGGACTTCTTGAATCTCGTTGTTGATCGACACGATCGCCTGCGGCTCAATGAAGAGCGTCTGGCCCGATGCCGATTGGTCGTGGACGATCCCGCCGAACGCTTGGCGGTACTCCATCTTGACCGGGACGACATAGCGGTCGTTCCGAATTGTGACGATGGCGTCCGACAGCATCTTCGCATTGTTGCGGAGGATGTTGTCAATCCGTGAACGGACGCTACCTTCAAAGCTACGGAGCTGGGTCCGTAGGCCACGGAGACGGTCGCTCGCCGAATCTTGGACCGTGCCTTGGTCGTCGATGGCGTGACGGATCGTCTGTTCGACCTCGATCAGCTTCGTCAAGCGCTCGGCATACTCGTCGAGGCGCGGGATACGGAGGTCTTCATTGTCCTCGTGCAGCTTCTCGAAGAAGTTCTTCACTTGGCGGCCGCTATACATGACGGCGGCGACGGCGAGCAGTTCGCTCGTCGAGAGGACCGAGCCGATGGCGGCCCGCTTCACTTCACTGCGGACGTCGGTCAGTCCGCCGAGCGGCAACCGGTCGCGGAGCCTTACGACCTCGGTCGCCTCGCGGGTGACGTTCAAGTTCGACAATACCCGGTCGTACGTATAGTCGGGCTGCATGTTGAGCGCCCGTTCTTTACCGAGCGAGCTCGCGGCGTGGGCGGCGAGCTGCTGGCGGAGTTTTTCATATTCTAAAACGCGTAACGCGTGATCCATCTAGCATGTTCCTTTCTGTCGCTTCGCGTCGATGAACGCCTTGGCGTCCTCGAACGAGAGGCAGTTGATGATGTCTGACGGTTCAAGATAGGCTTTCCGGGCGTGCAGGACGCCGAGTGCCATATCTTCCATCATATCAGGGTGGTGCGTGTCGGTGTTGATCATCAGTTTGACGCCGGCCGCCTTCGCTTTCTTCAGCGTTGAGGCTGTCAAGTCGAGCCGGTTCGGGTTCGCGTTCAACTCGAGCGCCGTCCCCGTCTCTTTGGCGAGGGCAATCAAGCGCTCCTCGTCAATCGGATAGCCGTCACGGCGGCCGATGAGACGACCGGTCGGATGGGCGATGACGTTGACGTACGGCGAGCGGCAGGCGTTCTCGAGCCGGGCCATAATCTCGTCGACGGATTGGTCCATCTTCGAGTGAATCGAGGCGACGACGTAGTCGAGCGTAGCCAAGAACTCAGGCTCATAGTCGAGCGTCCCGTCCGGGCGGATGTCCATCTCGACACCGCGCAGGACGTGCATATCGTGCTTTTTGGCGGCGGCGAGAATCTCTTCCCCTTGCGCCTCGAGCCGTTCCTCGGTCAAGCCGTTGACGAACGACATGTATTTGCCGTGGTCGGTGATGGCAATCCACTCATAGCCGCGCGCTTTCATCGCTGCGACGAGTTCGTCGACCGTCAGCTTCCCATCCGACCAGACCGTGTGCATATGGGCGTCGGCCTTGATGTCGTCGAGCGTGACGAGCTTCGAAAGGTCGTGCTCGAACTCTGCGTTTCCAGACCGGAGCTCCGGCGGGATGAACGGCAGCCCGTAACGTTCGAACAACTCGGCTTCCGTCTCCGGTTGCCAGAGGCCGTCCGCCGTCTCGACGCCGTACTCAGAAATCGACTCACCCTTCGCTTTCGCGAGCTGGCGCATGCGCACGTTATGGTCTTTCGAGCCGGTGAAGTGATGGAGCGTCGCGGCGAAGGCGCCCGGTTCGACCATGCGGAAGTCGACCGACACCATCTCCTCGCGCTCGAGGACGAGCGACACTTTCGTCTCGCCTGCCGCAATCACCTCGTTGATGAACGGGAGGGCGAGCAGCTTGTCACGGAGGGCGATAGGCTCTTCGGTCGCGATGATGAAGTCAAGGTCTTTACACGTCTCCTCGGCGCGGCGGAAACTGCCCCCGACCGAATGGCGCAAGACGAGCGGCTCGGCTTCAAGCACCGCTTCAATTTCTTCGACGACCGGACGCATCATGGCGTACGCGAGACGCTCCGGACGTGACTCGAGGTTCCGTGCCGCCGTGAGCAACTTCTCGACGCTCTTGGCGCCGAAGCCAGGCAGGCTCGCGGCCGTTCCGTCCTCTAATACGGTGATGAGCGTCTCGAGGTCGACGACGCCTACCTCACGGAGCTTGGCGAGCTTCTTGCCGCCGAGTCCTTGGATTTTGAGCAGTTTCATGAGACCGTACGGAATCTCTTCTTGGAGTGACTCGAGCACTTCACTGCGTCCCGTGTCCCGCCATTCTTCGAGGACGGCGGCCGTCCCTTTGCCAATCCCGGAGATTGTCGTCAAATCCTCGATGTCCTCGAGTTCGAGTTCCGTGTTCTCGAGCGCCGTCGCGGCTTTGCGGAAGGCGTTGATTTTGAACGGGTTCTCCCCTTTAATCTCCATATATTGCGCGATTTTTTCTAGCAGCATCATCGCTTCGACTTTATTCATCGTGCTTCCCCCTTTTCCATACAGAAAAGGCCGAGACACAAGCACTAGCTTGCATTCCGGCCTGTCGTGTTACAACATCTTATTCGAGAACCATTCAGAGAGATATGGCGTATCTTGAATGATGTACGTCGCAAGCGACGAGTTGTCGACGGCGCTCTGGACGCTTGCCATCGGTACGAACGCGATGACCCACAAAATAAAGAACGTGATCACGTACGCCTCGAAGAACCCGAGGACTGCTCCGATAATTCCTTTTAATTGACGCAAGATCGGCAAGTCCGTCAAGAAGTCAAGCATAGATAGGATGAGATGCAAGACGAGCTTCGTGATGACGAACAAGACGACGAACCAGAAGACGTTATAAAACGTCATCTCGAGTCCTGTCAGTGCGTTTAAATCGATGACACCTTCCGGAAGCGACCCATCGAGTTGCGACGGGTATGGAATCCATAGCTTGAACGCTTCGGCGAGATCACGGTAGTAGGCATTCGCGACGAGGAAACTGATGATGAGCGCGACCCAATGGCCGAGCTGCAAAATCGCCCCGCGGCGGAATCCGTTGATGATCCCGATGAACAAGAAAAACAGTATAAGTAGAGTAACCATAAAGTGATTTATTCTCCCGTATTTCGTTTAGTTTTGACGTGATCACTCGCGATTTGGATAGCGGCGAGCACCGCTGCCTGACGAGCGTCTAGATGAGGGGACTGTTCACGAATCTCACGGATCTTGCTATCGACCAGAAAGCCCACTTCCCTCACATGATCGGCCGGCTCTTCGCTGACGATCGTATAGTCCTGACCCGCGATATGAATCGTTGTTCGTTGTACCTGCACGCGTCACCCCTCCTTTACGTCTATTCAAAATTAATCATAACATCGTTTGTATATTAGGAAAAGAAGAAGGTCCCTCCCTTTTCCACTCCAACATTTTGTGATACCCTATTTCAAAGTTGTCAAACGTCAATCTTCGTTAAAAAATGAAAGATAGGGTGGCAACACCGCATGAAATGTGCGAAAATAGCAACAATTCAAACATTAAGAGAGGATGATTTATTTGAAATTACGCATTGGCCTTCTAGGTCGCATCATCATCGCTATCGCATTCGGGATTTTACTCGGTAGCATCGTACCAGAAAGCCAGAACTGGATTGTCCGGACGTTCGTCACGTTCAACACGGTCTTTGGACAGTTCCTAGGCTTCGCCATCCCACTCATCATTCTCGCCTTCATCATTCCAGGAATCGGGGAACTTGGAAAAGGCGCCGGGAAATTGGTCGGTTTGACGGCCGCCATCGCCTACATCTCGACAATCGTTGCTGGGACGCTCGCTTACTTCACGACGAGCAACTTGTTCCCGCAAATCTTGTCACGCAGCACGGCCTCTGCAGAAAACCCGGAAGAAGCTCTTTTGAAAAGCTTCATGGAGTTCGAGATTCCACCGGTATTCGGCGTCATGACGGCGCTCATTCTCGCCTTCGTCATCGGCATCGGGATTGCCGCCATCGAAAGCAAGCGCTCGCTCGATTTGGCCATGGATTTCCGCGATATCATTGAACTACTCATCAGCAAAGTCATCATTCCACTATTACCGATTCACATCGCCGGAATTTTCATGAACATGACGTATGCCGGACAAGTCGCTGAGATTCTCTCGGTATTCTCGCTCGTCTTCGTCACGATCATCGTCCTTCACTTGACGATGCTCTTGATTCAATACTCAGTCGCAGGTGCTCTCAACAAAGAAAACCCACTTCGTCTCTTGAAGACGATGATGCCGGCTTACTTCACAGCCATCGGGACACAGTCGTCAGCGGCGACAATCCCGGTCACACTTCGTCAGGCGAAAGCGAACAACACGGACGAAGGCGTCGCCAACTTCGTGGTGCCGCTCTGTGCGACCATCCACTTGTCAGGGTCGACAATCACGCTCACATCGGTCGGTGTCGCCCTCATGTACTTGAACGGCATGCCGATGTCATTCGCGATCGTGCTCCCGTTCATCCTCGCCCTCGGCGTCACGATGATCGCAGCACCAGGCGTACCAGGTGGAGCCGTCATGGCCTCGCTCGGTTTGTTCGGTTCGATGCTCGGATTCAGCGAAACGATGCTCAGTCTTGTCATCGCCCTCTACTTGGCACAAGATAGCTTCGGTACGGCGACAAACGTCACGGGAGACGGCGCCATCGCCAAAATCGTTCATTACTTCAAACGCAACACCAACATTTTGGATGACGCAAAAGAACGCGAAGAAATCGCGTAATCTCATCTATAATTTGATAGAATGAAAAAAACGGGCAAGCCATCAGGTTTGCCCGTTTCGTATACATACGATGAAAGGGTGTTCATATGGAACTGATTCGTTGGAACGACCTATCCGGATTTGCAGAACGTGTCATGCCCCACCTGCTCGAACATGAGGCCGAGAACAGCTTGATGATTGGCGTGCTCGATGCCATCAAACAAGGCCGATACGAGTCGTATCATCAACTCACCGTCGAAGATGACGGTGATGTGCTCGCGATCCTGCAAGTAACTCCGCCCCATCCGCTCAACTATGTGCTCGTGAAGCATGAGCGAGAGGATGACGTCCTTCGTCTGCTCGTACCTGAACTATTAAATAGTGATATCCCATTCACCGAGGTCGTCTCGCAAGCTGATCTAGCGATGAATTTCTACACGCTCTGGTACATCCTGACGGCGCGAGAGCCGAAAGTCTTCATGGAGCAAGGTCTGTATCGTCTTGATCGTGTCAACGACATCCCGCTGTCGGAAGGGTCGATGCGACGGGCGACCAAGGACGATGAGGCATTCCTCGTGAAGGCGTATAACGCGTTCGAAAAGGATACCGGTTTACCGGTATCGTCGAAGGCAAACGCGACACAAAAGATTGCGACGATGCTCGAGAATCAAGAAGTGTACGTCTGGGAAGTCGACGGCAAGGTCGTCTCGTGCGCGAAGAAATCGCGTGAGACCGCGAACGGCGTCACTGTCTCGTTCGTCTACACGCCAAAAGCGTTGCGCAAGCGCGGCTATGCCCGCTCGCTCGTCGCCGAGCTGAGCCGGGAGCTCTTGACGTCGAAACAATATTGTACGCTCTATACGGATTTGAGCAACCCGACATCGAACAAGATTTACAAAGAAGTCGGCTATCAAAAAATCTTCACCTCGGCGTGGATTCGATTGCCTAGCTGATTTGATGCGCCTCCCCTATACTGTAGGTGGAGGCGATTTTTGATGAACAGATTATTCGGTTGGTGGCTCCGCATCCCGCGCCGGGTACGGTTGACCGCCTTGACGGTCGTTACGTTCGCTGTGCTCGGCCATATGGTGTTTCTCGGAGGCCAGAGCATGCTCGACGACCCGAACTGGGACACGCTCTGGCTGAGCGTCATCGGCGCCGCCCTGCTGACCTTTATCGCGTACAAGGCAACAAAAAAGTGATCGACGCGTTCGTCGATCACTTTTTGTATAGGCTTAGAAGAATGAAGCTGGGTTGACCGTGCTGCCCGCGCTCGAAGATGAGTACGAGTAACCACCACGGTGGATTTCGAAGTGCAAGTGTGAGCCAGTCGAGTTCCCTGTGCTACCCATGCCGCCGATGTGTTGACCTTGTGTCACACGTTGGCCGGCCGATACCGATACCGAGCTCATGTGTGCGTATACAGTCGTCCAAACTTGACCGTTCAAGACGTGCGTGATGATGACGTGGTTCCCGTAAGCACCACCCCATCCAGCTGTCGTGACCGTACCTGTTTGTGCTGCGTTGATCGGTGTGCCGACCGGTGCTGCGATATCAAGTCCGTTGTGGAACGAGTAACCGTTCGCACCGCTCGCCGCGCCCCATCCTTGTGAGAGACGACCGTTTGCCGGACGTTGGAACATGCCGCCGCTTGCCGGTACAGAAGATGCCGCTGCCGACGCTGTCGGTGTGCTTGCCGCGCTAGAGCCCGTGTTTGATGCTTGTTGTTTCTTCGCAGCCGCTGCTGCCGCTGCCGCACGTTTGGCTTCTTCGGCCGCACGACGTTGTGCTTCCATTTCAGCCTTGATGGCTTTCTCTTGTGCTTTGAGTGTTGACTCCATTTCTTGGAGGCTCATCAATTTCGATTCGAACTTCACTTTCTCAGCGTTGAGTTTCTTAATCTTCGCTGCGCGCTCTTTCATTTTTTTGTTGAGCGTCTTTTGACGTTGTTCGAGTTCTTCTTTTTGTTTCACGAGAGCATCGCGCTCGGCTTTCAACTCAGCTTGCGCTGCGGCCAATTTTTCTTTTGTCGCTTGATACTCTTCGAAGATTTGTTTGTCGTTCTCTTGAATCGTACCAGCCGTGATCATGCGTGTGAGCAAGTCACCGAAGTCTTTCGATCCGAAGATGAACTCCGCCCAGTCGATTGAGCCGCCGCCATTTTTTTGCATCGTGGCCATGCGCTCTTTCATGAGCTCTTCTTGTGCCTTCATTTTCGCTTCATATTGTTTAATCTGCTTTTGAAGGGCTGCAATTTTTTGTTGTGTCGCACGAATTTCAGCTTTCTTTTGTGCGACGTCGTTGATGACGTCTTGGAGTTCAGCATCTAACTTGTTGATTTCTTGCTGCTCTTTGCTGATTGCCTGTTCACGTTTTTGGATCGAGGCGTTCGCTTTGCTCTGTTCACTGTTATTCTGTTGTTGCTGCTGTTGCACCTTTTTCTGCTTGTCTGTAAGTGACGCTGCATAGCCAGGTGTCGTGCCGCTTATGAGAAGAGCTCCTAAAGTGACGGTTGCTGCAAGTTTCTTCAAGTTAACCAATGTGCTTCCCTCCGCTGAGTTCTCTGAATTTCTATATAATATAGATCGCATAAATTATAAATTAATAGGCAAAATTCGATATCGCTCTGAGACTCATTATAGCAATCTAAACCTAAAGTTATTTTACACTTATATTTCATTCGCGTTACATTGACCTGTTTTAGGTTTTATCCGTTAAAAAATGGGGGTATAAAGGGCTTTTGCAATTTTGCTTGTCACACAAACGTTATAAATCAAAAAGAAAAGCCCTTCATGAAAGCGCTTTTCAAATAACTACCTATACGATTTTTTTTACCACCTCGGAGTCACGAACCCCGATCGTGACCGTTTATGACGCCCTTGTTTGAACAGCAGAAACCCGCCAATCAAGAGGATGCCACAGGCGGCACCAAAACTGTCGAGCATGACGTCTTGGATGAGCGGTGTCCGCTCCGGCGTCAAACTTTGATGGAACTCATCAAAGATGGCGACCGTGTTCGCGAGCGCCCAGGCGAACAAGAGCGTCAGCACTGCATGAAGTTGTGTGCGCGACACCGCTTTGACGAGAAGTGCCCCGAGTGCGAAGAAGACGGTGAAATGCGCCGCTTTCCGAATCAAGAATTCGATGAGACCGACGCTCCCTTTCGCTTCGAGCGACACCGGTCCCCCGGCATACTCGAAGTCAATGGTCGAGAGGACTGGCTCGGCCCACGTCCAATTGATACGTTCGAGCGGTGAGACGATGCTCTGGTCAGAGTATGGGGTCGCGCTCGATAAGAATAAGCCAAGCAGGATCAAAGCGATCCATATAAATTCATTTTTTAATATGTACATGACACCTTTCCTTTCTACAATGAGTCTCATTATACGCCGTCCATCACGTTTCATTGTAACAACGACTTCATAATTTTATGACAATTTGATTGCGAGCAACCGATTTAAAGTCGTGACTTGAATTGCTGCTTGTTATAATGAAAAGAAAAAGGGGGAATCAACATGATCTATCAATATGAGGCGGCCGATATGAGTGGCAAGCTCCAACCGCTATCGAAATATGAGGGGGACGTCCTGTTAATCGTCAACACGGCGAGCAAGTGCGGCTTCACCCCGCAACTCGACGGGCTCGAGAAATTATATGAACGCTATCAGGGCCAAGGGTTCCATATCCTCGGCTTCCCATGCAACCAGTTCGGCAATCAAGACCCGGGGTCAAACGAGGAAATCAGCGAGTTCTGTCAATTGAACTACGGCGTGACGTTCCCGATGTTCGCCAAAGTAGACGTGAACGGCAAAGACGCCCACCCACTCTTCCAATACTTATCGAAAGAAGCACCCGGCCTGCTCGGTTCGAAGACGATTAAATGGAACTTCACAAAATTCCTCGTCGACCGGAACGGCAACGTCATCGAACGGTTCTCGCCGCAGACGACGCCGGATGAGATCGAGACGGCGGTCAAGCGCCTGTTATAAGTCAAAGGATGGGCTGCCGTAATCTGGCAGCCCATCCTTTTTTATTAGCGTGGTGTGATGAAATTGATCGTATAGAACGGGCTCGACTCCTCATTGTAGACGAGACCGACCGACACGTGCGTGAAGCCATCTTTCAAGATGTTCTCCCGGTGGCCGAGCGAATTCATCAGACCCCAGTGGGCGTGAAAGACGCTCATCTGCCCCATCGCCAAGTTCTCGCCGGCGAGGGAGTAAGCGATACCGGCCTCGTTCATCCGCTCGAACGGGTCGCGGCCCTCGGGGTCGGTATGGCTGAAGAAGTTGTTCCGGGCCATGTTCTCACTATGGGCGCGCACGACCGGTAACAACGGCTCATAGTCAGCGAGTGCTGACAGTTCGAACTTCTGGCGGTCCCAGTTCATGAGCATCCGCATCAATTGTTCGTTCGCGACGAGATTGTCTTCCGATACGTCACCGTAATAGCCGTCACTCGACTCCTCAACGTCCCGGTCTACCGTGAGCACGGCCTTCAGCTTGTCGTCGTCATGCTGATCGAAAAACATCGTCACGTAGTCATCGTCAATCGCATAGACGTTGAATGACGGGTCGTCCGGAATCAAATAGCGCTTCAGTCCCTTATTATACGATTTGACCTCATCGAAGCCGATTTTTTCGATTTGTTGTCGTGTCGTCTCGCCCACGATGAGCCCTTCAAAGATGCTGCCCGTCTCGAACTGATACTGGCCTTGCTTCGACCCGTCGGCATCAATCAACTCGAGGCTGCGGTCGCCGCTCTTCTCGAGCAAGTACCAGTCGTGCCCGGCATATTGGCTCGTGAAGCGCGGGGCGTCGGTCGAGCGTTCTTGCTGCTCCTCCGCCACTTCCGTCGACTTCACTTGAATGCTCGTCGGCGCCGACACGTTCGGCACTTCAAATTTCCAGGCCGCATACATGCCGATTGCGAGCAATAAAATCACTAGTTTACGAAACATCGCGTCTCCTTTCGAAAACCTACTCCTCTCGCTCACCGAATGCACGCAAGCGCACCTTGATATCGATGAGCATCTCCATATAAGCGATATACGTCGCTTGATCTATATTCAGCATACCACTCACTTTGAGCGGTACCTCTTCGGCCTGCTCACGCAGTGCGCTCCCGGACGGCGTGAGTGACAAGAGGACACGACGCTCGTCGTCGGTCGCCCGCACTTTCTCCACGTAATCGAGTTGCATGAGCCGCTTGACGAGCGGTGACAACGTGCCCGAATCGAGCGTGAGTCGCTCCCCGAGCTGTTTCAAATCAATATTGTCCTCTTCCCACAAGACGAGCATGACCAAGTACTGGCTATATGTCAGGTTTAACGGCGCCAAAATTGGGCGATATAGTCTTGTAAGCTCTTTTGAAGCGGTATAGAGCTGAAAACAGATCTGATGCTCTAATGTTAATGAACTTTTCATAAAATTTCCTCCGGCTATAGTCTTAGGACAAGCATATCATTTGCTTATCTGTTTGACTGCCCTATAATTAGATTGTGCACAACTTAATTGCCTAAAAACGAAATGGAGGAATTGAATCATGAAACCATTATTCACAGCTTCTGCAACTGCAATCGGTGGCCGCGAAGGTCGCGTCACATCGACGGACGGCGTCATCGACTTGAACGTATCAATGCCCGGCTCAAAACACGCGGACGAAGCGACGAACCCGGAGCAACTCTTCGCAGCAGGTTACGCGGCATGTTTCGGTAGCGCCTTGAACCTCGTCATCGGCAAAGAACGTATTAAAACAGACGGCACGAACGTCACAGGACACGTGACGCTCAACCAAGACGATGAAGGTTTCTTCATCTCGGTCGAACTCGAAGTCGAAATCAAAGGTGTCGATCAAGCGACGGCGGAACGTCTTGTCGAAGCGGCACACCAAGTTTGCCCGTACTCGAAAGCGATACGCGGCAACGTCGACGTCAAGTTGACTGCCAAAGCAGCATAATTCGATGGCCCGCTTCCGAGCGGGCTTTTTTTGCGTCCGGAGCATCAACAGAGTAAACTGAAGAAACGAACGATTCATCGAGAGGAGGCGGACGATGTTCAAAGGCAAACGTAAATATGTGACGATCGGCGTCGGAGTCGCGTTCCTCCTCGCCGCTTTCTATAACGGACTGACCGTCCGGAACTACGCGATCGAGTCGGACAAGCTCGCGTCGGGACAATCGTTCCGGGTCGTCCTATTGTCCGATTTGCACGGCTATTCGTACGGGGACGACCAACGCGTCTTAATCGACAAAGTGCGGGAACAGGAACCGGATTTGATCGCCCTTCCCGGCGATATCCTCGACCGCTTCCGCTCACCCGATGCCTCCTTCGAATTGATTGAAGGGCTGCAGGGCATCGCGCCGATGTATTTCGTGACCGGCAACCACGAGATTGACGGCTCTGACGACTTTGTCCGTCACGACGTCAAAGACGTGTTCCGCTCCTACGGCGTGACGGTGCTCGAGAATGAGACGGCCTCAGTCAACGTCAATGGGGTCGATCTCCTCGTCGGTGGGCTCGAAGACCCGCTCCGGACGTATACCGAAAATATTCAGGCGAGCTGGGAAGAGACGGCCTTGACCTCGCTCGGCGATGTCGACACCGAGACGGCGTTCAGCCTGCTCTTGTCACACCGGGCCGAACAAGTCGAGACATACGCCGCCCTGCCGTTCGACCTCGTCCTGTCAGGCCATGCCCACGGCGGGCAGGTTCGCATCCCCTATTTATTGAACGGACTGTACGCGCCGGACCAGGGCTTCTTCCCGAAGTATGCCGGCGGCCTGTACGAACACGAGTCGTTCACCCACGTCATCGGGCGCGGTTTCAACTATAGCGTCAGCGTACCGCGCGTATTCAACCCACCGGAGATCGTCGTCATCGACGTCACTGGGACCGGGGCTCCTCAGTGAGTCCCTTTTCCTATTTTCCCCAAAAATCGGATTCGCATGCGTGCGGGAGGGGTACAGTACTCTTGTTGTGACTTACTTGTTTTTGAAAAAAGGGAGGAAGTGGACAAATGCGTGCTGTCACCTATCAAGGAGCGAAGAACATCGAAGTGAAAGACGTGAAAGACCCAGAGATTGAGAATCGGGAAGAGATTATCGTCAAAATCACCTCGACGGCCATCTGCGGATCAGATTTGCACATCTACTTAGGCAACATGCCGACCCGACATGGCTACGTCATCGGGCACGAACCGATGGGCATCGTCGAGGAAGTCGGACCTGACGTGACGAAAGTGAAAAAAGGCGACCGGGTCGTCTTACCGTTCAACGTCTCGTGCGGCCATTGTTTCTATTGCGAGAACGAGATGGAGAGTCAGTGTGACAATTCGAACCACGCCCCGCATACGGACGCGGGCGGCTATTTCGGATTCACCGAGCAGTTCGGGAACCATCCTGGGGGGCAGGCCGAATATTTGAAAGTGCCTTACGGCAACTTCATGCCGCTCGTCATTCCCGAATCGTGCGAACTCGACGACGAAGCACTCCTCTTCCTCTCCGACGTCATCCCGACCGCTTGGTGGAGTTTGGACAGTTCCGGGATGAAAGCCGGCGACACGGTCGTCGTCCTCGGTTCGGGACCGGTCGGACTAATGACACAAAAGCTCGCCTGGGTGCGTGGTGCGAAACGCGTCATCGCCGTCGACCCGGAATTGTATCGCTTGAACCGAGCCAAATTGTCGAACAACGTTGAGACCGTTCTCATGAAAGACCCGATTGATACGGGCAAATACATTTATGAGATCACGAACGGCGGTGCTGACGTCGTCATCGACTGTGTCGGCTTCGACGGCAAAATGTCTCCAATCGAGAAAGTAGAGCAAAAGTTGATGGTTCAAGGCGGCACGCTCAGCGCCATCAAAGTCGCCAAAGAAGCGGTCCGGAAGTTCGGGACGGTTCAATTGACCGGGATTTATGCGATGAACTATAACCAGTTCCCGCTCGGCGACTTCTTCACCCGTAACGTAAGCATCCGGACGGGACAAGCACCGGTCATCCACTACATGCCCGAGCTGTTCCAGATGATCGTCGACAAGAAGTTCGATCCGACCGACATCATCACGCACCGCTTGCCGCTCGAACAGGCGGCCGACGCATACAAAATCTTTAACGATCATTTGGACGACTGCGTCAAAGTCGTCTTGAAGCCATAACAAAAGCGGTCCCCGACTTCTGTCAGGGACCGCTTCTTCGTTTACCAAATCGTTCGTTTCTCACAACATTGCGCTTCCCGTTCGATTTGAACGGTTGAACGCTCGAACGTGGCGAATTGACGGATTCGTTCCGTCACATCATGCAAGACGCGCTGGTCGTCCGTGTCGGACTCGATTAAGACGTGACACGTGACAGCGAGTTCGTTCGATGAAATCGACCAGACGTGCAAGTCATGGACTTCTTTGACACCGTCAATACCTCCGAGCTCCCGTTGCATCGCCACGACGTCGACTTGGTCAGGTGTCCCTTCCATCAAGATGTGAATCGCCTCCCGCGTCACCCGGTAGCCGCTGACCAAGATGAGCACGGCGACGAACAGGCTCGCGATCGGATCGGCGAGCGTCCAGCCGAACGCCATAATCAACACGGCCGCGGTGATGGCCCCGACCGAGCCGAGCAAATCGCCGAACACGTGCAACAACGCACTGCGGACGTTCAAGTTGTCACGCTCGCCCCGCATGAGCAGCCACGCCGCGAGCACGTTGACAAGTAGCCCGATGATCGCGACCGTGAGCATGCCGCCGCTTAAAATCTCTGGCGGTGCGAACAAGCGTTGATACGCCTCGATGATGATATAGATGGAAATGACGAGCAACGTCAAGCCGTTGACGAACGCCGCCAAAATCTCGAAGCGTCGATAGCCGAACGTCCGCTCCGGCGTCGCTTGGCGTGCCCCGAACCGGACAGCGAGGAAACTGAGCCCGAGTGCCGCCGCGTCGCTGAGCATATGGCCCGCGTCCGACAACAGCGCCAAACTGTTCGTCCAGATTCCGCCGATGACCTCGACGACCATAAACGTCGCAATCAGGACGAACGACCAGAATAATGCCCGTTGGTTCGTCGTATGATGATGATGATGGTCGTCCCCGTGATGTTCGTGATGTGCGCCCATATTGTCGCCCCCTCTCTCTACTAGTTTATACCTTCCACCCCTAACATTCAAACGTTCATTTGAATGAATATATAAAAACAATCGCCGAAAGGGATGTCCTCTCGACGATTGTCGTTATTTCTGTTCGAGCCGGACCCGCATGACACCGTCATATGGGAACAACTTCAACTGGCGAGTCTCGCCCTCATACCAACTGCCGGCGTTTTGACTGCTCGTCGCTGTCACATCAGGCGTCGCGACCGCTTGTCGGTCCCAGTCGATTGCCCGCACTTGCTGGTCACGTACCATCAAGAAGAAGCCGTCATAGAAATGGTATTCGTTCACTTGGTCACGCTGGACCGCTTTCGGGGCACCGAGTGTGGCCCGGACACTGTCGATGTCTTGGCCGAGCACTTCGAGTGTCGCTTCATCAGCAGTCGGGACGACGGTTTTCCATGCCGCGGTCACATCGTCATCGGAAATGCTCGTCGCTTCTCCCGTCACTTGTGCTTCCGTCACCCATCCGGTCGTCTGCTCGTTCAATTGGAGCTTGACGAAACCACTGACGGCCTCGAGCTGTTCGAACCGGTCACCGAGGTCGGCCTCATAAATGACCGTCGCGCGGTCGTCGGCGAACACTTTCGTATAAGGTGCCGCGATATAGACGTACGTTCCCGCTGACTCGTCGGCCTCCGCTTCCGGCTCGTCTCCTTCTGTCGCCTCTGATTCATTATTGACCGACTCGGTCGCGATGTCGTCTGTCTCCGGCAACGCCGAGTTCTTCGTATCCATGAGGGCCGCGAAGGCGATGACGCCGACGAGTGAAGCAATCAATGCGATGACCGTCGCCGTTTGCCATAACCGCTTCCGCTTCCGTGATGCGGCCCGTGATGCCCGAACTTCTTCTTTCATATGATTCCACCCCTATTTGTTTCGTCTATTCTGTTCGGATTCGGCAAGGGGGATGCCGTTTCCTGCCTCGTCGAAGAAAATATGCGGTTCGCTCGTCAATGTCTCAAGCGTCTGGAGCGTCGCGTCAACGTCGACCGGCTTTGTATCTCCGGACTCGAGCACGCGTACCGTCTCCCCAAGCTCGATCGTCCGGTCCGTCAAGCGGTGGAACGTCCGGTCATGCGAGATGAGAATCAATCCGCCTCGATACACCTCGAGCGCGGCCTCGATTTGCTCCCGTGTGGCCACGTCCAAATAGTTCGTCGGCTCATCGAGGGCGAGCAGGTCCGCGTCCGAGAAGTACAAGATGAGGAAGGCGATGCGGCACTTCTCACCCATGCTCGCCTCTCGGATCGGCTTATACACCTCATCGCGGCGGAACAAGAAATGGGCGAGCAGCGTCCGCGCCTCCGTCTCGGTGATGTCACTTTCGGCCAGGAGCGCCTCGAGCAACGTTCCTTCGGCCGGTAATCGGGCGAGCGTCTGTGAGAAGTAACCGATTTTCAGTTTCGGATGACGCTTGATATCCCCTGCCTCCGGTGCGAGTTCGCCAATCAATAGTTTCAACAGCGTCGTCTTCCCGCTCCCGTTCGGTCCGACGATGGAGATGCGGTCAACCCGGTTCACCGTGAGCGAGAGTCGTTCAAAGAGGGGTTCGTCGTAACCGAACGAGATGTCGTCGACCGCAATCCACGTCTTCGCCTCGAGTGGGTCGGCTTGGAAGCGGACCGAGATATGGGCCGCATCTTTCGGACGCTCAGGTCGCGTCCCTTCGAGCTGTTCGAGTTTACGTTCCCGGGCCTTCATCTTGATGGCAAGGTTCGCCGCGCCTTTTTGAGCGCCTGGACTTCGCACGCTCGCCGTCGCTTTCGCTTTTAAATGCCAGCCCTTATATTGGGCGATCATATCGAGCAACTCCGACTTCCGCGCCATGTAGCGGGCATGGGCTCGCTCGTCGCGTACCAGTTCCTCAGCCTTCTGATGTTTATACGCCGTGTAGTTGCCCGGATAGCGGACGATGGTCCCCTCATGCAGCTCGAGGATGACGGTCGCGACGTCATCGATGAATTGACGATCGTGGGAGATGGCGAGCACCGTCCCCGAAAACTCGTTCACCCAGCGTGTCAGCCACTCGATCGAGTCCAAATCGAGATGGTTCGTCGGCTCGTCGAGCAGGACGATGTCGACGTGTCGCATCGTGAGACGGGCGAGTTGGACCCGTGTCTGTTCACCGCCGCTCAAATCGCGGAGTCGGCTCGCGTCATGTCCGTCAAGACCAAGTCGTTTGAGTGCTTGTCTCGCCTCAAGCTCGAGCGCGAAGGCGTCAACCGCGAGTGCCTCGTCATACGCTTCGAGCACGCGCGCCGAATCACCTGATGTGACGGCAAGGTAGAGATTGTAGCGCGCCAAGTCGCCTTGCATGACGTAGTCGAGCGCGGTCTCTTCTCCATCAAACACCGTCTGTTCGACGACACCGATCGTGCCCAAGACGTCAATCGAACCTGACTGTGGGGCCAGTTCACCTATGAGCAGCTTGAATAGCGTCGTCTTGCCGGACCCGTTCTGGCCGAACAAGACGGCCCGTTCGCCTGCAGCGACGTCGAACGAGACATTGTCGAATAAGGGTTGCCGGTCGTGGTCGAACCGGACTTGCTTCATACTTAACATATTGTTTCACCTCGCTAGTTTGTCTGATACGCGATGAAACAAAAAACACCATCCGCAACGTGCGGTGGTGTGAAGAGATCCGGTCAAGCGGAAAGAAGGGTCACCCCCGTAGCCTGAAATTGGACACACTTCACCCGTGACTGTTCGTGCGAACAATGATGATTCGTTTCATCAGTTGAGTGAGTGTGACTTTTTCATGGCACGCGGTACCTTCCTTTCCTAAGTTACTGTCACCGTACCAAATTGAAAGCGGATTCGCAAGAGCCGGACCACAATCTCCCATTTTTTCTACACCTTCCGGCGGATGCGGGGGCGTCGGTCGAGCGGTATGATTAAACCATCTTAGATGATGAGGTGACTGTTATGCGATTACGAAACCTGCTCGTCCCGAGCGCCGTCTTGGCGAGTGTCGGTACGTTCTTATATACTCGATTGAAACGAAGACTGCCTCGACCGGCTTTCAAAGTCCCGACGGTCAAACCAGACCTCGCCTCGTTCGATGAGACGATGGTCAGTGCCACCTGGGTCGGCCATTCGACCGTGCTCATCCATTGGTACGGATTAAAAATTTTGACGGATCCGGTTTTCTCGAAGCGAATCGGCGTCCACGTCGGGCCGGTCACGTTCGGGATGAAACGTCATACCGCCCCTGCCCTCTCGATTGAGGAAATTGGGCACGTCGACGTCATCCTGCTCAGCCACGCCCATATGGACCACTTCGATCATAAGAGTCTGAAACGACTGATTACCCGCGACACGGTCGTCATCTCGGCCCCGGGCACGAGCAAGCTGTTACGTAAATACCCGAGCCTGCAGACGCTCGAGATGCATCCGCACGACAAGCTGACGCTCGCGAACGGGCTTCACGTCCAAGCCATTCCCATCGCCCACTGGGGCAATCGTTTCCCGTGGGACAAACATATGGGCTATAACGGCTACGTCTTGAAATATAAAGGCGTCCGCATGTTGTTCGCCGGGGATACGGCGTTCACCGAGTCGTTCAACGGGCTCGCGAACAAAGAACCGATCGACCTCGCTTTCTTCCCAATCGGTGCCTATCAACCGGAGTCGTTCGAGGAAGCCCACTGCACGCCAGAACAGGCATGGACGATGTTCAAACAGAGCGGCGCGAAACGTTTCTTCCCGATGCATTGGGACACGTTCGTCTTATCGTACGAACCGGTCGAGGAGCCGTATGAGCGACTCGTCGCCGCTGCCAAGCTCGAACGTGACCAAATCGTGATCAAGTCCCACGGTGAAAGCATTCGGCTGTAGCTTTCGCTTTCACTTCCGTGCGATTTTCGGTAACGTAAGAGTTGAGAGGGAGGGAATCAATATGGAATGGACAACACTCAACAATGATGTGAAACTGCCGATGCTCGGGCTCGGCGTGTACAAAGTGGAAGACGGGGCGGTCACGGTCGAAACGGTCAAAGCAGCGCTTGACGCGGGCTATCGATTGATCGACACGGCCGCTATCTATCAGAATGAGGAGAGCGTCGGCCAAGCGATTCGCGAATCCGGCGTCCCGAGGGAAGACATCTTCGTGACGACAAAACTGTGGAACGAGTTCCACGGCTATGACGAGGCGCTCCAAGCGTTCCAAGACAGCCTCGACCGGCTCGATCTCGAGTACGTCGACTTGTTCTTGATTCACTGGCCGATGCCGCGCTTCGGTAAATTCGTCGAGACGTATAAGGCGCTCGAACAGTTGTATGAAGAAGGCAAGGTCCGGGCCATCGGGGTCTCGAACTTCGAGGTCAGCCACCTTGAACAGATCATCCAGTCGTGCTCGATCGTCCCGGCGGTGAACCAAGTCGAGATCCACCCATACTTGTCCCAAAAAGAATTAATCGCGTTCTGCCAGCGGTACGATATTCAAATCCAGGCGTGGAGCCCGCTCATGAAAGGGCGCGAGGCGCTTGAGGATCCGGTCATCGCCGAGATCGCGTCCAAGCACGGGAAATCACCGGCTCAAGTCATCCTGCGTTGGCACTTACAGAACGGTGTGGCCGTCATCCCGAAATCGGTCACGCCGAGTCGAATTCGTGAGAATATAGAGGTGTTCGACTTCACGTTGACGAAAGAAGAGATGCACGCGATCGACGGACTCAACCGAAACGAGCGGACCGGGTCTGACCCGAACGAGATGCACAAAATCCACTACTGAGGAGAGATTTGACATGTTCAAAAAACTAGCTTCTGATTTGACGGGCTTCAGCGATATCGGCGAAGTCATCGACCCGAAAGATTTCGATAAGGCGGATTCGGACGATTACGTCCTCCATGAGGATAACGAGAAGATTTACTTCTTAATCAAGTCGAAATCGGACGAGTACTGCTTCACGAACTTGGCGATGATTCACCTCGACGGAACGAGCGCGATGAGTTCGAAACGCGTCTTGTATCGCTATCCATACGCCCACTTCCCATTGAATAACGTCATGTTCGAGACGGCCGGCACGGTCGACATGGACGTCGAGATCAAATTCACCATCGGCGACAAGCCGTATTCGATTGACGTGAACAAGAAACAAATCGAGCATGTGAAAGACTTGTACAAATCGCTCCTCGCCATCGCCGAGAAACAACGCGAAGGCCGTAAGATGATGGAATACGCCAACGCCTCGCTCACGCATTCGGTGTCGATTTTGAGCGGGCTTCGTCAAGGCGATATGAATGTCGCCTCGACGTTCAAGGAATTGAATGAACAGAGCTTCGACTGGCTTAAAGGTCACTATCACGAGTGGAACCGCAAAGATTTCGGTGACGTGTTCGAGAAGTACATCAACAACTAATGAAAAATGGCCCACGATTCAGACGAATCGTAGGCCATTTTTAATTGCTTTCATCAATCAATTGTTCGGCGAGCCGTTGGAACAAGTGGCTCATATGGACGGCCGAGGCGATGGCGAGCGACTGTTGGATGCCGTTCGTCTCGTTCGTGCGCACGTTGGCGAGGAGCGTCTCGGCTTGTGCCTCGAACGCCTGCATGTTCTGTTCTTTCTGCACCTGGTACGCGTCATAGAAGTCCTCGAGCGAGAAGCCCTCGTCCGACTCGTTCAGCGGCCGGAGCGTCTCTTTGATGTCATTGATTGAGAGCAATCCTTTCATCTCGTAAATCAGGCTGAGCAACATCAAGTGCTCGTTCGTGTACTTCTTGTTTTTGACGGGATGGAACAGCTTACCTTTGGCGTAGTTGTTGATCATTGTCTTCGTCAAAATTGTCTCATCGTCACTCCGTTTCATCTTGCCGTAATGTTGCTCGAACAGCTGGATGACTTGGTCCATATATAAGTCGATCGTCGGGAGCACCTGCTTCGGGAGCGTCCCTTCCGTCTTTACAATTTCATGCGGTTTCATTGGATCACCTCCCCTTTAGTATACGGACAAACCGGATTTGTCGAAACAAAAACCTTGTCGTTCTGACGTATACAGCTTATCATGTAGTTATGGATACTACATGACGTGATAAGGAGTGTTTTACATGAATTCGATTTTTCGGGAACCGATTAACGCACTGACCCACTTGGCCGGTGCCGTGCTCGCGTTCGTCGCGTTGATTGCGATGACGGTGAAAGCGTCACTGCTCGGCGAGCCGCTCGCCATCATGGCTGCGATTTTGTTTGGCATTAGCCTCGTCTTTCTCTATTTGTCGTCCGGCCTCTACCACAGCATCATCGCCTCGCCGAACGTCATCGCCTTCTTCCGGAGAATCGATCATGCAATGATTTACGCCTTGATTGCCGGTACGTACGCCCCACTCACATTGCTTGCGCTCGAAGGGCCGACGCGTTGGGTGTTGTTCGGCACCGTCCACGCGCTCGCCTTGTTCGGGATCATCTTCAAGCTTGTCTGGTTCCACGCACCACGCTTCTTGTCGACAGCGCTCTATATCGGCATGGGCTGGTTATCGGTGTTCTTCATCGGACCGCTTCATGACGTCATCGGCAACGCCGGCATCTTCTGGCTCATCCTCGGTGGCGTCATGTACACGATTGGCGGCCTCATCTACGGCTTCAAGCCGAAGTTCGTCAACTGGCGCGGTTGGGGCTTCCACGAGGTGTTCCATTTGTTCATCCTGTTCGGCAGTTTCGCCCATTTCGTCTGCGTGTTCTGGTACGTTTTCTAAGTCCTCCTTGCGAGGGCTTTTTTCGTGAGCACATTCATTTACTTCGATTTCAAGACATCCTACACTGACTGTAGGAGGGATTAAATATGAAAATTGAAGTTTGGTCAGACTATGTCTGTCCGTTCTGTTATATCGGCAAGCGCCGTCTAGAAGAAGCGCTCGAACAGTTCCCGCACGCGGACAACGTCGAAGTGGAGTTCAAGAGCTTCGAGCTCGACCCGAACGCACCGACGACCGACTCGCGTTCGATTTACGAAGCACTCGCGAAGAAATACAGCATGCCGCTCGAGCAGGCGAAAGGCACGACGGCCCAAGTCGCCGCCCAGGCCCGCACCGTCGGACTTGAGTACGATTTCGACAACATGGTCGTCACGGGTACACTTGACTCACACCGGTTGACGCACTATGCGAAGACGGTCGGAAAAGAGAAAGAATTGTCAGAAGCGCTCCTTAAGGCGTATTTCGTCGACGCGAAACATATCGGCGACCACGACGTCCTCGTCGAGATCGCAACAAGTGTCGGACTCGATGCTGACGCCGTGAAAGACGTGCTCGCTTCAGACGTATACACAGAAGACGTCCGCGCTGAAGAGAAGCGCGCGAGCGACCTCGGCATCACCGGTGTCCCGTTCTTCGTCTTCGATAATAAATATGGCGTCTCTGGCGCCCAGCCGACCGAGGCGTTCACGCAAGTGCTCGAGAAGACGTGGGCCGAATCGGCACCGACGCTTCAAGTGCTCTCGGGTGGCGCGACGTGCACGGACGATAACTGCGATATTTGATGTGAAACGAATAAAAGCAAAGCATTCGCCCATATTTGGACGAATGCTTTTTTGTTAATTTAAATCTTTCATCATATCCTCAAATGAAATGGTTTCAGAACGTTCTTTGTGCCTATGCATTGCTTCGTTGTAAAATTTCAAATCGAGTTCATTCTCGATACGTTCAAAGACAGTGTCCCGAACGAGAGTCGAGAGGGAGAGGTTCTTAGACTTCGCATACGCTCTAATCAGACGCTCGTCTTCTTCGTTGAGTTCAAAAGATATCGTCCTCATACAATCGACCTCCTATATGGAACATTGTATTACAAAATGGAAATGTTCATGTAGTCAAAACTTATATCTCTCGGAAGCCGAATCCCGGCTTCTTTTTTGTAGCTTTCTAAATCGTTCTGAAGGATAATTATTATTACCTAATAAGAATCGAGGACTTAACCATATGTGGAAAAATCGCAACGTCTGGATCATCTTGACCGGGGAGTTCGTCGCCGGTCTCGGGCTTTGGCTCGGCATCATCGGCAACTTGGAGTTCATGCAGGAGAAAGTGCCGTCTGACTTCGTCAAGGCGCTCATCCTCGCTGGCGGATTGCTCGCCGGGGTCGCCATCGGGCCGCTCGCCGGCCGTCTCACCGACCAAGGCTCGAAAAAGAAAATCATGCTCATCTCAAGTATTGTCCGGGCGCTGAGCGTTCTATTCATGTTCGTCGCCATCGAGACGGGAAGCGTGCTGTGGATGGTCGTTTTCCTCGTCTTCCTGCAAGGGTCGGCCGCGTTCTACTTCCCGGCACTCCAGGCCGCCATCCCGCTCATCGTCAAGGAACGGGAGCTGCTCGCCTTGAACGGGGTGCATATGAACGTGTCGACGCTGTCCCGGGTCATCGGGACGGCCATCGCCGGCATCTTGCTCACGCTCATCTCACTTCGGGACGTCTACGCGCTCTCGCTTGTCGCTTATCTGCTTCTCGCCGTCGCGACGTGGTTCTTGAAGATCGACGAGACGACCGTCCCGTCTGCGAAGAAAGTGGACGCGAAATCGTCCGGCGGGTTCAAGGACGTCTTTCCAATCATCAAATCGATTCCGGTCATCTTTATGACACTCGTCATGACGCTCATCCCGCTCCTCTTCATCGGTGGGTTCAACTTGCTCGTCATCAACATTAGCGAGCTGCAAGATTCGACGGCGATCAAAGGATGGATTTACACGGCCGAAGGGATTGCCTTCATGGCCGGTGCCTTCCTCATCAAACGGATCGGTGAGAAGTTCTCCGTGTTCTCCATCTTGTTCACGTTCTCGTTTTTGATTGGAATCGCCCAGCTCATGCTTTACTTCGCCGACATCCCGGCCGTCTCGATCGCCGCATTCGTCTTGTTCGGCTTTTCGGTCGGTTGCTTCTTCCCGACGGCCGTGACGATTTTCCAGACACGGATGCCGAAAGACTATCACGGCCGCTTTTTCTCGTTCCGGAACATGCTCGACCGGATCGTCTTCCAAGTCGTGTTGCTCGTCACTGGCTTCTTCCTCGATTTGATCGGCTTACAGCTCATGGTCGTCTTGTTCGGGATCAGCTCGATCCTCATGACAGCAGCGTTCCTCGTCTATACGCGCAAACACAAACTTCATATCGAAACGGACGAGATTGAACGGATTTCCTCCTAACAAAACAAGCGCTGACCAAATTCGGTCAGTGCTTGTTCATGTCTTCGATGTCACGCCACCAGTTGGTCGTGTCGTTCCGTCCGTCGAGTGTGATCCGCTCACCGATACGCGGCGTGAGCACGTCCTCTCGTGGTAATAGCCCCACCATCTGCTCAGCTGGGTCGAACCAGGCATGGAACGATAACGTGAACGCGCCCCAATGGATTGGGAGCATCTTGTCGGCCCGCACGTCACGGAACGCCTGTGCCGTCTCACTCGGTTGCATGTGCACGTCCGGCCAGCGCTCATCGTATTGTCCGCATTCGAGCGCCGCGAAATCGAACGGTCCGTACGCGTCGCCGATTTCTTTGAAGTGTGGTCCATACCCGCCGTCCCCGCTGAAGAACAGGCGGTCCGTCTCGCCGAGGACGACCCATGACGCCCAGAGCGTCGCGTTGCGGTCGGTGAGCGAGCGGCCCGAGAAGTGCCGAGCCGGCGTACAAACGAACGTCCATGAGCCGAAGTCAAACGTCTCGCCCCAATCGCGCTCGACGATGCGTTCCGCCCCGACGCCCCACCGTTTCAAGTGGCTACCGACGCCGAGCGGGACGATGAAGACGGCAACCTTGTCTTGAATCGCTTGAATCGTCGCATAGTCCAAATGGTCGTAATGGTCGTGCGTGAGCAAGACGACATCGATGTCCGGCAAGCCGTCGAGCTCGAACGGCAAGTCTTCGCTGAACCGCTCGTTCTTCGCGAACGGGAGCGGCGATGGGCTCCGGCCGAACATCGGGTCGACGAGCATCGTCTTACCGTCCATTTGGACGAGCATCGCCGAGTGTCCGAGCCAATAGATGCGTGTGAAGCTTGAACCGAGTTTCTCGCTGAAGTCGATCGGGACGACCGGTAAGCGCTCGCTCGGTTTCCGGAGCGAGTCCGGATTCAAATATTCCTTCGACATCGAAATCATGTCGTCCGATGAGAACCGCATCGGCGTCTCGAGCTGATTCTGAAACTTGCCGTTCACCAGGTTCGGCGACCGGAGCGCCTTCGGCTTTTTCCCGAGCGGTTTATATTGCGTGAGCACGGTACCTGTCACGGCAGCCAGGCCCATCAATGAAAATAATAGTGTCTTCTTCAATTCCATCCACTCCTCTACCTTATTCATTATACGGCACCAACGCCGATTCCCCTGTTTTCGAATACAAAAAAGACGGCACGGGCCGTCTTATGAGTTCTGTAAAATCTTGATGTCATTGACGATGTCCTCGATTGGCACGTCTTGGAATCCTTGATACGCCTTGATGATTTTCCCGTCCTGGTCGACGAGATAGAACCACGTCGCGTGATCCACTTGGGTGCCTTCTGACGGTTTGCGGACGAGCGCTTTGAAGTTTTGTTGCGCGAACGCCTCAATCTCTTCTTGCGAATACCCCGTCAAGAATTGCCAATCGGCTTTCGCCAAGTCGTAATCAGCCATGAACGCTTGAATCTTGTCCGGCGTATCGACGGTCGGGTCGACGCTGAACGACACGAATTGGACGTCTTCGACGCCTTCCTCGACGAGCGCTTCATTGAGTTTCGTCATGTTGTACGTCATCGGTGGACAGACCGTCTCACAGCTCGTGAAGACGAAGTCGGCCATCCAAACTTTGCCCTTCAAATCGTCCAGACTAACCATCTCTTCATTTTGATTCATATAGTCGAACGACTCGATCTCCCAATTGAGCGGGTCTTCAATCTCCTGGCCGCACGCGGCGAGCACCGCTATCAAGCTGATCAATCCGATGAGCATCCACTTCTTCACACGTTCCATCTCCTTCATTGTCAATTGCGTCTCACGCGCCAGACGAGGAGCGTGATCAAAGTAAATGCCGTCAAGGCAAGGAACGGAATCGTCACGAACCCGAACCAGTTGATGTATTGCACGTTGCATGGTACGCCTTGCACGCACGGCTTGATATCGGCGAAACCGGGTACTTTTTGAACCAAATAATGGTAGAGTGAAATCAGACCTCCGATGATGGAGAGCGGCAATACATACTTCTTCACCGCCCGGTCGTCCGTGAACACGGCGACCCCGAGCAAGATGACGAGCGGATACATAAAGATGCGTTGAATCCAGCAGAGCTCACATGGCACGAACTCGCGAATCTCGCTGAAATAAAGACTGCCGAGCGTCGCCGTGAGGGCGACGAGCCAAGCGAGATACAGACCATAACGGGTCAAGAATGACTGCTTCATGGTGTGCCTTGCTCAATCAATCGCTCAATCGTCTTGTAATCGAACGGGTCCTCGAGCATGACGCCGTTAATCATGATTGACGGTGTGAACTGGACACCGTGCTCTTTGACGAGCCCGTCATCGAGACTTACCTGTTCGAGCACCGTCGAGTTCTCACTCAAATCGTCCTCGAGCTTCGCCACATCGACCGATGTCGTCTCGCTCGCAATCTCTGTCAACCGCTCGACCGTGACCCATGCCTCGTCGTGCTGTTGACTCGCCGGTTGCGCGTCGTAAAGCGCCTTATGGAACTCCCAGAACGCGTCCGGGTCTTGTTTATACACCGACTCAGACGCGAGCGATGCCAAAATCGACTCTTGTCCGTGGAACAGGACGTTAATGTAGCTGAAACTGATTTTCCCTGTATCGATATAGTCTTCTTTCAACTTCGGATAGACCGTTTCGCCCCACTGTTTACAAGACGGGCATTTGTAATCGCCGAACTCGACGACCGAAACGGGTGCGTCCACATCACCGAGCGTCGGCTGGCCTTCCGTCGACACGTGTTTCGCCGTCGCCGGTGCCGCCGTCTCCGCTTGTTCGGTCGGTCGATTCATCAGGACGACCACGACGGCCACCAAGGCGACCGCGAGCAGCGTCGCGATGACCAATAGTTTATTCTGTTTCATTCGTCTCACCTCTATTTGTATCGATTCGTCTTTCATTATAACGAAAGCGCTATCTGTTTCCACGAAATCAACCTTGTTTTTTCTCAACTTTGCTTCATGTCACGGAAAAGATGACGATGAACAAAGTGGATGTTGTGATTGTAGGAGGAATTTGTTCATGAAATCATTTTCGATGCGCCTCGGCCTCATCTTGGCGCTCAGCATTGCCACGCTCGTCTTTTTACTCACCATCACGTTGACGTACATGACGAGTCAACGGTCTGCCGCCTCGCTCGAAGCCGAGATCGGGGAACGGTTGTCGATGACGTCGCACCAGCTCGTCGACAAGCTCGACTTTTACATGTGGTCACGCTATCAAGAAGTGCAATTGCTCCAAGGACTTGACGCCTTGAACGACCCCGCCTCGAGTCGGGCGCTGCTCGACCAGGTCCAGACGAACATTCCCGCCTTCTCATGGATGGGCGTGACCGACGCGTCGGGGAACGTCGTCGCTTCGACGAACGGGATTTTAGAAGGTGCGTCGATTGGCGAACGTCCCGTGTTTCTAAATGCGCAGCAAGAGCCGTTCATCGGTGACGTCCATGAGGCCGTGTTGCTCGCCGAACTGTTGCCGAACCCGAGTGGTGAAGTACTCCAGTTCGTCGACATCAGCGTCCCGCTTGTCCGCGAAGGTTCGTTCCAAGGCGTGCTCGCGACCCACCTCAGCTGGGAATGGGGCAAGGAAGTGCTGCGCCACTTCAACCGGACGCTCCACCATCAATCCGACTACACCGATTTGTTCGTCGTCAGCGGACGCGACAACACGGTGTTGCTCGGACCTGACCACCTCATCGGCAAACCGCTCCCGACGTCTTTAAAGGAGGGCTGGCACGTCGATACGTGGCAGGATGGCAAAACGTATTTGACGGGCGTCGCCACCGGTGAGGGCTATGAAGATTACGCCGGACTCGGTTGGAGTGTCGTCGTTCGCCAACCGACCGAAGTCGCGTTCGCCCCGGTCATCGAACTAGAGAACAAAATATTATGGATCGGTCTCATCGCCTCGCTCGTGACGTCTACGCTCGGATGGTTCCTCGCCTCGATCGTGACGCGACCGTTACAACGGATCACCGAAACGGCTGCTCTGATGAAGCAAGGGAAGGCCAAGACGTTCCCGCACCAGTCTGGGATTCATGAGATCGAGTCGCTCGCATTCGCCCTCGAGTCACTTGTCTCATCTCTCACCGAATCTGAGACAGAACGTGTCCATTACGAGTCACTCGCCAACCGTGACGTCTTGACCGGACTCGCGAATCGGACGGCGCTTCGACACTATTTGAACGAAGCCCAAGTGACGAAGAACGAGTACGTCTGTTTCTATATCGACCTCGACGGTTTCAAAGCCGTCAACGACACGTATGGACACGCCACGGGCGATGATGTCTTGATTGAGATTGCCGAACGGTTGAAACGCGTGACGCTCGATGGTGCCTACCCGGTCCGGTTGAGCGGTGACGAGTTCTTCCTCTTGTTCGAACGGAATGGAAAGAGTGAACGATTGATCACTCAAATCGGACAAGACCTCATCACTTCCCTCTCCGAACCGATCGCCATTGAAGGCGGGACGACAAGCGTCGGGGCAAGTATCGGCGCCTCGCTCTGGCACACAGAGACGGTGCCCCACGTCGCCATCGAACGGGCCGACCAAGCACTCTACCGTTCGAAAGCGAACGGCAAGCATCAAATCACGCTCGATGAGACGCTCATCACATAAACAGCAGGTCCATGCCGCGTGGCATGGACCTGCTTGTATTACGCTTCGAACAACAATTGTTCTGGATCTTCAATCATGTCTTTAATGTGCTTGAGGAATGTCACGGCCTCACGACCATCGACGATGCGGTGGTCATACGAGAGCGCCACGTACATCATCGGGCGGTTCTCCATCGTTTCCGCGTCGATAGCGATTGGGCGGAGTTGAATCGAGTGCATCCCGAGAATCGCGACTTGTGGGCCGTTCAAGATCGGTGTCGACAAGAGTGAGCCGAAGACGCCACCGTTCGTGATCGTGAACGTTCCACCTGTGAGGTCGCTCAACCCGAGCTTGTTGTTGCGCGCTTTATCGGCGAGGTGCAAGATGTCTTTCTCGATTTCACCGAAGTTCTTGCGATCCGCTTCGCGGACGACCGGGACGACGAGGCCGTCCGGAGCCGACACGGCGATACCGATATCATAGTATTTTTTCAAGACAATCTCGTTGCCTTGAATCTCAGCGTTCAAGTACGGCATCCGTTTGAGTGCCGCAACGGCCGCCTTCGTGAAGAACGACATGAAACCGAGTTTGACGTCATTGTCTTTGATGAACTTCTCTTGGCGACGTTTGCGGAGCGCCATGACAGCCGACATATCGATTTCGTTGAACGTCGTCAGCATCGCTGCCGTCTGTTGAACTTCGACGAGACGGTTGGCAATCGTTTGACGACGGCGCGTCATTTTGATGCGCTCTTCGTCTTTGCCGCTCGCCGCCGGTTGCGGTGCCGCTGCTGGAGCTTTCGGTGCTTGTGGCGCTGGCGTCGGTGCCGGTTTCGACTCGTGGCTCGTCACGTCATGGACGTTGATGCGACCAATCGGGTCGTTCGTTTGGACGGCTGACAAATCGATGCCTTTCTCACGGGCCAATTTACGGGCCGCCGGTGTCGCGATTGGTCCTTTGCCTGGGCTCGCGACGTGCTCTTCACGGCGCTCGACTTTCTTCGCTTCTCCGACCGCTTCGACTTTCGTCTCGGCTGGTGCTGGAGCCGTCTCAGCAGGTGCTTCTGTCTTTGTCTTCGTCGCGACGGCCGTGCCGCCACCCGATCCTGAGCTGAGGCGAGCGATCACTTGTCCAACTTGGACCGTGTCCCCTTCGGCCGCCAATTGCTCGTCGAGCGTGCCCGACTCATCGGCCGGCACCTCGATGTTGACTTTGTCCGTCTCGAGTTCGACGATGGCTTCCCCTTTTTCGACGTGGTCGCCTGGCTGTTTGAGCCAAGACGCGACCGTTCCTTCCGTAATGGACTCTGCTAATTCAGGTACTTTGATTTCGATCACAATGAGTTCCCCCTTAACTTATTTACGATCTTTTTGGTATGTGCTCGTGCCGGCAGCAGCCGAGACGGCGTCACGTGAAATGGCTTCACGGATGATGCGTGCTTGCTCTTGTTTATGGGCTGTCGGATTCCCTTCAGCCGGGCTCGAACGGCGGCGACGGCCGACGTAGCGGACGTTCAGACGGTTCGATGTGACAGCTTCGAGACGAGGCTCGATGTACGTCCATGCCCCCATGTTCTTCGGCTCTTCTTGGACCCAAACGATTTCTTTCGCGTTCGGATAGCGGCTGATCAATTCACGGATCTCACGGACCGGGAACGGATAGATTTCTTCGACGCGGATGATGTGCAGGAAGTCGAGTGACTCCTCTGACTTCATCGTCGCTTCTTGCAAATCGATTGCCATCTTCCCTGAACAGAAGACGAGACGTTCGACTTGCTCCGGATTCTCACCGAGACCGACTTGTTCGATGATCGGACGGAAGTTATTGTCTGACAGTTCATCGACCGGTGAGGCTGCAAGCGGATGACGGAGCAGGCTCTTCGGTGTCATGATGATCATCGGACGGATTTGTTCCGTGCCGAGCATCTTCGCCTGACGACGCAAGATGTGGAAGTACTGCGCGGCCGTCGACAAATTCGCGACCGTCCAGTTTTTCTCTCCAGCGAGCGTCAAGTAACGCTCCATGCGGGCGCTCGAGTGCTCTGGCCCTTGGCCTTCATAACCGTGCGGCAACAGCATGACGAGACCTGACTTCTGTCCCCATTTGGCGCGACCGGCCGAGATGAACTGGTCGAACATGACCTGCGCCGAGTTGGCGAAGTCACCGTACTGTGCTTCCCACAGCACGAGCGTGTCTTGGGCGAAGACGTTATAGCCGTATTCGAAACCAAGCACTGAACCTTCCGAGAGCGGGCTGTTGTGCACCGAGAACGAGGCGTTTGCCGTCGACAAGTGATGGAGCGGTGAGAACTTCTTGCCTGTCTCGACATCGTTCAACATGATGTTACGTTGCGCGAACGTACCTCGCTCCGAATCTTGTCCGCTCAAACGGATTGGTGTGCCGTCCGAGATGATCGAGGCGTAAGCGAGCGTCTCGGCATGGCCCCAGTCGACTTTCCCGTTGTCCGCGAACGCGTCACGGCGACGGTCGAGCACTTTTTGCAGCTTATGGAACACGCCGAAGCCTTCCGGCCAGACGAGCAATTCGTCATTCAATTGCTGGAGCACGTCACGTTCGACACCTGTCTCAACAAACGGGAAGCCTTTGTGGACCGCTTCCGGCAAGATGATGTCGGCATCTTCTTCTTCGGCCGGGACGAGGTCACGGGCCGATTTGAGACGATCTTCAATCGATTGCTCGATCGTCGCTTTGTCTTCTTTCGACATGACGCCTTCCGCTTCGAGCACGTCGGCATAGACATGACGGACCGATTTGTGTTCTTTGATGGCCTTATAGAGCACTGGGTTCGTGTTCATCGGCTCATCCATCTCGTTATGACCGTAGCGGCGGTAGCCGACCAAGTCGACGAGAATGTCTTTATGGAACTTGGCGCGATACTCGCTGCACAGTTTAGCGACAGCGACACACGCTTCCGGATCGTCCGCATTGACGTGGAACACCGGAATCTCATAGCCTTTGGCGATATCACTCGCATAACGTGTCGAGCGCGAGTCGCTCGGTTCGGTCGTGAAGCCGATCGTGTTGTTGGCGATGACATGGACCGTCCCGGCTGTACGATAACCATTCAAGTTCGTCATGTTGAGCGTCTCGGCGACGATGCCTTGACCTGGGAACGCAGCATCCCCGTGAATCAAGATTGATGCCGCCTTGTCGTCATGTTGGACGGCCATCCCTTTTTCAGAGCGGTCGTCTTGCGCGGCGCGCGTATACCCTTCGACGACCGAACCGACGAACTCGAGGTGACTCGGGTTGTTGGCGAGGTTCAAGCGGACTTCTTTCTTCTCTTCTAACACTCTGCGGTCGAGACCGAGGTGATATTTCACGTCGCCGGACCAACCGAAGTTGATGCCGATCGATCCTTCCGACGGAATCAATTCTTTATTCGGAGCGTGCTGGAACTCAGCGAAAATCATCTCATACGGTTTGCCGAGCACGTGCGCGAGCACGTTCAAGCGTCCACGGTGGGCCATCCCGATGTTGATATGTTCTGACCCGCTCGAGATGAGGCCGCCGACCATCGCGTCAAGGAGCGGCACCATCGCGTCGAGCCCTTCGATTGAGAAGCGTTTTTGTCCGACGTATGTCTTATGAAGGAACGACTCGAACAACTCTGTTTCCGCTAGACGTTGGAACAACTCGATTTTCTCGTTCTTCGAGTATTTCGCTTTCAATGCGCCCTGCTCGATGCGGCGGCGAATCCAACGCTTCTCTTCCATGTCATCCAAGTGACGGAGCTCAATGGCGACCGGTCCTGTATAGACGTCAAGCAAGTGACGAACGAGCTCGAGCGCGTTTGCACCCGGCTTCGGCACGTCTTCCGACAACAAGTGAGCCGGTACTTGCTCGAGGTCCGCTTCACTCAACCCGTAGCGGTCAAACGAAAATAAGCCGTGCTCGCGCGGGTGGTCTTTGAGCGGATAGATGTCGGCCGCTTTATGGCCGAGTGCCCGGATATCATTGACCAACCGTGTCGCTGCCACGACTTTCTCTAAATCAAACGATGCAGCCGGCGCGACAGGTGCGCTCGCTTCCGGTGCCCCGTGCTCGTCAAAGTATTGACGCGTCTCCGCATCGACTGATTCTGGGTCTTCCACATACTGCTCGTACAATTCAACGATATATCCTAAGTTTGGACCATAAAATGCTTGCACTTCTTCGCGACCGTTCGACGACTCTCCCATTGAATAAATCCCCCTATCCGTTCCTGTGCGCCCGATGTGTGAACGCTTTCATTTTAACATTAAGCACGAAGCAGTTCATCCTTCTGATTCGTCCTGCAAAAAGAGCCAAATCTTGCCTCTTTCTCTCCTCTCCATACTACACCTTTCCATATGGAAAGACCCTTTCAAATTCACAATTCGTCCATACTATTTCAATAAGTTTTCCTTATCAACAAATTGTGAAATCAGGCTTTTGTTTCAACAATTTCAAAAATAGGTGAAACCTTGTTTCAATCTACCCCGTATAGTACGGTAATCCAGTTGGAAAATACTCTCAACGAAAGCAAGGTGACCTTATGTTATCCGTACAAAACGTACACAAGAAAATGGGGCAGACGAACGTCCTGACAAACGTCAGTTTTGACGTCACCCCTGGAGAAATCTTCGGATTCCTTGGACCGAACGGCGCCGGGAAGACGACGACGATCCGCATCATCACCGGACTCATGCCGGCGACACACGGAACTGTGACTGTCGACGGGTTCGACGTCTCAACAGATCGCCAACAAGCGCTCAGTCGCATCGGAGCCATCGTCGAGAACCCGGCCTTCTATCCATATTTGACGGGCCGCGAGAACTTGATTCATGCGATGAACTTGATTCCCGGCCTGAAGAAAGTCGACTTGAACGCCCTAGGCGCCCTCGTCGGACTCGAGACGAAGCTCGATATGAAAGTGAAACAATACTCGCTCGGGATGAAACAACGCCTCGGGATTGCCCGTGCCCTGCTCCATAACCCGAAAGTTTTGATTCTCGACGAACCGACGAACGGGCTCGACCCGGCCGGAATCGCCGATTTGCGTAACTACTTACGGCATCTAGCCGACCATCGCGGCATCGCCATCCTCATCTCAAGTCATTTATTGAGCGAGATGGAACTGATCACCGACCGGTTCGCCATCATCGACCAAGGACAAATCAAATCGATTCAAGGTGACGGCGAAGCGAAGACGGAGAGCGTCATCCTCTGTAAAGTCGACCGCAAACAAATGAACGAGGCGCTCGATGTCGTCGCACTCGCGTTCGATGACGTGAAAATCATTCAACAATCGGCCGAGACGTTCATCGTCCCACGTCCGGAAACGGATATCCCGCACTTGTTGAAACATCTTGTCGATCGCGACATCGCGGTCTATCAAATAGGCATGAAGCACGAGACACTTGAGGAGCAGTTCTTGAAAGTGACGAAGAAAGAAGGAGGCACGAACAATGCGTTCATTACTGGCCAATGAATTTATGAAGTGGCGGCGCACGATCAAACCGTTGATCGCGCTCGGCATGTATACCGGGATTATCATCTTGACGTACTTCATCGTCCGGAGCGGCGACAATCCAGGTGACGCGGAAACATTCGTCAACTATGCGACGATGGCCGCCATGACGTTCCTCGGGATTTTCACGATCGTGTTCACAGCCGAGATGATTGGAAATGAGTTGAAATTTGATACGTTGAAGCACTTGCTCATGAGCCCGTACTCGCGCGACCGGATTTTACTCTCGAAACTTGTCGCCGCTCTTTTGATCATGCTCGTCCAATTCGTGTTCATCCTTGCCGTCACGTATGGCTTCGCCTGGACGCTCGACGGAGCATTGACGTTCGAGCAGTTCCGCAACGTCTTACTTAGTGTCTCGAGCGGCGTGTTCGTCATCTTCTTGACGCTCATGTTCTCGGTCGTCTTCAAGTCCGTTGGCGTCGTCATTGGTTTCACCGTGCTCGCGAACTTCGTGTCGACGATGATTGGCGGACTCCTCATCGCTTGGAAGCCGGACATCGCCAAATGGATCGTCTTCTTGCATACGGACCTGTCGATTTATTACCAGAGCCCTGGCTTCATGGAAACAATGGACGTAACGATTTGGTTCTCGGCGTTCTATGTGTTGATTCATATCGTCGCGTTCTATATCATCACTGCATTCGTATTCCGGAGCAAAACGTTCGCTGAATGACGATTAACGCCGTCGGCAGAGTGGTACTTCATAATGTGAGACTCACTTGGAATGGAGGGACCACGATGTCAAAGACGGCGTTACTCATCATCGACATGTTCAATGATTTCGACTTTGTCGGCGGGGAGGACCTACTTCGAAACACGGAGCCGATTGTCGACCCGATATTAAAACTGAAGCGGCATTTTAAGGCGAACGATTGGCCGGTCATCTATTGCAACGACAACTTCGGACAATGGAAAGACAGCACCGAGGATATCATCCGTCACGTCGAGTCGTCGAAAGGCAACGCTATCGCTGAACGAATCGCGCCGGAAGAGAAAGAGTATTTCATCATCAAGCCGCGGCACTCGACGTTTTACGGGACGCAGCTCGACATCTTGTTGCGACAGCTCGACGTCACATCACTCGTCCTGACCGGCGTCGCCTCGGATATCTGTATCTTGTTCTCGGCGAACGACGGGTACATGCGCGAGTATGAACTCCACGTCCCGCTCGACTGCGTTGCTGCCGAGACGGACAAACGAAATGATAGCGCCTTAATCGTCATCCATGAGGCGCTCGGCATTCCGATTGACGATGCTGAGACGTATATTAATCAGCAAGACGTGTGATAAAAGCCTCTGATTGTTGGACACAGAATCCCAACATTTCAGAGGCTTTTTCGTTTTGTTTTCAGCTATGCTAGAAGTATGAAGAAACTATGAAGGATGTGACAATATGTATCTCACAATTGGATTATCGTTACTCGTTTGCTTGATTGCCCTCATTTTTACAATCATGGTCGGACTCGGGAAAGACAAATCAGACTACAATCAAAAGAAAAGCTGGTCAATGGTGTCGTGGACGTATATCGTCTTGTTCCCGGTCTCATTTTTGGCGCTCGGCCTGTTATACTATTTCATTACCCGATGACCTCGTTCATCGGGATTTTTTATTTGACCGCGACGGTGATCCCGATTGGATAATGGCGCGTCCCCCGCTTCGGTTCGACGAGCACGCCTCGCTGGTAATAGAACTCGGTCGATGTGAAGGCCGTAAATAATTCCTCAAACTCGGCCTCAGTGAACTGATGGGCATGGAAGGGCTCATTCGTCGGTTGCCCGACGCCTTGACCGAACGGTGTCGACAACACCAAGATTCCGCCTGGCTTCAATAAGTCCCACACGTTCGCCATGAACGTCTCATAGTCGGTGACATGTTCAATCGTCTCAAAGCTGACGATACAATCGAACGACCCCAGTTTGTCCGGCAACGTCCGGTCGACGACATCGCCGACGATATAGTTGACGTTCGGATGGTGATAACGCCCTTTCGCATAACGCGTCGCCTCTTCTGACAAGTCGACGGCGACGACCTCGGTCACGATCCCTTTCAAGTTCTTCGCAATCAACTGACTGCCATATCCACTCCCACTCGCAAAATCGAGGACGCGTCCGTTCATGTATAAGAGGGCGAAATGGTAACGGGCGATATGTTCAAGCAACAAGCCGTTCAGCGGGTCCATGCGATCTGGGATGACCCGTTCTCCCGTATAATCTAATGTCATCTCGTTCTCCTTTTCTGATGTGCACTTCTTTCATCTTAGTCTTCCTAAGGCGCGACGACCACAAAAAAAGAGAAAAGACTGTTTCCAATCTTTTCTCTCTTCATTATTGAGCTTGTTTGAAGCGGAGTAAATCTGAATAGATGAGCTGGTCGTTCATCTCGAGGATTTTGTTCGCTTCTGATTCAAGTGGTGCACACGCCTCACCGTCTTCTGCGACTTCGCCAGTCTTGGCGTCATAGCACATCGACTGCGTGAACAGATGGTCTTGCGTCACGACCGTTCCATCACGGAAGATGGCGCGGTCATAATGCTCTTTCGAGAACAAGTCGTTCCCGAATCCGACCTGTTCTGACGTATCGATTCCAAGCAAGTGCTGAATCGTCGGGTTCATGTCGACATGACTTCCGATCGTCTCGTGCACTTCACCTTTGTCTTGTCCCGGCAAATGAATCGCGAACGGGACCGCTTGGAGCTTGGCGACGTCGTATGGCGTCAACTCGTCTTTCCCGAGCAGATCCGCCATGGCGGCGTTATGGTTCGTTGAGATGCCGTAATGGTCACCGTAGACGACGAAGATCGTGTCATCCCACATGCCGTTCGCCTTCAACTCGTCGATGAACAAGCCGAGGGCGTAATCCTGATAGGCGAGCGCCTGCGGGAAGTTGTTGAGCGTCGTCGAGTTCGTCTCAAATTTCGGGACGAGCTCGTGCTTCTCACTCGGCATCGTGTACGGGAAATGGTTCGTCAGCGTGATGAACTTCGCATAGAACGGTTCCGGCAGCTCTTCGAGCATCGGTACCGATTGGCGGAAGAACTCATCATCGAGAAGACCCCACTCCGTCATATCCTCAGGGTTTCCGAGGTCGTAGCTGGCTTCGTCAAAGAACTTGTCGACGCCGATGTTTTGATACATCTGGTCTCGGTTCCAGAACGACTTGTTGTTGGCGTGGAACACGGCCGAGTAGTAGTTGTCATCTTTGATGACTTCTGGTAACGCGTTGTATTCGTTATCGGCGTTCGTGAAGTAGACTCCTCCACGCGAGAGGCCGTAGAGCGAGTTATCGAGTGCGAACTCGGCATCTGACGTCTTCCCTTGGCCGGTCGTATGGTAATAGTTCGGCCAGTAGTGTGACTCTTCGATCAGTTTGTTCAAGTTCGGCGTGATGTACTCGCCGTTCGACGCTTTCATGTTGTGCGTGAAGTTTTGGGCCGACTCGAACGAGACGACGACCACGTTCTTGCCTTTATATTTCCCGAACATCTCCGGGTCCGGCGCCGCATAGTTCTGACGTGTGAAGTTCTCGACTTCATCCAGTTCAGATCCGTCTGCGAGCGCTTTTTGGGCCGATGTCTTCGTTTGAAGCATGGCATCGTAGACGTGGAAGTTGAACGTTCCTAAGTTTTTGACCAACAGTTCTCGGTCGAACGAGCGCGTGAGTAACTCTGGACGCTCCGTTTCCGCAAGGACGAGGTTGAACCCGAACATGGCGGCGGCTGCCGTAAATGTGATCAAGACGCGGCGCTGTGACGCTTGGCTCGTCTCTTTCATTTTCCATAGTAGGAACGGGAGCACGACGAGATCACCTAACAAGAGCAAGTCTTTCCATTCGAGAAGCGAGAGGAATGACGACGAGAGCGTCTCCATGTTCGACGATTGGAATAGGACTGGTACGGTCAAGAAATCCGTGAACTCACGGTAATAGGTCGTATCCGCGAACAAGATGAGCGAGGAGACGAGATATAGACTATAAAGCGCCCACTTCCTCTTATTTCCCCCGAAGAAGAAGCTGAAGGCGAACAAGAACAACGTGAAGCTGAGCGGGTTGATGATGAGAATAAATGCCTGGACCGCATTCTCGGCCGGCATGTTGAAGAAGAACTGATACGCGATCAGCGACTTCGTCCATAACAGGATGGTGAACATCCAGAACAGACGATGTGTTTTGAACGAGTCGAGCGCCGATTGGCGGAATCGGTCCATTCTTCCTTTCGGTTGATTCGTGTGATTCATGTAAACACTCCTTATATGCAATTCAAGTGAAAGGCTCATTTTCTTTTTAGACGTATAGCCTCTATTTTAACGTTCTTGTGAACCCGATTCAACTAATCGACGTTTACAACTATACATAAACTTAACAATTCCATTGCAGTCTTTACACAAAAAAGGCTACCAAGTCGCCTTGGTAGCCATTTAACATTGATTCGATTAACCGATGATGTCCATCCAAATTTTTACTGTACTCGCTAAAATGAGTAGCGCTAAAATCATCTGCAGTGATTTTGTCTTCATGTTTTTACCGACGTTCGCGCCGAGCGGTGCGGCGATCAAACTGGCGATAATCATGATGACGGCAGGTTCCCACACAATTTGATCGGTGATAATTTTCCCCGCTGTCGAACCGATTGACGAGATGAACGTGATGGCAAGCGAACTCGCGATCGCCATCTTCGTCGGAATCCGGAGCACGACGAGCATGATTGGCATCAAGATGAACGCTCCTGCTGCCCCGACGATCCCTGCTGCCACCCCGACGATGAACGCCGAGCTCGATGCGATCACTTTATTGAATGTGACTTGGTCGAGCGGAACATCCTCGACGTTCTTTTTCGGTAAGAACATCATGATTGTCGCAATGGTCGCGAGCACGGCATAAACGACGTTAATCAAGTTCTCAGACAAGAGCGTCGAGCCGTAGCCTCCGATGAAACTCCCGATCAAGACGGCGACACCCATATACAAGATGAGCTGTTTGTTCAAATAACCGCCCTTCCGGTATGCGTAAATTCCGCCGATCGTCGCGAAGAAGACTTGAATCGCGCTGATCCCCGATACTTCGTGGGCGCTGAACGCAGCGAAGCCGAGGAGCGGTGGAATATACAACAACATCGGATATTTAATAATCGATCCGCCAATTCCGACCATCCCTGAAATGAACGACCCGATAAAGCCGATCAAAAAGATGGTGATGATAAATCCAAATTCCATATCAATTCCTCCCATTCCCTACCCTATATAATAAGTAAGTTTTTATTTTTGTTCCCAGGCAATCATACCGCCCGAGACATCATAAACTTCAGTGTAGCCACGTTCTTTCAACAGTTGTGCCGCTTGGGCGCTTCGATTTCCGCTCCGGCAGATGACATAGATCGGCTCATCTTTCGGATAAGGTAATTCGGTTTCATTTAATGAAGAAAGTGGTGCGTTCATCGCTCCTTCGATATGCCCCCCCACGTATTCGTCCACTTCTCGGACGTCTAACAAGGTTATTTCTTCGTTTTCCAATCTGTTTTGTAGTGTTTCGACGTCGATTTTTGTAATTCTAGTCTCTTTGGACGTGAAAAGAACGATTCCGATCGTCACCAGCACCAAAATCGATAAAATCAGCATTAATTTCTTCAATTTTCGACCTCCGATTCTTTTTATTGCATTCAGTATACCTCAGGGGGTATATTAAAAACAACGAAAGAAACTCACTTCAAAAATTCTACAATCACAAAGGAGATCAATGACTCATGAAAACCATTTCGACAACTGAACTAGAAACATTGCTTCAATCTGATGAAACACTCAACTTGATTGATGTTCGGGAGACAGACGAATTTACAGGTGGCCACATCAAGCAAGCGAAAAACGTGCCACTCTCTGAATTCGGTGCGAAAGTCGATGAGCTCGATCGTTCGAAACCGATTCACGTCATCTGTGCGGCAGGCGGACGAAGCATGAACGCTTCGGCTTACCTTGATTCACTCGGCTTCGATGTCATCAACGTCGATGGCGGCATGATGAGCTGGACGGGCGAAACAGTCTAACAATCTTCTATATATATATTTCAAAAACGACAATCGTTTACAGTCAACTATTCTTAGGGGGTATTTCACATGTTATTACGTTATTTCTATGATCAAAAATTAGCACAAGCATCTTATATGGTCGGTTGCCAAATGACCGGCGAGGCCGTCGTCATCGACCCGGCCCGTAACATCACACCGTATCTTCAGGAAGCTGAAAAAGAAGGCATGAAGATCGTCGCGACGGCTGAGACTCACATCCACGCCGACTTCGTCTCAGGTTCACTCGAGCTTGCGAAACGTACCGGTTCAACGGCTTATCTATCAGACGAAGGCGACGCGTCATGGAAATATGCATTCGCGAAAGACATCGACTCAAAACTTGTCAAAGATGGCGACACGTTCAAAGTCGGTAACGTCACACTCGAAGTCATGCATACACCAGGTCACACGCCAGAACATATCTCGTTCTTGCTGTATGACCGCAACCAGACACAACCAATGGGCATCTTCACAGGTGACTTCGTCTTCGTCGGCGATATCGGTCGTCCTGACTTGCTCGAAGAAGCAGCCGGTGTAAAAGGAACGACAGCAATCGGTGCCGAGCAAATGTTCGACTCGCTCAAGAAGTTCAAAGATCTTCCTGACTTCGTTCAAGTTTGGCCGGGCCACGGTGCCGGAAGTGCCTGCGGGAAAGCGCTCGGCGCCATCCCGACATCGACGGTCGGTTACGAGAAAGCGACGAACTGGGCGCTTCAGATGACAGACAAAGACGCGTTCATCAAAGAGTTGACGACGGACCAACCAGAACCGCCGAACTACTTCGCGATGATGAAAAAAGTGAACAAAGAAGGCAACCAAGTCACGAACGAAATCGCTCGTCCAGAAGTCGTCGGTTCGGACCGCCTCGATACGCTCGTCGAGGAAACACAAGTCGTCGATACGCGTAAAGGGGAAGAGTTCGCCAAAGGTCACGTCCCAGGCACAATCAACATCCCTTACAACACGAAGTTCGTCTCATGGGCCGGCTGGCTCGTCAACTTCGACAAAGACATCACGCTCATCGCGAGCGCGGAAGATGTCGATCAAGTACAGACGGACCTCCAATCAATCGGTCTCGACCGTCTCCGCTTCGTCGTCCCAGTCGAAGAACTCGGTCAAGAATTGTTGACGGAAACGTACACGGACGTGACAGCGGAACAAGCGATCGAGTCGGCAGAAAAAGGTGACGTTTTCGTCCTCGATGTCCGGAATGCGACAGAATGGAACGCGAGCCACTACGAGAAAGCCGAGCGCATCTTACTCGGTAAACTGGCACGCGACCATGAAGGTCTCCCGACAGATCAAGCAATCGCCGTTCACTGTGCATCTGGCGTCCGTTCACGGATGGCCGCGAGTGTGCTTCAATCACTCGGCTACAAGGATATCCAAAACATCCTCGGTGGCTATGGCGCGATGAAGACTGTCCTCAATGCAGAACAAATCGGCTAATGCTATACTACAAACAAAGAAAGCGCCCACTCGTTTGGGCGCTTTTTCTCTAGGAGGGATTGTGTGATTGCGATCGGTCCATTGAACGTTCGACTCGATTTGCTGGCTATGATGGCCAGCCTACTTATTCTCTACATCGGCTTTAAAAAAATCGGCTTGTCGGAAAAAGAACGCGATGCCGTCCTCGGGACATGGTTCGCCGGTTTCCTCGCTTGGAAAGGAAGCGCGATCGTCCTCGGTCTCGCGTCGACAGGAAGTTTGGCCTTATCCCTTTATGCGACCGGCGGCACGTGGTCACTTCTCATTGCCGCTGCCGTGATTGCTATTTTTGTATTCCGGCTTACACCTAGCCTTCGTGGCTATTGGTTGTTCTCGGCCTTGGTCTTTTGGTTTGCGGTGACGCTCGTCGTCCCCAAATATGGGATGCTCCCACTGCTCTCATCTCCGCAACCGCTCCATATCTATATGGCCGGCCTAATCGCCTTGCTGCTCGTCACGACATGGCGCTGGATGCAGAGTCCTACGCTCGGATTGTTACTCTGGACCGTGGTCGGTGCGTTCGCGATTTGGTCGGTCGGGTCGCTTGTGACCGATACATTCGAGTTGTGGTGGCTCATTCCGCTCTTTCTTCTCATCGCCGTCGCCACATATGTAGCACGGCCATCTCAAAAGGCGGTCCAATACGGACTCGGGCTCATCGTCGTGCTCGCCGTCATCAACGCGAGCTTACCGGACGAGACGCCACGGCTCGAGGCCGACTCGTCCCAGACCGGATTGAACATCGGCCAAGTCCCACCGAATTTTGAGTTGAAGCGAACCGATGGGACGCCGTTCAACTTGGAAGATTTACGCGGTGAGCGGGTCGTCGTCAACTTCTGGGCATCGTGGTGCCCTCCGTGCCGGGCCGAGATGCCGGACATGGCCAAGTTTGCCCGAGAACAAGACGATGTGACCATCGTCGCCGTCAATACGACGACGAGTGAACGGGACATCGAGGATGCGCGGACGTTCGTCGCCCCATATGAAGATGCGTTCAAGGTCGTCTATGACGAGGAAGGAATCGTCGGTAACGCCTACCGAATTCAAGCGATGCCGACAACATACGTCCTTGATGAAAATGGGGTCATCATTGCCAAGCAATTCGGCGCGATCGACCACGCCTGGCTCGATGCCGAGACAAACTAAAAACCGCCTCCCGGCGGTTTTTTCATTGCTTCAAATAGCCTTGCGTCTTCAAGAAGTCTTTCACGTCGAGCCGGGTTGGTTTTGACAACATCCGTCCCATCTGTCCGGTCCATGTATCACTTCGTTGGTTCGACCCGCGGACCGCATAGTAGTCGTGAATCGTCGCATCATACGCATCGAGTTCTTGTTTGAGTTGCTCTGCGTCTGCGACGTACGTGTTCTCGTGATAAATATGTTCGAACGGGAGGCGCGGTTTCTGGCCTTCGACGTGCTCCGGTACACCGACAGCAAGTCCGAAGAGCGGCAATACCCGCTCCGGTAAACTGAGCAGTTCCTTCACGGCGAACATATCGTTGCGAATCCCACCGATGTAACAAATGCCGAGGCCCATCGATTCAGCGGCCACGACCGCGTTTTGGGACGCGAGCGCGGCATCGATGACCGCGACGAGCAGCTTCTCGTCCGTCTCGAGCGTCGCATTCACTTCGGCCTCCCGCAGCTCCCCGATCAACTCGTGTCGATACAAATCGGCGCAGAAGACGAAAAAGTGACCGTTGTCGATGACGTACTGCTGGTTACCGGCAATCTCGGCCAGCCTTGCTTTCTTCTCCGGGTCGGTCACCCCGATAATCGAATAGGCTTGGATAAAGCTCGACGTCGAGGCGCGCTGGGCACTCTCGACGATGAGTCGGATTTGTTCGTCGGTCAACGTCTCGTCCGTAAATGAACGGACGGAGCGATGGTTCAATAGTGTGTCGATTATTTGGTTCATAAAACATCCCCCTTTTTCTTATATTTACATAGAGGGAACGTCCCCGACAATTTTAGAGACCTCACTCCACTCCATAAATGGCCCAAGGTAACCATATGACAGGCTCGGTCTCAACGTCTTCTTGATTGCTATATGCACAATAGCGTTCCGCTTCTTCAAGCGTAGGAATGAAACCATTTTTATTGAGTCGAAACGTGAACTGCTTGGCGAAGTCTTGCTCTAGACTATTGCATAAATACGAGTGAAACATACCGTTCTCATAACCGAGCACTTCGTACCCGAGCAATTGTCCTAATGGCGCGTCGTATCCGTGTCGTAACATGAAACGTTCGACACCGTAACGCTCGGGACTCTCTCCTTGGTCACCTTGTACTAAAAATTCAGCAACATAAGATTCCGGCAGCCCGATTTCAATGATGTCGAGTTCAATGTGAGAGAAGAAACGGTCCCGAAATGCCTTAGCGAGTTCAATCGTCTGAAACGCTTGAGGAAATCCGAGTTCTCCGCTCTCCTGATAGATTTCTACCCATTCTGTAAGCGTGGAGAACTCTTCTTCAGGGAGTCGCAGTCGTTCCCGGTACTGATCTTTTCCATGTTTTGACGTCCCCCAAAGTACATCGAGCGTCGGATGTTGCCCACAAATGCATGCACTCGCTGATTGGACGAACTCCGGAATGAGTTGCGCGTCCATATAGTCAGCTCGTTTTGTACGTTCAATCAGTAAGTATCCCCCACTTCGCACCTTCATCTCATCACCTCTAATCTCTAGTATACGCAAAAAAAGCAGAATGGCGTTTTTCCACTCTGCTTCCGTGCTTATTCCGTCACTTGATTCAAGAATGGTGTGATATCGACGTTGAGTGCTTCCGAGAGACGCGCGCCGAGGTCGCGGTCGGCCCGATAGAAGTTGCAGATCAAGAGGAGCACCGTGTTTTCATGGCGGACTTCTTTAATGTGCGCCACCAAGTTGTTCACGAGTGCCGTCTTCTCTTCTTCCGAGTAGCGACGGTACACTTCTCCAGCTTGACCGAAGTCATTTGTCTTCTCGATTTTTTGACGTCCAGCCACTCCTGAGATTGGTTGTTCCGTCTCGATATAAGCCGCGTCCGGTTTCGGTGCGTCCTCATAGCGGTTCGGTTCATAGTTGACCGGGCTCGTCTGTTGTTTGAACGGCATCACGCCATCACGCTGATTGTTCGACACTTGTGCGAACGGACAGTTGATCGGGAGCTGCAAGTAGTTCGCCCCGATACGATAACGTTGCGTATCCGAATAGGAGAACAAGCGACCTTGGAGCATCTTGTCTTCAGACGGTTGAATCCCAGGTACGAGCACGCCCGGGTTGAATCCGACCGATTCCGTCTCGGCAAAATAGTTGTCGACGTTTTTGTTAAGCGTCATCGTACCGACGAGTTGATACGGGATGACATCTTCGAACCAGTCTTTTGTCGCGTCGAGCGGATCGAAATCGAAGTTATCCATATCGGCCGGGTCGAGGATTTGGACGTAGAGATCCCATTCTGGGAAGTCGCCTTCCTCGATGGCGTTGAACAAGTCGCGTGTCGCATGGTTGAAGTCTTCGGCCTGTACTTTCGCCGCTTCTTCCATCGACAAGTTTTTAATGCCTTGTTTCGGGACCCAACGGAGTTTTATGTACACCGTGTTTCCGTATTCGTTAACCCATTTGAATGAGTGGACCGATGAACCGCGCATATGACGGTATGAGGCTGGAATCCCTTCATCGCTGAACAAGTGGATGAGCATGCTCGTCGATTCCGGCGTGAGCGACATGAAGTCGAAGAAACGGTCTGGGTCTTGCAAGTTCGTCCGTGGGTCCGGTTTAAGTGAGTGGATCACGTCTGGGAATTTGATGGCGTCACGGATAAAGAAGACCGGTAAGTTGTTTCCGACGAAATCATAGTTCCCTTCTTCCGTGTAAAACTTGACCGAGAATCCACGTGGGTCACGAAGCGTCTCTGGTGAGCCAAGACCATGGATGACGGTTGAGAAGCGAGCGAAGATTGGAGTCTCTTGCCCTTCTTCCTGCAAAAATTTGGCTTTTGTATATCGTTTCATGCTATTTTTAACTTTGAAGACACCGTGTGCTCCGGCACCACGAGCATGAACGACCCGCTCCGGCACGCGCTCACGGTCAAAGTGGGCGAGTTTTTCAATGAGTTGATAATCTTCGAGAAGTGTGGGGCCGCGGCGACCCGCTGTGATGGAGTTGGCGTTATCCCCGATTGGGACGCCTTGGTTAGTAGTTAGACGACGATGTTGATCCATATTGTTGCCTCCTCTTTATAATCATTCTTACAAAGTTAATGATATTAAAAGATAATAATTATTACAAATAAAACGCTCGAGCAATACTCGGGCGTTTTGCAATCGCTTTCAGTTTTTACGTTTCTTATGTTGTTCTTTTCGGTGAATCTCGGTCACGAGCAAGGCCGCGATGATGCCGCCGAGTGATCCGGCAACGAGATCGACCATCGTGTCGTCGTTCCCGTTCCCTTGCATCGTCGTGTTCAATAGCAAGTCCGATGTGAATTCATACATTTCCCAAAGTGCCGCCCCGGCCATCGCGAAGACGACGATATAGACGAAGACGAACCGCTTCGGCATCTCAAGTCGGATGTCCTCATCAAGTCGACTTAAGAAATCGAAGCCGAGAAACGCCAAAAACACCCCACTCAACACGTGAAGAAACGTGTCCCACCAACCGTTCGAATACAATCCGACAATCGACCCCAAGTACTGCGACGCAAACAAGAATAAGATATAGGCGACTTTCATTTTAGCGTCGAACTCGGTTTTGAACGTCTTCTCGAGGATGAACGGAATCAAACCCGACACGATCCCCGCCCCGGCGACGCTCGCGTCAAACCACTCTCCTTCGATGATCGACGTGACGAGTATGACCGCCATGAACAACACGAACCCGAATTCTAGTAGACGTCCTCGTGTCAGTTTCATCTCCTTACGCCTTCTTTCGTAAGAATGTCTCATCTACTCCATTCCCGTTTCAGCGACCGTTTCAACAACCTTGTCCGAAAATTCGTGCTTTTGTCGGATTCTTCCGTCATCCGTTTGTCTCATACTGAAAGAAACGATTCGAGGAGGAACACTCATGCCGATCAACCCTTATCTCAATTTCAATGGCGACTGTCGCGACGCCGTCCTGTTTTATGCCGGCGTCTTCGCCGAGCCCGCCCCGGACATCATGACGTTCGGTGCCCAGCCTGGACCGGACGGTGAACCTGTACCGGACGAGCTGGCCGACCTCGTCCTCCATGCCCGTCTGAGCGTCCATGGTACATCGCTCATGTTTTCGGACGCTATGCCGGACGGTCCGGTCACGTTCGGGCAGAACATCACACTCGCCGTCGTGACAGATGACCTCCACGCCATCCGTCGAGAATTCGAGGCTTTATCTGCCGGTGGCCGTGTCCTTATGCCGCTCCAAGAGACGTTCTGGAGCAAGGCGTATGGCATGGTCGAAGACCGTTTCGGTGTCCAATGGCAATTCAGTCACGAGGCTTGACCATGACAAAGACCCCATGCTACTTGCAATGGGGTCTTTCGACTCTTTTTATGATTAGCATTATGACGGGGCCATGAATCAACATTGAATTACTTGTGAACGGAGAAACAAGGCTGTAAGCAAAATGAGATAAAAATTATCTGGTTCTCTATATCGCGTTTAAAAATGAGGTTCTGGGTATAAAGTGAAAAAAACTTTCAGGGAGATGGGATAAACTCATGAAAGAAGACAAACACGAGCACTCAAATATTCCAATTTGGGCTTATGAGACTATTGAAATAGAAGATTCTAACGTGCAGTGGGCACGGTTAGGTCTACAAGAAACAAGAGAGTTGTTCGACTTACTTTCAAAGTTTGACATCAAGGAAGCAGAACACATAGGTAGTACGGCCGTTCCTGGTCTACCCGCAAAACCTATTATAGATGTGATGATTAGTATCGAATCGTTTGAAAAAATCCACGATATTGTTGATACATTAACGTTGCATGATTGGCACTATGTACCACCTGAACTAGATGGACAAACCTGGCGGAGATTTTTTGTGAAAGTAAAAAATGATAAGCGAGTTGCTCATTTACACATCATGAAAGTGGCAGAAGATCGTTGGGGAAAACAGATTGAGTTTCGAGATAAATTACGAGACAATCCTTCGCTTGTAAAAGAGTACGGGCTTCTTAAAAGGCATTTAGCAAAAGAATTTCGTAATGACCGAGAAAAGTATACTCAAGCTAAAGCTGCCTTTATAAGTCAAGTATTAAACACCTGACTTGGAGGCACGGAAACACGAATTGGGCAAACATGACTGCAACGATGCTTCACTTCGGGCAGAACCATCAATAAAAAAAGAATCAGACCGCATGTTGCGATTTGATTCGTTAACAGCTCGAGACCCCATCGCAAATCCGCGATGGGGTCTCGTTTATTTCTGAGCGACAAAAAAGATTCGTTCTGCGTTCGGGCCCGGAGCTTGGTCCGTGAAGTCAGCGGTGACCGATTTCACATGGAAGCCGGCCCCGATGAGCCATTGCATATACTGCCCCGACTCATACGTCCGTTGCTCATGCGTCTCCTCGACGCGATCATACGTGCCATCCTCGAGGGCGACGAAGAACGTCAAATCGTGAACGACCGAGAGCGGTGCTTCGCCCGGGTCGGCGAACCAGATATACGAACAATCTTCCCCGTTCGAGGCATACGTCTTCTGGTTGAAAAGCGTCTGCATCTTGTTCGGCGAATGCACATCAAAGATGAACATGCCGCCCGGTTTCAATTGTTCGTACACCGCCTCGAACGTGTCGATGACATCGGCCTCATCCTCGAGATAGCAAAGCGAGTCACAGAGGATTGTCACGGCGTCGACCGGGTGTGGCAATTCAAGCTCCCGCATATCCTGTTGCCAGAGCGGAAGCGTGATGCCTGCCTCGAGCGCTTTCTCTTGGGCGACTTCGAGCATCGACTCAGATAAGTCGAGTCCGATTGTCTCGTAATGCTCCGCCAAGCGAATCGTCGCCGAGCCCGTCCCGCATCCGACGTCAGCAAGCGATGCACCGTCTTTGACATGGCGACGCACGAAGGCGACCCAGTCCTCGTACGGGGCATCTTTCATCAACTCATCGTAGACGTAGGCGAACCCTTCGTACGCCATTAGCCGACTTCTACTTCCACTTGTGGCGCATCTGCCCACAATTTTTCAAGGTTGTAGTAGTCACGGTCATCGCGATGGAAGATATGGACGACGACGTTTTCGAGGTCAGCGAGGACCCAACGTGCCGAGTCCATGCCTTCGAATTTGTGGAGCGGGAGCTCATGCTCACCGGCCACGTCTTTGATTTCGCGCGCGATCGCTTGGACTTGCTTCTCTGAATTACCGTGGCAGATGACGAAATAATCTGCGACCGGTGAGATGCCTTCCATGTCGAGGACGACGATATCTTCGGCACGCTTATCGTCAGCGGCCTTCACGATCAATTCTAATTCTTCTTTTACAGTCATACTGTACCTCCTAGGGTGTTTTCACAAAATGGTTATACGTCTCAATCGTCAGCGGGAAAATCCGCACCGACTTGTTCAATAAATAAGCAATCGTATGGCGCAACGTCGCGACGACGGCCGCTTCGAGCGAACGATCCGCGAGGTCACGCAAGACGTCGACGCCCGGATACGACCGATTCGGTTCGATCGCGTCCGCAACGAATAAAATCTGGTCGATCCGGGACATGCCCGGTTCTCCTGTCGTATGATTCTTGATGGCCGACACGACGGCCGGGTCAAGGTCGTACGCTCGGTCTAACAGGATGGCCCCGACCGGCGCATGCAACAGCTCGTCATCGAACTCAAGCAAGCTCGGATTGAGGTTCTCCTCGACCACGACTTGCCGCATCATGTCGGCATCCAAATATTTCGCATAGTCGTGCAACATCGCCGCGAGTCGCGCCGCTTCCACATCGGCCCCGTACAAGCGGGCCAACCGGTCGGCCGTCTCGACGACACCGAGCGTGTGGATGTAGCGTTTCTCGGGCAATGTCGCCTCAATCAATGATTGTGCTTCCTCATACGTCATACAAGTCGCGCTCCTTGATATAAGTTTCGACATCGAGCGGGACGAGATATTTGATGGACTTGTCCCGTCTCGTCCGCTCCCGGATATCGGTCGACGAGATCTCGAGTTGCGGCATATCGATCGTGCGCACATCTGCCTGTTTCGGGATGCGGTATCGGCTGCCCGGACGCGCGACGGCCCCGAACGTGACGAGGGTGACGAGCGTCTCGTAATCGTACCACTTCTCAAGTGATTCGAGCGAGTCCGCCCCAATCAAGAAGAAGAATGTGTCGTCCGGATACAAGTCCCGCAACCGTCTCATCGTCTCGACCGTATAGGACGGTTCGTCACGTTCAAACTCAATCAAGCTCAGTTTGAACGCAGGTTGATCCGCAATCGCCCGCCGAGTCATTTCGATTCGGTCTTTAGCCGGGCTGAAGCCCGCCTTGTGCGGCGGAATCGCCGCCGGCAGAAACCAGACCTCATCGAGTTCCAACTGTTCGCGCGCCTGTTCGGCGATCAATAAATGACCGAGATGTGGCGGGTCGAACGTGCCTCCCATCAGGCCGATGCGGCTCATGGGAGTTTGATTTGGCGATTTTCTTTCTCAGTCGCCTGTTTGTACAAGACGATGACTTTTCCGATGACTTGAACGACTTCGGCTTTCGTGCCTTCAGCCAATTCTCCGGCTACGTCTTTCGGCGTATCGGTACAGTTTTGAAGCACTTGAACTTTCAAGAGCTCACGTTTTTCGAGCGCGTCGCTAATGTCTTTGCACATCGCTTCACTCACTCCATTTTTTCCGACTTGATAAATCGGCGAGAGGTGGTGTGCCTCGGCACGTAAAAAGCGTTTTTGTTTACCTGATAACATACTATTTATTCCTCCAATAAGCGTTCAATTAACTTCATTCCGACAAGTTGATCCGGTCTCACACCTGTCCAATATTCAAACGCCAAAGCGCCTTGTCCGACGAACATGGCAGTTCCGTTGACGATTTTCGCGTCTGCTTTGGCGGCTTCCTTTAAAAACGGTGTGACGAGTGGACGATATATGATATCACAAACGACAGTGTTTTGTCGTAAACCTTTTAACGATCGTGGTGAATCGACGCCGTCCATGCCGACCGATGTCGTCTGGATGATGACGTCATACCGTGCGATCTCGACATCTGTGAGCGCCTGCGCCTCGATCCCGAACGCGTCCGCGAGACGCTCCGCCCGTTCCATCGTTCGATTTGTGACCGTAACGTCACGGGTCGGCAAGGCACTGATGATGCCGCGCGCTGCCCCACCCGCCCCGATGACGAGCACATGGCCCGTCCAATCGGTCCAGCGGTCGAGCGCGGCGACGAGGCCAGCCCCGTCCGTATTCGTCCCAATCAGCTTCCCGTCCCGCTTATACACCGTATTGACGGCACCGGCGGCTTCGGCCGCCTGATCAAGCTCGTCCAGGTACGGGATGACAGCCTCTTTATACGGGATGGTGACGTTGAAACCGTCCCAGACGCCGTCACGCATCTGTTGAAACAAGTCCGCGAGTTCGTCCGGGGTGACGTCAAGAGCCTCATAGCGCCCGAAAAGCCCAGACGCTCTCAGCCACTGCTCGTGCAGGACGGGAGAGAGCGAATGAGCAATCGGGTGACCGATGACGGCCAGTCTCATACGAGCGCCTCACGTAATGTGACGGCAACTCCTTTTGGTGCCCACGCGGCGATGCGTCCACCTTTTCCGTGAATCGCGACCCAACCGAGTCCGCTGAAGACGATGTCTGTCTTGACGCCGTCACGAAGACTGAACTCGTGACGCACGAGCGGAGGCAACAATTGCAACGTTTTCTCGTTCGGCGGATTGAGCATCTTACCGATATGGTTTTCGTATAGTTCATCTGCTTTGTCGAGCTTGGTCCGGTGTGTCTTCAACTCGTTCGACATGTAGACAACGAACGAGCGCTTGTTGCCTTCCATGTAGTCGAGACGGGCGAGTCCACCGAAGAAGAGCGTCTGCTGCGGGTTCAACTGGAACACGTGCGGCTTAATCTCTTTTTTCGGGGTGATCGTCTTCAAATCTTTCGCATCGACATAATGCGCCATTTGATGACGGTTGATAATCCCCGGCGTATCGTACAGGTTCGCATCATCGTCGAGCGGGACGTCAATCAAATCGAGCGTCGTTCCCGGGAAATGACTGACCGTGATGATGGCCTCGTCTTCTGCTCCGAAACGCTTGATGATTTGGTTGATGAGCGTCGACTTCCCGACGTTCGTACAACCGACGACATAGACGTCCTTGCCTTTACGATAGTACTCAATTTTCTCTGCGAGCTCGTCGATGCCGTGCCCTTTTTTCGCACTAATTAAGTGCACATCGACCGGGTTCAAGCCGAGCTCTTTCGCTTCAGACTTCATCCAGTTGGCCATCCGGTTCGGGTTGACCGACTTCGGTAATAAGTCGACTTTGTTTCCGACCAAGAGGACCGGGTTCGTGCCGACTGAGCGTTGAAGCCCTGGCAACCAGCTACCGTTGAAGTCGAAAATATCGACGATTTTAATGACGAGCGCTTCTTTAGCACTGATGCCGTTCAAGATGCGCAAGAAGTCGTCATCTGTCAATTCGACGTCTTGAATTTGATTGTAGTGCTTCAATTTGAAGCAACGTTGGCAAATGACGATCTCGCGATCGAGTGCCGATTTTGGTGCATAACCGGCACCGGTCGGGTCTTCCGTTTGAATAGCGACACCGCAACCGGCGCAATAACGTGTTGTTTCTTCCATAATGTTGTCTGCTGTCATTTAAGTTGCCTCTTCTTCATTCACTGTAGCGCCTCGCCGCTACTCCTGAAGCGTTAATTCCGACGCCTTACGCGCCGTACATGGACAGCCTCCTTCTTCCTGTGCGTTCGAGGTCCTTATTCATCTTTTTTATGTGAATCTTCGGAACGTGAGTGCATCGCTTCACCGATTTTCTCGGCGACGGCCACTTTGGCGCGCTTCGCATCGACGGCGAGCTCCTCAACTTTTTTCGTGATCAACACGTACTTTCCGCGACGTTTCATATGGGCGAACACGACTTTTTCAAGCATGCGATTGAACTTCGTGACGAGTCCGTCCGTCTTGACGACCGGTTGCACGTGGATGACATGAATCCCGGCCATGTTGGCACCGAGTACGTCCGTGAACAATTGATCGCCTAAGAAAATGGCTTCTTTCGTCGAATAGCCATATTTTGCGAGCGCCTGTTTGAATCCAGACGGTAACGGCTTTTTCGCACGTGCCACATAGTGAAGGCCGAGCGGTTCCGTGAACGTACGTACGCGGTTCTCGTTATTATTCGAGACGACGATGACATCGAGGCCGTGTGACTTCACTTTTTCAAGCCATAGCAAAAGAAGCTCTGGTGCGTGCGGGACGTCCCAGGCCACGAGTGTATTATCAAGGTCCGTCAAAATTACACGTACCCCACGGTCTTTCAATTCTTCAAGGTCGATGTCAAATACTGACGCGACGAACTGTTTCGGATAAAGTCGATTAAACACGGTTAAATTCCTCCAATTAGCTAAAGCGATTCAACTACTATACATGTAGTGATATCCCTTCTATGGTAAACGAAAACCGACCAAACGACTAGTGTATCGTTCGGTCGGCCTGAAAAAGTTTTAAAAATCAACCGTTTTGCATCGTCCCGATGACTTCTCCGAGTCGAACCGGGCCGATTTTGGCTGGGTCGATGGTGACGCGGCCTTTCTCAAAACAAAGGATGACGGTCGAGCCGAATGAGAAGTAACCGACCTCGTCGCCTTTGCCCGCGTGTTCGCCTTCAAGCGTCCATTCGATCGTATTGACGTTCAACGCCCCGACCATGATGTGCTCGTATACTCCAACGGCCGTCTCGAAGCGCGTGACGCGACGATAGTTGCGTGAGAGCGGACGAACCGTCTCCGTCAACCCGATGTCATTCACCGGTGCCGAACGGTCACCGAGTTCATAATGACTGAGCACCCGCCCGGCGAGCGGGACGTGGACGCGGTGATAGTCACGCGGGCTCAAATAAAGGACACAGACCGTACCGCCGGCGTAACGTCTTGCTTCTTGTTGCGATCCGAGCAGTTCGGCGAGCGTGTACGACTGACCCTTGACCTCGAAGCGGCTGTCGTCCGTAATATCGGCCACGATGGACAGTTTTCCGTCGCATGGTGAGACGACCGAGTTCGGGTTGGCGTCAATCGGCCGGACCCCGTCTTTCAAATGACGTGTGAAAAAGGCGTGCAGGCTCGGATAAGCCTCGATCGGTTCCGCCGCTTCATCAACGTTGATTTGATACGTTTTCGCAAACGACGGGATGAAAGCCCGGCTCGCTGACGATTCAGCGAAGGCACGGAGTCGCTTGGCAATGACCGGGGTCGCGTTCAATTCAAACAAAGTCTGATATAAGCGGCTTTTGATCACTGTGTGCCCTCCTCGTTTTTAAAGAACGTTTCATACTGTTGCTCAGAGACCGCTCCTTCAACACGTCCGACTTCTTTTCCATCTTGGAAACGAATCATCGTCGGTGTCCCGTTGATGCCATAAGTCGTCCAGACGTTGTGGTCGGCCAAGTTGATGGAGACGGCGTCATTCTCTTCGATGAGTGGCTCGACGTATGGTTTGACTTGCTCACAGTATTCGCAACCTGTCTGCCAGAAGTAGACGACGACTTCCTCTTCTTCTGAAATCTTCGTCTCGAGCTCGTCAGGTGTGACGGCGTTGACGCCCGTCTCCTCGTTCGCGTTGTTCAAGAAGAACAACAAGCCGAGACCGATGACGATGATGACCCCGATGATGGCGAACGTGATGAAGTTCGCCCGTTTGGCATTGTTTTTCATATTCGATTCCTCCTAATAATATAAAAAGAACTGACTCGGATATGAGCCAGCTTGGTTGTAGACGTCTTACTTCTCTTGTGCGACGTCGCTAATCCCCATATCTTGGTTAAGCGTGTCCAAGAGTACAATAAAGATCGTGATGACGACGCCAAAGAATGTCGCGAGCATCGCGTTGAACGTCACGCCATCGACAGCAGAAATGATAAAGATTGCTGTATTCGAAAGCAAGATCGCCCAGAACAATGTGACTAAGTAACGCATCGATAGTCCCCTCCATCTCACAGATGATTCATGAAAAATTCATACGTCCTTAGTATAGCATTGTTACCGTAAAATGTGCGACCTCGATTGTATATTCTTTCCGTCGAAACGGGAAATATGGTACGGTTTGAGAAATAAGCAACTCGTAGAAAAGAGGAAACCCTATGTCACGTTATTTAATCGCAGTCGATTTGGATGGAACGTTGTTGCGCGACGACAAGACGATCAGTGAGCGCAACGTGCGCGCGCTTCAAGCAGCCCGTGAGGCGGGTCATGCAGTGATGATCGCGACCGGTCGCCCACAACGCCACTCGATCATGTATTACGAAGAGCTCGGCTTGACGACACCGCTCATCAACTTCAACGGCGCGCTCGTCCATCACCCGAAAGATCCGTCATACGCAGTGACGCACCGGCCGATTCCGCTCAAGACGGCGCACGAAATTATCGAGGAAGTATCGGAAACGAAAGCGCACAACATCGTCGTCGAAGTGACCGACCACGTCTATTTCCATAAAGATCCGCAAGAGTTTTACAGCCCGTACGCCGAGCGCGCGCTCAGCGTCACCTCGGGCAACTTGCTCAAACACTTGCAGGAAGAACCGACATCGCTCCTCATCCACGCGACGAAAGAGCACGTCGACAACGTCCGCGCTCGTTTGAATAAAGTCCACGCCGAGGCCGTCTTGAACCGCCAATGGCGCATGCCGGAGCACATGATCGAGGTCATGAGCCAGAACACGTCGAAAGCACTCGGGTTGCGCGAAGTATCGAAACATCTCGGTATCAACCGCAAAAACATCATCGCGTTCGGCGACGAGGAAAACGACCTCGAGATGCTCGACTACGTCGGCACCGGCGTCGCGATGGGCAACGCCATCAGCCAGTTGAAAGCCGTCGCGGATGAAGTGACCGCGTCGAACATGGAAGACGGCATCGCCATCTACCTTGAAGAAAAACTCGGCATCAAAGCATAATCCACACACCGGCTGTTCATGCAGTCGGTGTTTTTTGCGTTCAATTCTGACCTTGGTCAAATAAAGCGCCACAAATAGTCGTCAAAAATCTTGGTCATCACTTTCGGGGTGTTTGCGATGTACACATTGATTTGTTCTACGTTCGAGTCGACTGGATTCGCGTCGCGTTCATCCGTCGGGAAGTCAGAGATTCCTTTGACAATGATACACTCGACGCCATTTTTCTTGCAGATATACGCGATGGCGCCTGCTTCCGTATCCGCGATGGTGATGTCGTGTCCTTTCAGTTCCAGGTAGTCGTTCCACATCACGACCGCCCGATCGGCCGTCGCAATGGTACCCGTCAAAAAATCGTCCCCGTAGTTCGCTAGTTCAATGTCGACGATGAACGATTGCTTGATCAGCGGCTCTACTTCTTTGACCGTGCAATCGTATTGAACAGCGCGATGAGGGATGAGGATATCCAACTGGTTGAACGTATCGTCGATTCCGGCGCACGTGCCAGCCACAATCACTTTCATTAAATTGAAACGAGACATCATATATTGATTGGCACCGACCCCGTTCGCTTTCCGCACACCGGTGCTGTAGAAAACGAGTTCGACATCATCAAGCGTCCTCTTGAAATACTCGCCATACGGGTAACTGAACCGTTCATCCACGCTAACGTCATAATACTCCAATGTCGCTTCATACTCCCATTTCGTCGCAATACTGACTCCAGTCATCACACGTCCCCCTCACACTCGTTTGATCTCTACCTATACAATAACCCCCGCTGAGCGTTCAGCGGGGGTTTATTTTAGCGTCGGAACGCACCTTCGACATCTTCAGTCGGGACCATATTGATGAAGACGCTTGGATCGGCGTCTTTACAGATGCGTGTGATTTCACGCACTTCGTGTCGTTGAGCGACCATCATGAGCGTCGCTTTCTCGACTTTCGAGTATGTGCCGATCGCCGGCATGAGCGTGATGCCGCGGAAGACGTGCTGGTGCAACTCCTTCGTCACTTCGTCCGGATGACTCGTGACGATGAAGAGCGTCTGGCGCTGCGTATTCGTATAAATCTCATCGATGACTTTCGACGTCACATATAAGAAGACGATCGTATAAAGCGCGGTCTGCCAACCGAACAACGCACCGGCCCAAAGCGCGATCATCATGTTCATGAGGAACAGATAGACGCCGACCGAGTTGTTCGTGAACTTCGCTAAGATCAGGGCGACGATATCGAATCCGCCGGTCGAGGCACCGAAACGAATCGTAATCCCCGAACCGATGGCGAGCAAAACCCCACCGAACACAGCGTTCAAAAGCGGGTCGTCCGAAATGATTGACGACTGCGGAAGCACGCGAATGAACACGGTGACTGCCGCGACGCTGATCAATGTATGAATCATCATGTTCTTGCCGAGCATGAAATAACTGACGATCAACAGCGGTACGTTCAAGACGAAGAACCAAATCCCTTCCCCGAGCTCAAACGGTGTCCCCGCAAACAGTTGCGTAAAAATTTGGGCGAGCCCCGTAAATCCGGTCGAGTATACCCCCGCCGGGATTAAAAATAATGTCATGGATAATGCAACGAACACTCCCCCGATAATCGAAACGATTCCGATGCGAGCGTGTTCTTTAACGGCTTCCGTCAAGTTTTGTCTCCCCTTTCAAAAATGGCTAAGAATCAAGATAACATAGTTTTCTAGTGCTGCCTACCATAAAAATAATGGGATGTGTCTACGCTCTTCATAAAAAAACAAGCCGGCCGAGGCCGACTTGTTGAGCTGATGCGTTTGGTCACGCTTTCACCGTCTCGATTGTCACGGCATCATTTGCCGGGACCGTGACGACGTTTCCGTATACGCGGATGGACACGTCCGTGCCACCTGTCTGTTTGATCGTCACTTGTTCACGCGTCGACGTGACCGTCAAGTGATGACCGCGCCAGAGCATGTTGAACGAGTACCCGTTCCAGCCCTTAGGAATCATCGGGCTGAATGTGAGCTCCGACTCAAGGGCGCGCATTCCTGCGAAACCGTGAACGATCGACATCCATGAGCCGACCATCGACGTGATGTGAAGCCCGTCTTCCGTATCGTTGTTATAGTTATCGAGATCGAGTCGTGCCGAACGTTGGTACAACTCGACCGCCTTGTCTTCATAGCCGACTTCGGCTGCGATAATCGAGTAGACGCAAGGCGACAAGCTCGACTCATGGACCGTACGCGGCTCATAGAAGTCGAAGTTGGCCCGCTTCTGTTCGACCGTGAAGCGATCGCTGAACGTATACAGTCCTTGGAGCACGTCCGCCTGCTTGATGAAGTTCGAGCGGAGGATGCGGTCCCACGACCAGTTTTGGTTGAGCGGCAAATGTTTCGGATCGAGGTCTTTCACCAAGATTTGTTCTTTATCCATGAAGCCGTCCTGTTGCATGAACACGTCTGGGACGAGGTCATCTTTCGGGTAGTACATCTTCGTTTGGATATCGTTCCACTTCGCGAGTTCTTCGTCTGAAAGACCGAGTGTCGCAATCAGTTCTTCAAGACGCGCCGGCTCTGCTTCTTTCAAATAGTTGTACACTTCTTGCGTGTACTCGAGCGTCCAAGCGGCAATCAAGTTCGTATACCAGTTGTTGTTGACGTTGTTGTCGTATTCGTTCGGACCTGTGACGCCTAGAATCATATACACGTCTTTGTGCGGGACAAAGTTGACGCGGCTCGCCCAGTAACGCGAGATCTCGACCAATACTTCAAGTCCGTATTGACCTAGGTATGACTTGTCGCCCGTGAAGTTCGTATAGTTGAAGATGGCGTGGGCGATCGCACCGTTCCGGTGAATCTCTTCATGCGTGATTTCCCACTCGTTGTGGCACTCTTCCCCGTTCATCGTCACCATCGGATAGAGGGCGCCTTCCATGCCGACGTTCTTGACCGAGTTCTCTTTTGCTTGCGGCAATTGGTTGTGACGATATTTGAGCAAGTTCCACGATACTTCCGGTTTCGTCGTCGCCAAGTAGAAGTGGAGGCAATACGCTTCCGTGTCCCAGTATGTGGCGCCGCCGTATTTCTCGCCAGTGAACCCTTTCGGTCCGATGTTGAGGCGCGAGTCCTCGCCCGTATACGTCTGATACATGTTGAAAATGTTGAAGCGGATACCTTGCTGCGCTTCAGCGTCGCCGTCGATGCGGACGTCCGCATCTTCCCAACGAGCGAGCCATGCTTCCGTCTGCTCGGCGAGAAGCGTTTCGAAGCCTTTTTCGAACGCCATCTCGACACGTTGCATCCCTTCCGATTGTAACGCCTCGACTTCATAATCACGGTTCGTGACGACCGAGACGTACTTGTACGCCGTCGCCGTCTCACCAGCTGGTGCCGTGACCGTGAACTTGTTGGCGACGTAAAGGTCCGTCGCTTCGAGCACTTCGCAACGTGCCCCCTCAACGTCAGCAATCATCGATGCCGTGACGTGCCAGTCGAGCTTCTTCGTTTTCGTTGTCACGAACCCAAAACGCTCTTCGACCCCGTGTTCGACCGGCAACCAGAACTTCTCATCGTAGTTTGAGTCTTCGTTGACGACATCGCCGTCCAAGAAAGGTGTGAATTCGACTTTCGCTTCGTAGTTGACCGGAGTGACGTTGTAACGGATCGCCAAAATCTCTTTGTCGACGATTGAGAAGAACCGGACGACTTCGACGTTCGTCTCTTCCGTCCCGTTCACGAGTGTGAACGTCCGCGTCAAGACACCGCGCTGCATATCAAGTTCACGCGTAAAGTCTTTCACTTCCCACTTCGCCAAATCGACCGGCGTCCCGTTGATGGCGACACGAAGCCCAACGACGTTCGTCGCGTTCAATACTTTTGCGAAGTATTCTGGATAACCATTCTTCCACCAACCGACACGTGTCTTATCTGGGTAATAAACACCGGCCACGTAAAAGCCTTGATGTGTATCGTTTGAATACTCTTCTTCAAAGTTGCCACGCATCCCCATATGCCCATTCCCGAGCGAGGTAATTGATTCCGCCAGGCGATTTTCTTCCGGATGTAGGCCTTTTTCCATTACTTTCCATTCGTCGACTGCAAACAATCGTTTCATCTGTCTGCCACTCCTTTTTCTCTACAAGGCTACTCGTCATTAGACAATCGAATCATGCAACCGTTTGTCTATGAAAGCGCTGTATTTCAATCTCACCTCTCATTTTACACGACTCGCACGAGAATGCAATCGTTTGCATAAACTTTTTTCTTACTTTTTGGAGCAAACAAAAAACCTACCACCTTTTCAAGAAGGCAGTAGGTGCTCTAGTCACTTGTCTTGGTCGCGCCCGAACGCCGCGTTCGCTTCGTGCCCTTCGAACGCCGGGTTGTTTCCATCATTGAACCCCGTGTCCGGTTCATCGAGAACCAAGGCGTAGCCTCCGTTTAAAATATCGCCATACGCGCGGTTGACGTCGTCGTCAGCGAGACCGAGGTCGAGCAACGCCCGCTTCACTTCCTGCTCACCTTCGGCCACACCCGCGAACTTTTGCATCCAGTTCGCGCTCGCTGCTTCCACTTTTGCGTCGGTGTTCCGTTTGACGAGCGAGACGTCATCTTTGTCTCTCGCGACGACATATAAGTCGCTCTCCTCATAACCTTCCTCGGTCAATTGATCGATTTTGGCGACGAGGGCCGCCTCGTCTTGGTATGTGTCTACAAATCGACGTTTGCTCATCGTGTCTCATCCTTTCGGGTTGTCTGGTCATGAATCGTGACGTCGGTCTGACCGACCTCGGTCACTTTAATTTCTTCTTTACGGAGCGTCTCCGTCATAGTCTTCACGTCTTCGGTCACTTGTTTCCGGACGATAATCTCTTCGACGACGACAGGACGTTTGACGATGAACGCCCGTTCCTCGATGACTTGAATCCGGAGATGGTCCCCTTCGTCAATCGTGCGAATGCCGGGCTGATTAAAGTCATAGTCCTCGAGCACGTCTTCTGACCCTGGTGTCCGCTCCACATGAACCTGTTCCCTGCGGACCGGGACTTCAATCTCTTGAACTGTCTCCGCGACGTGTCGATTGATGACGACCTCGCCCGTTTGAACGGCTTGTTTCTCGACGGTCAAGCGCTCCTCGTGCAAGGCAAGCGTCTGTTCTTCCGTCTCCGGTTCTGATTTCATTTTCGGGCGGCCGGCCTCAAGCGATTGGTCGCCACGGTCGGCATCGACGTACAAGAAGAGTCGTCCCTGCTCGACTTCCTGAGCGAAGCGATCCTGTTGCTCCTTCGTGAGCCGCATGCTACCAAGCCAGCGTTCAATCGGTCGCTCGCTCGATGTGACGAGTGAGGCGACCGTACCCGGTTCGTCGGTGACGAGCACATATAACTTCGACTGGCGTCGGACCGCGTCCGCGACGTCGGCTCGTTTGACGAGGACGTACATGTCCTCTTCGGCGTATCCTTCTCGTTTCAAATCGACCGTTCGATTGAGCAGCGCCTCCGGCTGGTCAAATACTTCAGAGATAATCGCATGTTTCATGGCATTGATTCCTCCTATGGTTACTTGGCGAAAAAAAAGGATGCTCCCTCAGAGAGAGCCATCCTTGTCGAGGTACTTGGTCAATCGATTACAGGCGGTCACGCTCGTCGCGACGTTTGCGATCGAGCTCATGATCGCGATGGCGAACGTCGTCTTCCCCTTCGATATGCGCTTCTTCTTTACGCAACGTCTCACGTACCGTTTCCGTATCTTTGACTTTCTCTTTGCCGACGATGATTTCTTCGGCAACGACATCTTTCTTCGTCACATCGACACGTTCTTCCGTGACCGGTACGCGAATCTCATCGCGGTCAGTCGTCGCATCGAACGAATGCCCTGTCGCTTCACGGTCCCCTTCGACACGGCGACGTTCGACATACACTTCATCGTGCTCGACTTCGACATCGACGCGTTCTTCGCGTTCGACGACATCTTTCTCGACGCGAACTTCACCAGTCTGCACACGTTCCTTGTTCACAAGGAGACGCTCTTCGTGCAACTCGAGTTTCTGTTCGTCCGTTAAGTCTGTACGGTTACGGATGTCCTCATCCATATCGTTGAAGCGGTTCGAGTTGACGCCTGCACCTGTTGCACCGATGCCGGCACCGGTTACGCCAGTCCCTGTTCCGAAGTCACGCGCGGTCATATTGCCCGCTTCGTTACCTTCTGATCCGTACCCAGCTGATGTGCGGCCGCCTTCGAACGTATCGTTACGTCCGTCGTCAAACACGCCGTCATTCTTGTCGAGTAAGAGGACCATGCCGCCGTTCTCGATATCTTGGTGATGACGCGCTGTTTCTTCTTCTGAGAAGCCGAGTTTATCGAACGTGTGACGTACTTCGTCTCCGCCGTCTGCTACTCCGAAGAAACGATCAAGCCATGAAGCTTTCGTTTCTTTTACTTCTGCATCCGTTTCGCCGCGAACCATCGAAAGGTTCGACTTATCTTTCACAACGACGTACAAATCGTCTTCGCGATGCCCTTGGGCGCGAAGCTCATCAATTTTTGACACAAGCTCTGACTCCTGATAGTAAGTGCCTACATAACGTTTGTTATCCATGATTGTATCTCCCTTTCAAATTCTTTATTTTTTTGGTTATTGGCTGGGCGGATTCGTAATGATCTGCCATTCGGCCGGTAATGTAGATGTTCCCTTGCAACTCCGTTTCATGCATTTCTTTCACGATTGTAATCTATTTGTAACGATATGACTTTTGACCGATTGATTCCGCTTCTATTATATGCATCCTGATTGAACATAAAAAAACCTCCCGCATGAAACGGAAGGTTTGACCTCATTCAACGATTTCAGTTTTCTTTTTCTGACCACATGACTGACGAACGACCAAATAATGCGGAACGATGACGCGTTTCCCGTAAGGTGGCGCGCTGTCTCCAATCTGTTCAATCAGACAGTTCGTTGCCTCGAAACCGAGGCCGAAGATGTTGATTTCGACCGAAGTGAGCGGCGGATTCGAATGTTCGGCGATGTAGACGTTGTTGAAACTGACGACGGCGACGTCCTCAGGTATCTTAAGCCCCATCTCACTGAGCGTGCTGATGACGCCGAGCGCCATCATATCGTCACTGACGACGACGGCTGTCGGTGGTTCCTCTAACTGGAGCAACTCCCGCACGGCTTTGGCCCCGCCCTTCGTCATGAACTCGGCACGAGCGATATAGTCTTCCCGAACCGGGATGCCCGCCTCCATCAACGCTGTCGCGTACCCGTTGCGACGATCTTGTGTGACGGCGAGTTTATCGGATCCCCCGATAAAGGCGATGCAACGATGGCCGAGGTTGTATAAGTGTTTCGTCACTTCACGCCCGGCCAAATAGTTGTCCGTGTCGACGTACGTAATCGACGAGGCATCTCCAAACGGCTTCCCGACGACGACGAACGGGAATTTTGTCTGACGTAAATATTGAACGACTTTGTCGTCTTCACGTGAGTACAAGACGATGACGCCGTCAACGCGACGGCCTTGGACCATCTCGATGACCCCCGACAAGACCTCTTCTTCGGTCACGCCCGTCGTCATGTAAAGCGAGTAACCGTTTTGGTGGGCTTTCGTACTGATTCCACGCAATACTTCAGGGAAGAATGGATTTTGAAGCGTTTTCGTCGCTGCGCTCGGCATGACGAGACCAATCGACTGTGTCGAGCGGTTGGCGAGACTTCGCGCGTGAATGTTCGGATGGTACCCGAGTTCTTCCATCGAACTGCGTACACGCTCTTTCGTTTTCTGACTGATACGCGGACTGTTGGCGATGACGCGAGACACGGTCGACGGTGCGACATTGGCGTGTTTGGCGACCTCTTTAATCGTGATTTGCATGATGCTCCCCCTTGCTTCCGTTAATTCATAATTCCCTATCACAGGGTATCGTCAGCTCGCGCTCTTGCGACGCTTCCACATGACCAATCCAGTCAAGAAAATCGGGATGGCGATGACAAGTAGACCGATCGTCCACATGTTCACTTCCGATTCCTCGACGATGTAGGCGTTCGCGCTTTCTCCTGCGAGCTTGATGGTGAACGTGCCACGTTTGTCGGTGACAAGTTGTGAGAACAAGAGACCACGAAGGCGTGTATCTTCTCCGACTTCGCTTACCTCGAATTCAATCTCTCGGTCCTCGGCGTTCATATTGATAGCGTACAAAGCGACATCGTCGCCGTCACGACGCTCGAACACGGCCATGCCGTCTTTCGAGGCGATCATGCGTTGTTCGCCGGTCGCGAAGACGGGATATTCCTCTCGCATCCGGTTCATCATCGTGACGTATTCATGGAGCTCTTCATTTCCAGGGAAATCGGTCATGGCCCGGTTCGCCGGATCGGCTCCGCCCTTTTGTGCGTTCTCCGTCCCTTGGAAGACGATCGGCATGCCTGGAGACGCATAAAGGGCGAACAATCCGAGGCGTAGGCGACGCTCGGCCGACTCGGCCCCGCCGAGTTCCGCGACGTGCATGAATCGTTCTACGTCGTGGTTATCGAGGAACGTCGCCATTTGGTTCGGGTCGTTGAAGAACGTCTCGGCGTAGCTGGCGGCCACGTCGATTTCGTCTACACTCGCCGACTTTTGCGTCATCGTCTTCGAGACGCGGTCGTAAAACGTGAAGTTCGTGATGCTGTTGAAGCCTAGGTCATCATATTCCGCGATGTACTGTGGATCCGGATCGAACACTTCGGCCAACAGATAAAAGTCGGGGTCGACGGCCCGCACCGCTTTAACGAAGTCTTCCCAAAACGGTTTGTCGACGTGACGTACCGTATCGAGACGATAGCCGTCAATGCCGGTCTCTTCAATCCAATACGTGGCCGCCTCGAGTAAGTAGTCTTTCACTTCCGGGTCTTCCGTTTTGAAGTCCGGCAAATCGAATAGCCAGTGCGTCTCGACTTGTTCTTGATCGTTCCAAAGCACGATCGGCAACTCGTCATGGAACCAGTCCGGTCGTTCTTCGACCCACGGATGTTTCGGACCGACGTGGTTGACGACGAAGTCGAGGATGACTTTCATGTCCCGTTTATGGGCCTCGTCGACGAGTTCTTGCAAATCTTCTTTCGTCCCGAATTGAGGATCAATGTTATAAAAATCTTTAATCCAATATCCGTGATAGCCGTCCGGCATGTTTTCAAACACCGGTGTCAACCAGACTGACGTGAATCCGAGCGACTCGATGTAATCAAGTTTTTCAATCACGCCTCGGATATCGCCCCCATGAAAGGCTTTCGGGTCATTCTGATCGACCTGGTCATTGTTGTCCGGATTCCCGTCAACGAACCGATCGACCATGATAAAGTACATGCGTTCCTGTTCCCACGATGCTGCTTCTTTCGCTCCGACGACTGTTGGAAACAAAAGAAGCGACAGAAGAACGAGCACGACGCCTCGCCTCATATCGCTTCCCCCTTAAGTGAGTATTATCCTTTCGTACCACCGGCAGTAAGACCCGAGACGAAGTAGCGTTGGAACATGAAGAACAAGAGAACGATTGGGAGGGCCGAAAGGACGGCGCCTGCCGCGAACAACGTGAAGTTGTTGTCGAACTGTCGAGAAATCATGTTGTAAAGACCAACCGCGAGCGTCTGTTTCTCTGGTGTCCGAAGGACGAGCGATGCCAAGATGAAGTCGTTGAACGGGCCCAAGAAGTTGAAGAGGGCGATCGTTGCGACGATTGGCTTCGCGAGCGGCAAAATGATTTGCCAGAAGATACGAAGGTGACCGGCACCATCCATCCGAGCGGCTTCATCGAGCTCTTTCGGAATCGTATCGAAATAACCTTTTGCCAAGTACGTATTCATCGGAATCGCGCCACCGGCATACAGCAGAATGAGCGCTGTGTGCGTGTCGAGAAGACCGAGCATGTTGAGCAATACGTAGATGGCGATGATGGCGACGAATTGCGGCACCATTTGCAAGACGAGGAACAAGACGAGCGAGTTCTTCCGTCCGACGAAACGATAGCGCGAGAACACATAACCAGTGATCGTCACCAAGATGACAGCGAGCGCCATCGTAATGAAAGCGATTTTCAACGTGTTCACATACCATAAACTATAATCCGAAATCGTTAGATCGAACAAGTTTTTATAGTGAATGAACGTCGGATTTTCTGGAATGATTTTTGACGTGATGGTACGACCCGGGTTGAATGACGTCCCTACCACCCAAAGCATTGGATAGAGAATGATGATCGACGCAAGCGTCAAGATGACATAAGAGAACGCCAAATTGATTCGTTTTTGTTTTTTCATATCAAATCATATCCTCGTCTTTGAAAGATTTTGTCCGACGGAACTGGATGACGGCAAGTGTCATGATGAAGAATGACAAAATGAGCGTGATCGCAGCCGCAAGTCCGTATTGCGGGTTGGCTCCGAGAGACAATTTGTAAATCCATGAAATCAAGATATCGGTACCACCGGCAGTTTGTCCCGGTACAGCCGGCCCACCGCCGTTAAAGAGATAGATGATGTTGAAGTTGTTGAAGTTGAACGTGAACTGCGTGATGAGAATCGGTGCTGTTGCGAACAAGAGCATCGGTAACGTAATCAAGCGGAACTTGTCAAAGATGGTCGCACCGTCAATCGTTGCCGCTTCATATAAGTCGCCAGGGATCGATTGCAATACCCCAGTCATGAGCGTCATGATGAACGGGAAGCCGAGCCACCATTGAATCAAGATGAGCGCGCTGCGTGTCGCCGTCGGATCGGTCATCCAGTTGATCGGATCAAGTCCGAACGCTGGAAGGATCGTCGTGTTGAACACACCGAACGATTCGTTGAACATCGAACGGAAAATCAAGATTGTGATGAACGCTGGAACGGCCCATGACAAAATCAAAATCGAGCGGAACAAGCGGCGGAAGCGAAGGCCTTCTTGGTTCAAGAGGACCGCGAGGAAAATCCCGATCGCGATGACACCGACCGTCGAAGCGACCGTCCAGACGAGTGTCCAACCGAGAACGCCGACGAATGTGTCGCGCCAAATGTCGATTTCAAAAATTCGTGTGAAGTTCTCAAACCCGATCCACTCGACAAGTTTTGCCGGTGGTGCGTTGTTGTAACGATAGTTCGTGAACGCGATCAAGAATGTGAAAATGAGTGGTAATACGACTGTGAAGACGAGCAAGATGAGCGACGGGATCAACATCAAGTATGGGAATCCATGGTCGCGCAAGTTGCGGAGTTGCACTTGGAACGTTGGGACGTTTAGGTGCTGATCACGAATGCGACCGACTCGGTAGGCGTCACGAATGTTCCAGATGTAGAACGCGATTCCGAAGAAAAGTAAGATTAATGCGACAATCCCTTCTACCATCAAGAAGATGGAGTGGTCGTTACGAGGTCCTGCCACTTCGCCAAGCGTGATCAATCCCCAAAGGCCACCACGGTCGCCAGGTCCTGCGCCCGCTCCTTTGAAAAAGAGATCGTAGTTTACTGCAAAATAAGACATGATGACGATAAAGAAAGCGATCGCTTTCGCTTTTTGATTGTTATAGAATTGACCGGCTCCCGGAATGATCGAAAGTAATGCGGCGTTCCGAGCATGATTGGTCGGTTTTTCCGGACGTTGTTCCGGCGTTTTAGGGTTCGCGATTGAAGCCATCCTCAATTTCTCCTTTCAATTTGAGCAAATCAATCGAGCAAGCGTTTGCTCAATTCTAGAAAATGAGGGGGAACGCCAGTCGGCGTACCCCATCATTTCATATCCTTATTGGTTGTTTGCTTGGATTTGTTGCTCGATGACTTTAACAGCATCGTCAGCTGATTTTTGTGCATCTTGCTTGCCAGTTGCTACGAGCTGAAGTGCTTGTGCCATTGGCTCCCAAACTTGTCCCATTTCAGGAATGTTAGGCATTGGGATTGCGTTCGTCGCTTGATCGAATACCGCTTTCGCAACTTCGTTCGACGTGATTGTCTCGTTCGACTCGAGTGCTGCTACTGGTGGGATCTCGTTGTAAGCTTCAAACATCTTCAATGCGTTCTCTTCGTTCGTAAGTTCTGCGAGGAACATTTCAGCCCACTCTTGGTTTTCTGTGTAAGCAGAAAGTGCGTATGTCTTCACGCCCATGAACGTCTTGATTGGCTCACCGTTTGGAAGTGTCGGCAATGCAGACGCTCCAAGGTTGACGCCGGCATCTTCGTAACCATCTACGGCCCATGGTCCGTTCATGACTGTGTGTGCTTTCTTCTCAGTGAAGAGTTGGTCCATCGCTTGGCCACCAGACTCGCCGATCAACCCTTTAGGGAAGAGGCCTTCTTGGTACCATTTGCCGATGTAGTCGAAGCCTTCAACTGCGCCTTCGTTGTTCAATCCGATGTCGGTTGGGTCGAGCGCGCCGCCGTCTTCTTTGAAGACGTAACCGCCGAAGCCAGCCACTACACCGTGAGCGAAGTAGAAGTTATCCCAAAGACCGAGGAAGCCGTACTCGCCTTTATCTTTAAGATCTGTAGACAACTTGTACAAGTCGTCCATTGAAGCAGGAGCTTCTGATACCAAATCCTTGTTGTACATGAGGACTGGTGTTTCAACTGATTTCGGATAGCCGTAAGCTTGTCCGTCGAACATAACAGCCGATTTCGAAGCGTCTGTGAACGCTTCAAGTGCGCCTTCATCCGTAAGTGGAGCCAAGTGACCTTGATCAGCGATCGTTCCGATTTGGTCGTGTGGTACGAGAACGATATCAGGACCTTTACCAGATGGGCCATCAAGCGCCAACTTGTCTTTTTGATCCGTCATTTGAACTTCAACGACTTCAACTGCGACGCCGTGTTCTTCTTCAAACGCCTTCGCAACTTCTTTCGTCGTTTCCGACTTATCAATATCTTCCCAAATTACGATTTTTTCTGGCTTGTTCTCGCTAGAAGAACCGCCTTCGTTAGTAGAACCGTTGTCCGTACCGCCACCACATGCAGCAAGTGCACCGAAAGCGAATACTGCCGTTGAAAGTCCTGCTACCATTTTTTTCATCTTCATGATGAAAAACCTCCCCAAGGAATAGTATGGTCAGATTTGCGCAATCGCACTGGCCTACTGATTTTAAACAACTCCGCTACAGAATCAGTAGGTTAGTGAAAACGTTTGCATCCTCACCTCAATTTTTATTATACAGTTGTGTAAGCGTTTTACAAGACTTTTTTTTTAGGAATTTTTCCTGCTGTTGTCCCATTTATCTCTTTTTGAACTTTTTGTAGGTGTTTTTCTTATGAAACAAGGAATCGAACGATTGACAAAATGTAAACGCTTTATTACCCTTTGCTTGAGCAAACGTTTTCACAACTGTTGTTTCTTTTCTGAACAGACAGTGTAAAATGGTTATAACTCTTAATAGAGAAAGGAATTCAAACCCATGATCAAAGAAGCCATCTACCACCGCGCCATGTCCCCTTTCGTGTACAAGTACGACCGAGAAACGATACATATTCGATTCCATACGAAAAGAAATGATATCCAATCTGTTGACTTAATTTGGAACGACCCGTACGACTGGCATTCGGAAGACCCGGCCATGTGGAACTTCGATCCGGACAAGCCGAGCTTTTGGCGCACGTTCGAGACACCGATGGAAAAGATCGGACACGACGACCAATACGACTATTGGTTCATCGCCATCAAGCCGCCATTCCGCCGGCTCCGTTACGGCTTCCGTCTCCATGACGGCAATGAGACGGCCGTCTATACGGAAAAAGGTTGGTTCGAAGATAAGCCGCTCGATGACACGGGCTACTATTTCTGCGTCCCGTTCATCAACCCGGTCGACATCTTCCACGCCCCATCGTGGGTGAAGGATACGGTCTGGTATCAAATCTTCCCGGACCGGTTCGCGAACGGTGACCCTTCTAACGACCCCGAAGGCACGCTCCCATGGAATAGTACCGAGCCGACGGTCACCAACTTCTTCGGTGGCGACTTCCAAGGAATCATCGATCATATTGACCACATCGTCGACCTCGGCATCACCGGCATTTACTTCTGCCCGATCTTCAAAGCGACGACGAACCATAAATACGACACGCTCGATTATATGGAAATCGATCCGCAGTTCGGAACGAAAGAGCAGTTCAAACAACTCGTCGATCTTCTCCACGAGAACGGTATCAAAGTCATGCTCGACGCCGTCTTCAACCATGTCGGCTACAACCACCCTTGGTTCTTAGACGTCGTCGAAAAAGGACCACAGTCAGAGTACCGGGACTGGTTCTATCTTCGTGACTTCCCGATCGAGACGACGCCGAAGCCGAACTACGACACGTTCGCGTTCGAAAAAAACATGCCGAAAATCAATACGGAGCACCCGGCGTTGAAAGCTTATCTATTAGAAGTGGCCCGCTACTGGGTCGAAGAATTCGGCATCGACGGATGGCGGTTAGACGTGGCCAACGAGGTTGATCACGCGTTCTGGCGCGATTTCCGTAAAACGGTCAAACAAGCGAATCCGGATGCGTACATCCTCGGTGAGATTTGGCATGACGCGCAGCCGTGGCTTCAAGGCGATCAGTTCGATGCGGTTATGAACTACCCGTTCACGAACGCGAGCCTTAACTATTTCGCGCTCGACCGGACGTCCGCTTCCGAGTTCCGGGATGAATTGACGCGCGTCGAGATGATGAACACGACGAACGTGAACGAAGTGACGTTCAACTTGATCGACTCGCACGACACCCCGCGCGCCCTCACTCGGGCAAAAGGGCATAAAGGGAAGTTCAAGTTGCTCATGACGTCGATGCTCACGTACACGGGCAGCCCATGTATCTATTACGGTGATGAAATCGGTCTCGAGGGTGAACAAGACCCGGGCTGCCGCCGTTGCATGCCGTGGGATGAGACGCAGGAAGACCGTGAACTGTTCCGCTATATCCAAAAATTGATTCGCCTTCGTAAAGAGCACCCGGTGCTCGCCAACGCCGGCTCGTATCGTTTCAACCTCGTCGATGACGAGTCGAACGCGCTCATCGTCGAACGCTGCACGAAAGACGAGACGTATTTGATATACTTCAATAACTCAGAGACGGTATCGAAGCTGAACCCGCTCTGGCATACAGGAAGCGCTTACGATTTGCTTCACGACCGCGATGTAGACTCACTCGAAGTCGAGCTCGCACCGTTCAGCGCGACGATTTTGAAAATGAAATAAATTCGGTTTTGCACCCGTCTCGGCGGGTGTTTTTTTGTTGAAAATAATTTGCTAAATCCCTTTCTTTTTCATTTCAAAAGGAGTAACATGACCCTTGTGATTTTGACAACGTAAATATTTCATAGAGAGAATTGTAGAAACAAGGGAGAATACACATGCCGAATAAAAACACCGAACAGCTCAGTTTATTTAAAATATCGTGGCCAATCTTCATCGAGCTCGCGCTCCATATGGGGACCGGGATTATCGCCACGCTCATGCTTGCCCATTACTCTGATGCCGCCGCTTCTGCCGTCGGCGTCGCCAACCAAATTTTGAACGTCTTCTTAATCGTCTTCAGCGTGACGTCGGTCGGCGCGACCATCTTAATTGGTCAAGCCATCGGCGCCAATCGGATGAAGAAGAGCCGTGACTTCGCCCGTTCTGCCGTCAGCTTGAACATGTGGCTCGGTGTGATCATGGTCGCCGTCGTGTTCTTGTTCGGTGAGACGTTCCTTCGCCTGTTCGGTCTATCGGATGAGCTGTTCGACCACGGTCTCTTGTTCTTACAAATCGTCGGGTTGTCGCTCTTCACCGAGGCGCTCATCATGGCGCTCAGTTCCGTCCTCCGGAGTCACGGGATGACGAAACATGCGATGCTCGCGACTCTTCTCATCGATATCATCACGGCCATCGGAGCCATGATCGCCGTCATGGGTTGGTTCGGCCTCCCGGTGACAGGTGTCGCCGGTGTCGCCTGGGCCATCGTCATCGCCCGTTTCTCGGCGATGGTACTCTTGTTCTGGATCGTCAAGAAGCGACTCATGCTCCGCTTCCCGCTCAAAGAATTGATTAAGCCGCAACGCGATGATATCCGTGCCTTGCTCCAAATCGGGGTACCATCGGCCGGAGAGAACTTGTCGTATCAGTTCTCACAAATCATCATCACCGGTTTCATCGCCACGATGGGTGAGGCGTCCCTCGCCGCCCGCGTCTACGTCATGAACCTGTCGATGCTCGCCTTCTTGTTCACGGTCGCCGTCGCGCAAGGGACGCAGCTGTTGATTGCCCGTGACATCGGCGGGAAACGGTTTAAAGAGGCGTATACCCGCGCCGTCAAGACGTTGAAGCTCGCCATGTTCGCATCACTCGTGGCCTCACTCGGACTTGCCGTCTTCGGTAAGTCGTTGCTCGGCCTGTTCACGTCGAACCCGGACATCATCGCCGTCGGCGTACCGATTTTATGGGCGACGCTCATCCTGGAGCCAGGTCGTGCCATGAACATCGTCTTGATGGGCTCGCTCAAGTCGGTCGGCGACGTTCGCTTCCCGGTCATGATTGGAATCGCCTCGATGTGGGGCGTCGCCGTCGTCTTCAGTTATTTGTTCGGTCTCCAGATGGGGCTCGGCGTCCTCGGGATTTGGCTCGCCTTCTCACTCGACGAGTGGTTCCGCGGTTTCTTCGCCTTCCGGCGCTGGAAATACGGGACGTGGCAACAAAAAGGCTTCCAGTTCGAACCGAAGCCAACTTCATAACCAATCAAAAAGAAGCGGTCGCTGTGACCGCTTCTTTTTTATCGATTATCGATTTAAGAATGCCTGCATCGCCTGGCGATGAACGTCCGTCTGCCCACATTTCCGTTGCCAGATAATCTCTTGCTCGAGCCCGTCCTCGAACGAATCGGCTCGGAACAACGCCTTCATGCCTTGCACCGCTGTCGGTGACTTGGCTGCGAGCGTCTCGGCGTATGTCGTCAACCGCTCCAAGTATGCCTCATCCTCGACGAGCTCCGTGACGAGACCGAACGTCTCGGCCTGTTCGGCGTCAATCGTGCTGCCGCTCCACATCCAAGCGAGCGCGAGATCTGGTCTCATCAAGCGTCGTAAATGGTATGGTCCCCCGGCGTCGGCGACGAGACCGATTTTGATGAACGCCGAACTGAACTTCGTCGACCTTGCGACGAGCCGGACGTCCGCGGCGAGCGCCAGACTGAGACCCGCCCCCGCGACGACCCCATGAATGCCGGCAATGATTGGTTTCGGACAGTCGGCAAGCGCCCGCACGAGCGGATGATACACCTCTTCTAAATACACTCCATAGTCGGCGTCACTCTCAATCGTCAAGTCCTGTCCCGATGAGAAGGCACGTCCTTGCCCGACGAGCACGATGACGTGGACGGCCTCATCCGCCACGAGCTGCTCCATCGCTTCCCTCGCCTCGCGAAGCAACGTCTCATTTAATGCGTTCAATTTTTCCGGCCGGTCCCATTTCAGCCAGCCGACCCCGTTCCGCTGTTCCAGTTGAATCGTTTCCATCCTAATTTCCCCCTTCATGATAAAATGAATCACTATTCATTTCTCTATCATGGATTCTGTTTCCTTCTTGTCATGAAAACTTTCCGAGTTCGATTGCCCGACGCTACCACTATTTGCTATTCTTAAAAGAGTCGTTCAACGAAAGGGTGGGACCGATGCAACTGACAAACGCCGCAAGACAACTGAAACAACGGAACGTCCCGTTCACGTATCACACATATGAAGTGGACGAGTCCGACGTCTCGGCCAAGCATGTCGCCGCATCACTTGGTAAACCGCTCGACCAACTGTATAAAACGATTTGTCTCGAGAACGAGCAACGCCGATTCGCCTTCTTTTTGATTTCAGGAGAGCTCGATATCGACTTAAAAGCGGCCGCAAAAGCCTGGGGCGCCAAAAAGGCTTCGCCCGTACCGGTGAAGGAACTCGAGGCACTGACCGGGTACATCCGGGGCGGGGTCTCGCCGATTGGTGCGAAGAAACGATTCCCTGTGTTTCTTCACGACAGCGCCAAACAAAAAGACACGATTATCATCTCGGCCGGAAAACGCGGCTATCAACTCGAACTCGCTCCGGCTGACTTGCTCGGATTCACGGACGGTCGCTGGTTCACTCAATAACAAAGATGGAGGCAATACCTATGTGGAAAGAACGAATCCGCTCGTGGATTCCTAACTCATTTACGTTCGGCAACTTGTTCTGTGGCGTCTTGGCCATCGTCTATGCGGCGCGCGGCGACTTTTCGAACGCGACGTTACTGATTATCATCGCCATGATGCTCGATAGTCTCGACGGACGGCTGGCCCGTATGCTCGGAGTGGCCGGTGACTTCGGGAAAGAACTCGACTCGCTCGCCGATGTCGTCACGTTCGGGGTCGCCCCGGCGTTACTCGCCTACTACACGTTCTTTATCGATTACGGCAATTACGGCCTCTTCTTCGCCGCCCTATTCCCGCTGTTCGGCGCCTACCGCTTGGCCCGCTTCAACTTATCGGCGACGAACGTCACGGCCAGCTACTTCTCAGGCGTCCCGATCACCGCGGCCGGCGGACTGCTCGCCGTCGTGACGACGTTCGGGGACCAGATTAATGAACTGCTCACCCCAATCTTTTTCACGGGTCTCGCCCTGCTCATGGTCAGCCGCGTGCGTATCCCGAGTTTCAAAGATGTGCCGCTCCCGCGCCATTCGTTCATCATCACAGTCAGTCTCATCTACTTGACGTACATGATTTTCGCCCGGTGGAAAGAATGGCCGTCGTTCTGGTTCATCGCCGTCACATTCTACGTCTTATTCATCGCCTTCTCGTTCGTCAAGAAACGAAAACGGATGGCGAATTGATGGGTCCCTCTCGAGGGGCTCTTTTTTTGCATGCATTTATTAGACGGATGTCACAAACCTCTCTAGAATGGTAATAGAGGTGATGAAATGAAAGTGTATCCATGGATTTGGAAATGGTTTTTAGTTTGGTATGTCATCGGGGTCGTCCTCGTTGGCTTTGATTTGTTGCCGAGTTGGCTCGAATGGGCAAACCCGGTATTCTTATGGCTCGCTGGGGCCATCGGTGGTTGGGTGATCGCGGACGGCGTCCGCCACGCCCGCTGGATTGTCCCGTTCATCTTCTTCGGCTCAATCGCTGTCGAGACGCTCGGTGTCAAAACCGGGTTCCCGTTCAGCGAGTATATCTACGCCGAGGCGTTCGGTCCGACCGTGTTCGGTGTACCGGTCACAATCGGTGCAGCCTGGCTCGCCGTCATCGGCTCGAGTTTTGCCGTCGCCCGCTTGTTCTCGTTCAAGAACCGCACGCTCTGGCTCGTCCCATTCCTCGCTGTTTGGCTCGATATGGCGATTGACCCGGTCGCCGCGAACGTGAAAGGCTATTGGGAATGGGCCAATGACGGTTTGTATTATGATATCCCGACGCAAAACTTCGTCGGCTGGTTCGGACTGTCTCTCATTTTCTCTTGGTTACTCGACCGGTTTGAAGTCGAGGCGGAACCGATGTTGCTCGGGCACGGCCGTTATTTGTTCGTCATGCTTCACGCCTTGTTCGGAGTCACGGCCGTCAACGCCGGTCTCTACGGGATCGGTGTCCTCAGCCTCGTGACCGCCGCAGGTCTCATCTTGATAGAACGGAGGAGCCGTCATGATCGAAGCGAGCAAAAAGAAATGGTTCAATAACCTGTTCTCGACGTTCGTCAAAGAGCGTCAAATCCGTCCGTTTTTCCATACGATTCACGTCCGGACCGATGACGTGCCGACACCTGGATTGTTTTTGAGCACACACAGCTCGTGGTGGGACGGGATGATTCTGCTCATGTTGAACGAATATTATTTGCGTCACGACGTCCACGTCTTGATGGATGAGGATGGACTGCGCCGCTTCCCGTTCTTCCGCCACTTAGGTGCGTTCTCCATCAAAAAAGGCAAACTATCGGACGTGCGCGCCTCGCTCGACTATGCTAATCGGCTGTTACTCGCTGGCAAGTCCGTCTGGGTGTTCCCGCAAGGACGTGAGTATCCACAGGAGCATCGCCCGCTCGAGATCGGTTCCGGTGCAACGATGCTGATTCACAATCCAGAAGTCCGGTTGTGCGCCATCTATTATACGTTCGCGTCCCACGCCGCCCCGCTCGTCTATGTGCGGTTCCGCAACCATACGGTCGTCTCTAAGACGCGACGTGACCAAAAACAAGAGCTCGCCAAAGCACTTGAGCGACTATATGACGATACGCGCGACGACGTGATCGCACAATCCGACCGCTATATCGAGCTGTTCCCTCCGAAGCGCAGCTTGGCGGATTGGACAGAGCACGTGCTCCAACTCGGAAGAGGCCGCTCATGATTCTGTTCGTCATCACGTCCCTGATGCTCGTCTTCACGCTGGTGAACTTGCTATTCCTCCGGCCGCTCACCGCTCCGGCCCCTGTCCCTTCGACCGCGATTTGCATCCCGCTTCGGAACGAGGAGCGGAACGTGCCGAAACTCGTCACAAGTTTAAAGGCAGCCTTGACGGATGAATGTCACGTTTATTTGTATGAGGACCGGTCCGAGGACGGTACATATGAGGCGCTCGTTCAAGCGATTGCGGGCGATTCCCGCTTCACCATCTTCCGTGGGGTGCCGCTCCCGGAAGGCTGGGCCGGTAAAGTCCATGCATGCCATCAGTTGGCGACCCGGACGACCGAGCCGTATGTATTGTTCCTCGATGCCGACGTGACGATCGACCCGACGTTCATCGGTCGACTTCACGGCACACTCGCCCGCGAAGGAGCGGTCTTCTTGTCCGGCTTCCCCCGTTTCCCGACACCGACTTGGCTCGGCAAACTGTTGATTCCGATGCAGCACGTCTTAATCGCCCAGCATTTGCCCCTGTTTTGGCGAAAAGTCCGTCATCCTGCCTTCGCCGCGGCCAACGGGATGAACGTCCTCGTCGAGCGGGCGAGCTACGAGGATGTCGGAGGGCACGCCTCGATTCATGATTCATTGATTGACGACATCGATCTCTGCCGCGAGTTCAAACGTCGGAAAAAGATCACGTCGCTCGTCAACGTCTCGCCGTATATCACGTGTGACATGTATGCAACGAATGAAGAAGTCTGGAATGGGTTTTCAAAGAACGTATTCAAGGGAATGAATGAAGCAGTGGGCATCGCCCTTTATTTCTTTCTCTACTACGGCATCCAGCTGTCTGCTTTCATCGTCTTTCTCGTCCGCATGGACTGGATTTCATTCTTGGCGTGCGCGTTCGTTTTGCTCGCGCGCCTCGCCATCGATGTCAAATCGGGTGGCCGCCAGTTTTGGCTCCACCCGTTCAGTCTCATCGCCTACTTGCTCCTCTTGTCGAGCGCGGTCGTGCGCAAATGGCGACGGAAGCCGATTTCATGGAAAGGCCGGACGTATCAATAATTAGGAGGCATACTATGAAACATATCGCCATTATCGGGGCCGGTCTCGGCGGCTTGAGTGCCGCCGTCACCTTGGCCGCCCGCGGTTACGACGTGACCGTCATTGAAAAGAATGAGCATGTCGGTGGGAAGCTCATGCCGATTATCACCGATGGACACCGCTTCGACTTCGGACCGAATACGATTACGATGCCGGACGTGTTCCGCTCCGTCATCCGCAACAGCGGCGCCAACCCGGATGACTATTTTGAGCTCGTCAAACTCGAGTCGCACACGGTCAACCACTTCTCCGACGGTTCGACGTTCACATTCGATTCGGACCGCGAAAAAATGGAAGCTGAGGTGCGCCGTCTGACCGGCGATAAAGCCGATAAAAATCAATTGGCCGCTTACTTAGACGAGGCGGAAAAACTGTTCGAGATTGCCAATCACCGCTTCTTCACGCGGATGGACTCGAAAATCGATACCGGTCTTTGGGCCGATATGATGAAAGTACATCCGCTCAAGAGCCTGCATGCGCTCCACAAAAAGTACTTCAAGGACCCGCGCATCATCCAAGCGCTCGATCGATATGCAACGTATATCGGCAGCAGCCCATACGTCACTCCGGGCACGTTCGCGCTCATCTCGCATCTCGAGCTGAATGACGGCGTCTATTTCGCCAAAGGCGGGAACTGGACGATTGCGAAAGGCTTCGCGAAACGGGCGAGCGAGCTCGGCGTCGAGTTCCGGCTCGGCCATGAGGTGACGAAAATCGAAGTGACGAACGGGAAGGCACACGCGGTCGTCATCGACCACGAAGAGGTCATGTCTTGCGATGCCGTCCTTCTGAACGGGGAACTGCTCACGCAATATCCGCGTCTCGTCGACGCCATGGACCGTCCCTCGTTCCCGGTACCGACACGCGACACGATCGAGCCATCGGTGTCCGCTTTCGTCATCATGATCGGCTTGAACAAACGATTGAACCTCGCCCACCACAACGTCTATTTCTCAGACGACTACGAGGCCGAGTTCCGGGCCTTGTTTGAAGAGGAACGCTATGCCGATGAGCCGACGATCTATATCTCGAACTCGGCCCATACCGACCCGTCAATGGGAGAAGCAGGCGATAACTTGTTCATCCTCGTCAATGCGCCGGCCCATATGACCGATATCGATGCCGAGACGTATGAGCATTTGATTCGTCGACGGCTCCGCACGTTCGGTGTCGATTGGGAAGACAGCGATGTCTTGTTCCATCGCCGCGTCACTCCACTCGATTTGACCCGTGATTTTTACGCCTATTACGGAGCGTTGTACGGGACGTCGGCCAACTCGAAAAAAGGAGCGTTCTTCCGTCCGTCGGCCCGTTCCGAAGACGTCTCAAACATCTGGTTTGCGGGCGGTTCGACCCACCCTGGTGGCGGTAGCCCGATGGTGACGCTTTCAGGACAATTCGCGGCCCGATCGATGTTAGAGGACATACCTCTGACAATTTGAACATTTTGTGAACAGAGGATTCGACACTTGTCGACACGGGACAGACGTGATAATATCATATTCGAGTTCAAGCAGTTTTGTAACGTTAGTTACACCTGTAGCGATCGAATGGCTTCCCCGAGCCTATCGCGTTTTGAACTTGTCACACCCGAGAAAAAAGTGATGAGCGAGTTTCCCCACTCGTATCCCGCAGCTGGAACAGCATGCATCTGATGTTCCCCCTTAGTCCATCAAGCATCCTGCTTCAGCGAAGATGCCCCATTGTTTCATTCCCCATGAAACGAGGCACATCTTTAGGGTTCATCACGTCCGATTCGTTCGTTTCCCCGATGAACGAATCACATAACGCTTACACCACTTTTGGTCCCCCGCCAAAAGTGGTTTTTTTGTGCGCAAAAAAGGCAGCCGTCTCAAGACGACCGCCCTTGCTTATAATCTGGTCAACAGTTTGCCTTTTTGAATCGTCGAGACATACGCCCGCTTCGTGAAGACGTCATGCCCGTTCTGCCGGGCCGCATCTAAAATTCCTTCATAGAGGAGCGCTGCCGCCGCGACAGGCTTCCGGCTCGTCACAGGATACAAGTGATGCGTCTCCCGGGCGCTGCTGTATAACGCTTCCGCGCGACGGGCCACTGTCTCCCAGACGTCGATGAACGCCGGAGTCACTTGCCGCGCAAACAAATCGGCTTCCGCGACACCGAACTCGGCGAGCAACGATTGGGGCACATAAATCCGGTCCCGATCGAGGTCTTCCCCGACGTCGCGCAAGATGTTTGTCAACTGCATGGCAATTCCTAAATCGATGGCGCCTTGCTTCAATTGCTGGCGTCCAGCCGCATCGGCGTCCGGCGCGAGAATCGGTAACAGCATCAAGCCGACGGTGCTGGCCGCGTAATAGCCATACTGCTCCGTCTCCTCGAGCGTCGCATAGCGCGTCTTATGTAAGTCCCATTTCATGCCTTCGGCCAACTCGAAGAACGGTTCGACGTCCATGTCGTATCGCTTCCAGACATCCTCGAGCGCCACCCAAAGCGCATCCGGCAATGGTTCGCCCGCCAAGAAAAGATCGAACTCGGCCAAAAAATGCGTCAAACTTTCCTCGGGGCTGTCAGATTCGTCGACCGCGTCATCGAGTGTCCGACAAAACGTATAGACCGCAGCCACGGCTTGGCGGTCAGGTTTAGAGAGCAGGGAAAAGGCCCGATAGAACGTGAGCGAGCCTTTTTTCATTACGTCTTCACATTGACGATACGCTTCTTGTGTCGTCATGGTACAATGCCCCCATTTCTTCTTCCATTCTTTTCACTAACAGTTGCGAGCCGATCATGACGATCGGAACGCCTCCGCATGGATGGACCGATGCCCCGACCGCATAGAGACGGTCGATCTGGGCATACGGACGGGCCTGCGGTTTGAACGCGGCCGATTGGGCCAATTTCGGGGCGATGCCGAAGCTTCCACCCTCGAACAAGCCGAATCGTTCCGCGTCCATCGGCGTCCGGACTTTCATTTCCAAGACACGGTCTCTGAAATCGGGCACCATCCGTTCGATGCGGCCGATCAAATGCTCGATCGCACCGCTCGCTTCGAAGTCTTTCCGTTCCAATTTACGCGGTACCGGTACGAGTACGTACAGCACACTCGTCCCCGTCGGCGCGAGCGAGTCATCGATGAGGGACGGATTGAACGTATACATCGCTGGATACTTGCTCAGTTTACCATCTTCGAAGATGGTCCGCATCGACCCGGCGAAATCAGTCGGCAAATCGAATTGGTGGACCGGCAAGTCGATGTCCCCGTTCACGGTAAAATACAACAAGAGCGTCCCACTCGACGGTTCATACGACTTTGGCTTGACGCCATCAATCAAGCGTTCCATGAGCGGGAAGTCGCCGTTGACGACGACCGCATCATACGGATGGACGACTCCGTCGACGACGACCGCATCCGCCCGACCTTCGGCGACGCGGACGCGTTCCACGTTCGCGTTCAGCTTGAACGTGACGCCCCGGCGCTTCAACTCTTGTTCTATTTTCGTCGCCAGCGAGAAATATCCTCCTTTGACGTACCAAATCCCCTCTTCTTGCTCCCGATACGGAATCAAGCCATAGAGGGATGGCGTGTCATACGGGTTGCCGCCGATGTAGAGCGTTTGCAGACTATAGGCGACACGAAGACGTTCGTCCTTAAAGAAGCGTTTCATGTTCTCGTGGGCCGTCTCATACGCCTTCAAGCGCATGAGGAGCATCAATAACTTCGGCTCGAACAAATCTGTCTTGCTCTTATAGCCCCGGTCCAAGAACGCGTCGAAGCCGAGGCGATACTCTTCTCGTTTTTGGGCCATATATTTTTTGAATCCGGCACCCTCGTTGAAAAGACGGTCGATTTCGGCCGCCTGGCGCTCGATATCGCGATATTTATAGAACGTCGTCCCATCCTCATAACGGAGGCGATAGAGCGGGTCGACTTCAAGCAGTTCGAGCTCACGTTTCGGGAACCCGGCTTCTTGAAGCTGACTTTTCAGTTTCCCGGGTAACAGGACGATGGTCGGCCCCTCATCGACGCGGGCGCCGTTCTCGAATTCGACATAATTGAGTCGCCCCCCGACGCGGGATTCTTTCTCATAAATGGTCACGTGTAGCGACGGATATTTATGGGTCAGGAGCAAGGCCGCGTAAAGCGACCCGATTCCGGCACCGACGAAGCTGATGTTCATTGGCCGACACCTGCCCGGTCACGCAATAGGTTCGCCGTGATCCGCGCCGACTCAAAAATCGTCGGCAGTCCGCTGCCTGGATGAGTGCCCCCTCCGACGAGCCAGACGTGATCGAGTTCCTCGAACTGATTGTGCGGACGGAAATACATCATCTGCGATAAGTTGTGTCCGAGATTGAACGTGGCTCCTTCATATACACCAAACGCTTCCCAGTCGTTCGGCGTGAGCGGCTGCATGACCTCGATATGGTTACGAATGTCGCGATACGGTGAACGCGTCTCAAGCGCATCGAGGACACGTTCCGTCATCGTCGCCTCGAGCTTCTCCCAAGGCAAGTTCGACAGATTATTCGGGACCGGCACGAGGACGTAGAGTGACGATTTACCGGCTGGTGCCAGCGTCGGATCAATGTTTGACGCGTTCTGCACGTAGAAGGAGAAGTCTTCACTCAGCTTCAAGTCTTGCGTCATCTCTTTCACGTTACGCTCGTAGTCGTCTGCGAAATGAATCGAGTGATGGGCGACGTCGTCATAGACGCGATCGAGCCCGAGATAGAGCATGAACGTCGAACACGAGTAGCGCTTCTTCTTCAGTTGTTTCGGACTCCAACGCGTGAGCGCATCGCTCGGGACGAGCGTCGTCATCGCATGGGCGAAATCGGCCCCGACAATCACTTCATCGAACGCGTAATGCACGTTGTTCGCCACGAGACCGTTGACACGCTTCCCATCGAGCAAGAGACGGTCAACGCCTTCTCCGAGACGAATCTCACCGCCCTCTTCTTCGATGACGCGCGCCATCGCTGTACATAGTTGGTTCACGCCGCCAATCGGATGATGGACGCCGTAGGCATGCTCCATATACGACAAAATCGAGAAGCCGCCAGGGCAATCCCAAGCCGACATCCCTAAATATTTGGCTTGGAACGTGAAGGCGTACTTCAGCTCCTCGCTCGTGAAGTATTCCGATAACACGTCATATAACGATTTACCAATCGACAAGAACGGCAACGCCTTCAAGACGCGTGTAGCCACGTAATCCGTCAGCTTGTCATGCGCCGTCTGCAGGACCGGCATCAACTTCGACAGCTTGATGGCTTGTTCGGACATGAAACGTTCATAGCCTTCCCCGTTCCCAGGGAATTGCTCTTCAATCGCCTGATGCATTTGATCACGGTCGGTCGTCATCGACAGTACCCGGTTCCCTCGATCGAAATAAAGGTCGTACATCGGTTCAAGGCGTTTCATCTCGACGTAGTCATGTAAATCGCGACCCGTCTCTTCGAAAATCTCTTCTAAAATATACGGCATATTTAAAAAAGTCGGGCCACGATCGAACGCGAATTCTCCGACTTGAAGACGAGACGTTCGTCCACCGACGAACGCCTGCTTCTCAAATACTGTTACCTTCACACCACGGCTTGCGAGCAGCATCGCAGCCGCAAGTCCTCCTGGTCCGGCCCCGATCACGGCGACTCTTTTTTCCGACACGTTGAACAACTCCCTATGTGAATAGTCTCTTATGCTTCTATCTCATTATAGAAATGACTGGAGACAAGTTCAAATTTGAATCGGCTCGTCGTGTGTCCGCCATGTGTCAATTGCCGCGTTCGGCAATGACGATATACCATGATCCTTCCGGGATGAATGGGATAAAGCGAATATTTTCAAAGCCGACTTGCTGCATTTGACGGCGCAACTCTCGAATTGTCGGTAACGGATGCAAGTTGTCGTGAAGGGTCATGAACGCATTGAACGCCGAGGCAAACCGAGAGCCGAGCGGCGTCTCTGCGAGCGGAGTGACGAGGACGGCGACACCGGACGCTTCGAGGTTCTCGAGCATCCGTTCGAGCAATTCGATTCGTTTTTCTGGCGAGAAGTAATAGAGCATGTTATTCATCATGACGGCATCGAACCGGTCCTCATGATCCCATTCCATGAAATCGGCCACTTCGTAACGAATATCGCCTGACTCATCCTGCTCCCGGGCTTCGGCGATGACGTCCTCTTCTAAGTCAATCCCGGTCAACTTCCACTCTGGTTCGAGGCCATGCAGTTTACGCAAGTAACCACCGTGCCCGCATCCGATATCGAGCATCGTCTTCACGTCGGCCTGACGCAACAGTTGTTGAACGACTGGGAAAGCGACCGTCTCGACGAGCGTCGACGTCTGTGCGACGACCTGTCCATGCGTCGCCCCATCGAACGACTTCTGTTTGCCCGACTCTAAAAAGTCAGGGTAAGCGATGAGCGCCGGGATATGCAGCTCCATCATCTCTTGCAGCATGAAACCGATGCTGCGCTCATCCTCATGCGACAATTGATATTTCAAACTACGTGTCGGGAAGTAACGCCAGCCTCTCTTCTTCAAATGACGAACGGCGACCCCCACTTCAAGCCAACGCTCCAGCGCGAGCTTCGTCAACGGTTGCTTCAAGCGAAGCGTCATCTCCGCAAAGCTGGCCCCGCCTTGGAGTGCATCGAACAATCCATATTTATAGCCGATATATCCGTGCCAAAGCGGCAGGAACGATTCCGTTTGTTTCATCCATCTTCGCGCGTGCAAGACACGTGACCATTCATTCATTTGTTGTTCCATCATTTCACCTCATCATCGTTATCACTGATTTTTTTATTTTCCCCTAATAATTTACGGACAAACAAAAAAATCCCACTCCGATGTGCGAAATGGGAATCAACCTTAAATGAAATTGCTAAAGAACGACTGTCCGTATGGCAACGCATAGCCGATGAAAATCGTCACGAGTGCAAGTACGACGAAACCGCCGAACATTGCGTTCGCTGGTTTTTTCTTCTTCACACGAATGAGCGTCATCTCACCGAAGATGAGCGTGAGCAGTCCGACCGTGATTTTCACGTGGTAGAACATGCCGCCACCGTTCAATTGTAAATACAAATAAAGTCCTGTGCCGAACGCGACGAGCAACATGAGTCGAAACACCATGTGGGCAATCTTCCCGCTCTTGTTCGCGTTCTTATAGCCGACGTAGGCGACAGCGAACAAGACGAGTAATAAAATCCAGCTCGTGACGTGCGTGTGTAGGAATGCAGTCAATGGCATTCAAAGTCCCCCTTTCCATTATGTACAATCTCTATTGTACACGAGTCGCTCGCTTTACGGTCAAGCGAGTGATTGAAAAATCTTCGCTTCCACCAAAAAGGCGCCCCATCGATGATCGATAGGCGCCTTGCGCTGCTGACGTGATTAAGCTGTCGTCGTTTCTTGTTCACGGACGGCGTATTCATAACTTGGAATGACGACCATGAACGTCGAGCCTTGATGCTGCACCGACTCGACATGAATCTGACCGGCGTGACCGCGGACGATCTCCTGACAGATCGGAAGGCCGAGTCCGGTACCGCCGATTTCACGGCTGTCCGAATTGTCGACACGATAGAACTTGTCGAAGAGTCGGTCGAGCGCATCGCTCGGAATCCCGATTCCTTGGTCTTTCACTTTAATCGAAATGGATTGGTCGTGATGGGCCAGTTCGACTGTGATTTTCCCGCCACGCGGCGAATACTTCACGGCGTTCGAGAGCAAGTTACTCATCAACTGTTTGAACTTCTGACAGTCGGCGAACAGTTCGTACGGGCGGTCATCGGCTGTGACGAGCTCGAACTGGTGTTTCAACGATGACGCCTCATAGAACGTCATCATATCGCGAATGACCGGCTCGACGTCGAGCTGTTCGCGGTCATACATTTGACTGCCGGCTTCCATCCGTTGTACGTCAAGGAAGTCGTTGACGAGATGCGTCAAGCGCTCCGTCTCGGCATGAATCGTCTGCAAGTATTTCGCTTGCTTCTCGTTCGGCAACTGCTTCTTGACCATGAGCTCGGTGAACCCATAAATCGAAGAGAGCGGGGTCCGTAATTCATGGGAGATGGTCGAGATGAACTCGCTCTTCAAGCGCTCCGCCTCGGTCTCGCTCGTGATGTCACGGAAGACGAGTAACGTCCCTTTCGATAACCCGCCGACGACGATGCGTTCCGCATACATCTGTAGGTTCATTTCCCCTTTACGGATCGAGAAACTCACGCTGTCATGCGGGAAGTCGTCCGTGAACAAACGATCGGTATACTTCAAGAAATCGTCTTCTTGATCGACCGTCGTTGAAATCGTCTCGCGCCATTCGTTCCATGATAGTTCCGCGAGTTCGCTCGACGTGATGTCGTCAAGCTCAGGGAACATCTCATAGAGCGGACGGTTGACGAAGACGTCATCGGTCGAATGTTCGACGTAAATGACCGCCTCGCGAATCGAGTCGAGAATCCGTTCCGTCTTCCCTTTCTCACGGGTCATCTCTTCAAACAGACGCATCCGGAGAAGCGAGAGCGACAACTGACGGGCGAACGACATGATGTCGCCCATTTGTGTCTGCGTGAAACGGTCCTTATAACGGACGAGATAGATGAACGCGATAATCGAGTCATCCGTCGGGTCATGGACCGGCACGGCCGTCTCATACATATAGTATGGATACGGGAGCGGATGGTCGCTCGCGACTTGTTTCGACGAATGGACGGTCGTCCGCAGCGTCATCGCCCGCGTCAAGACCGAGTTCTCGCTATCGAGCAATTGACGCGTGAGCATCTCGTTCAAGCCGTGGCTCGTGATCGAGAATGAGCCTGTCGCATCGAGGAAGACGAGCGCCCCGACTTCAGAGTCGGTGATGGCGACGAGCTTCTCGATAATTTCTGGATAGGCCGTCAGCGAATCGCGGGCCGCGAGCGTCTCGGTCAATTCGTTGCGGTAAGCCAAGTGCTGCTCGTTCTGTTGCGTCTGCTCCAAGATCTCTTCAAGCTCTTGCTGTTGCGCTTGAAGCTCTTCTTGTTGAGCAATCAACTCTTCTTGTTGCGCTTGCAACTCGTGGTTCTTCTCAATCAAGTGACGTTCGTTGTCACGAAGCGTCTCGGCCATTTTGTTGAACGACCGTGACATCGTCCCAATCTCATCTTCACGCTCCATCTGGTCGCTCAAATCGACGATCTCGCCTTTAAGCAGACGGTCCGATGCGATCGAGAGACGTGAAATCAAACGCGTTTGACGGCGCAAGAACGGTTGGATGAACAATAAAATCAAGGCCGCGAACGACAAAATGCTCGCAATCCACAAGAACTGAAGAATGTCGTTATTCAACTTCCAAGCATCGTACACTTTTTGTTTCTCGCTATTCATCAAAGATTTATAATCTGACAATGATGTCTCAATCTGTTGAATCGGTCCGAGCGTATCAATCCCGCGCTCTGGGCTGTACGGGACGACGCCCTGCTCAATCAAACGCTGGGCTGTCGGCAACGCCAACACCGTCTCTGGGTCGATGGTCGTCTCGGTGATTTCACCTTCTGCCCGCAATTGACCGTACTCCGTCGTCACCGGAAGGATGACACCGAAATAGAAGTCATGAAACTCTTGCAAGTCCTCCGCGAAAATCTCACCTTGCTTCGTCTGGACGACGCTCTTGAACCAGTTTATTTCTTGTTGGAACTCGTTCTCTTTCTCTTTAGCCCGCTCAAGCGCCTCGGTATCCCCAAACAAGAGGAAGCCGCGGGAATCATATTGAGCGCCTTGCCAGTCGTCCCAAAGCACGTTCAACCGGTCAATCCGCTCATCGACATCTTGTAACCGTTGTTCGTTCGCCGCAACTCGTTCTTCCATGTACATGTACATGAAAATCGAGCCGACGAGCGCGAGCGCGAGGAACGAGTAGAGGACGACCATGAGTTCGCGCCCGAGTTTTTGTTTAAACCATCTGTTCAATTCACGATGCCTCCTATAATCTTCACCAATTCAAGGGGACTGAACGGCTTCGAAATAAAGTAGTCGACGCCAATCTCATTCGCGCAATCACGATCAGATTGTTGGCTCTTCGCCGTGAGCATCATCACTTTCGTATGTTGGCGTCCTGGCAGTTTTCGTACTTTCTCAATGACCTCAAGACCGGTCATGCCTGGCATCATATGGTCGACAATCACGAGGTCGTACTCGTTCTGTTCGATTAGCCGATAGGCTTCAAGGCCGTCTGGCGCTTCATCAATGTCATATCCTTCATCTTCTAATGTATCTAAAACAAGCATGCGTAATACTTCTTCATCTTCTGCTAGTAAAATTTTTACCATGACGATTCCTCCATTTTTTATCCCATTCCATTATTTTAACGGATTCAGTTCGTAATCACAAAAAATAAGGGTGTACGGTGTATAACCGTACCCCTTTTTCTTCACAACGTCTACATTATAATACAACAATTTCCTGCAATTCGAGCGAATAAATGAGCATCTGCCCGACCGTGATTCCCCAAATCGCCTCAATCGCCTCACGATAAAGCGAGAGTTGGACGTGATAGCGGTCACGTAACATCTGTTTTGCCGCGTCACGGGAGTCGCTCGAGAAAAGCACAGAGTCCGATTTATAATCGAGAAGTACATACGTCTCTCCGTCATAAAACAGACAATCGATAATCCCTTGGATCAGCACGTGCTCGTCGGTGAACGTCCCCGTTGGATTGACTCGCTCGGCCGGGACCGTGTACGTGAATGGTAGCTCACGCCAACCTGTCCCAGTTTGAAGCGCTGCTGTCAACGCGCGTCCCGTTTTCGAGGCAAAGAACGCCTCGATTTCAGGACTCGCAAGCCGTGCCGTTTCGGCCTCGACCGGGCTGAGCATGCTTTCCGCTTCCCAGCGGTCGATTTGGACATCGAGCGGCTCGGACGGGTCGATCAATTGGAAGACGAGATGTAGCGTTGTCCCCCGTTCGGCTCCTGTCTGCGGAGATTGCTTCCATTTTGGTTCTCGATACGGGGTGTCCGTCGCCCGGTACGTCTCTTCGAACGCCGCCTGTTCAAGCTGGAGCGCCCGCTTCAATTCGGTCACCGTTTGTTTGGCCGCTGTCTCCGTCGCAGCCTGTGCCGGATAGGCGTAGGCGAACGCCTTGTGGACGAACTCACTGACGTTCGCTTCGTCTTTCACCGGAAAATCGATCGCCTCGAACTGTTTGACGTGATGGAGCTGCGCCATCATCTCTTGGAGCGTGGCGACTTCTGCCAAATCTTCCTCACCGATGATGCGATACGTCCACGGTGTCGCTTCTTGTTGCGGAGCGATAACCGGCAAGCCCTGTTGTTCTAAGAACGAGGCAGCCCCTTCAAGTTTCAGGAGTGCCGGAGCGACCCAATCGAGATACGTCTTCGCGTCACGACGCGACTCGGCCGATAACGTCGTCCCGGTCTGCTCGACGTGCAGCCACTGCTGAATCTGTTTCCCCGGTTCTTTAATCGTCCCGACCAAAATCAATTTCTCTTTGGCACGGGTGAGGGCGACATACAGGACGCGCATCTCTTCGGCTTTCATCGTGGCATCGAGATCGCGGCGAATCATCTCTTTGACGAACGTCTCCGTCTTCGTCCGGGTGACGACATCGATGGCGTCGAGCGAGATGCCATACCGTTTATGGAAGATGACGCGCTGCATTTGGTCGCGTTTATTGAACTGCTTTCCAAGCTGGGCGACGATCGTGACCGGGAATTCCAGTCCTTTCGACTTATGGACCGTCATGATTCGGACGACGTTCTCTTCTTCGCCGAGCGAACGCGCCTCTGACAAATCCTCACCGTTATCTTGCAGTCGGTCCATCACGCGGAGGAAGCGATACAAACCGCGGTATCCGCTCCGTTCATAGGACAAGGCCCGATCATAGAGCGCCTTCAAGTTTTCTTGGCGTCCTTTCCCACCTGGCAAGCCACCGGCGAAATCGTAGAAGCCGGTGTCGTTGAACACTTGTTGAATCAGCTCCGACAAGCTATGGTTCCGTGCGAACGTGCGCCACGCTGACAACGCGTCGAGCACATCGCCGCACTTCAGACCGAGGTCATCCTCATCGTCCGCTTTCGCTTTGAGCGCCTCGAAGAACGAGTCCTCCGATTCAAGACGAATCTTGGCCAGTTCTTGGTCACTGAAGCCGAACATCGGTGAACGGAGCGCTCCCGCGAGCGGGATGTCTTGAAGCGGATTGTCAATCAGTTTCAACACGGCGAGCATCATGCGAATCTCGGTCGCCTGGAAATAGCCGCCGTCTGAATCGGTATAGGCCGGGATGTTGTACTGTGTCAAAATATCCATCAGCTGTTCGACGCGCTCTTTTTTTGAGCGGACCAAGATGACGATATCGCGATATTCGCACGACCGCAGCAAGCCGGTCGCCTCATCGGTCACTTTGAACGGTTCCTCGCCCGAGACAAGTTCTAAAATCCGGGTCGCGATGGCGCGTCCTTCGAGCTCTTGTTTCGAGAGATCACGACTCTCACCATTGACGAGAATCAGCTCAGGTCTCGCCTCGAGCTCCTCATACGCCCGGCCTGGCACGAGTCGGGCCGCCTCATCGTATTCGATCTCACTTACTTCCTCGTCCATCAACCGGACGAACAAGTCGTTGATGCCATGGAGCACTTCGGCCCGGCTCCTGAAGTTTTGGGACAGGTCGATCCGTTGTCCCGAACCACCTTGTTTGAACCGGGTCGCCTTTTCGATGAACAGACGCGGCTCGGCATGGCGGAACCGATAAATCGATTGTTTGATATCGCCGACCATGAACAAGTTGCCGACGTGTTCGGCTTCGTGGCTGACGAGTGCGATAATCGTTTCTTGGATCTCGTTCGTATCTTGATACTCATCGATCAACACTTCGGCGAAGCGCTGTTTATAGAGCGATGCGACCGAGGACGGTCCGTCCCCGTCGCGCAAAATCGCGAGCGCATAATGTTCAAGGTCGCTGAAATCGACGAAAGCGCGGTCCCGCTTCGCCTGCTCATAGGCAGCACCGAACGTCCGGACGGTCTTGACGAGCGTCTCGACGAGCGGACGTTGCGTCATCAAGACCTCTAAATAGTCCGCTCCGCTCGTGCCGGCCTGTGCGGTCGCTTCGCTCAACTTCTTCTTCGCCTGGTCGTAGGCCGGTTTCAACACCGTGTGGTAGACATGATGTTCCTCTTTCTTTTGGACGGATTTCATCGTCCCGAATTTGACGGCGCGGGAAGCCGTCTCGAGCTCGCTCCACTTGAACGAGTCCGGATCAAGGTTCGCGAACGGCAAAATCGCCTGTTGCACGTTCTCGGATTGCGTCTCATAACCGGCGAGCCGAAGCTCGATGGCGACGCGACGAAGTTGACGCAACGCTTTCTCGATGTCTACCCAAAGCAGGTGACCGAATTCGATCAGCAATTGCTCATCGTCCGGGTCCCCGTCAAATTGATATAACGAGACGAGCTCATCCAGATAGGCTTCCGGGTCAGGCAGTGTTCGCGCATAGTGATAAAGTCCGAGAATCAACTCCTCAATCTCACTGTCCCCGCGGTCGGACGTATAGGCGTCAATCAAGGCGAAGAACGCTTGGTCTTGTTCGCCATAAGCGTCTTCGAGCACGTCTTCGAGCACATCGTCCTGCAAGAGCACCAAATCACGCTCTTCAGCGATTTTGAACGCCGGGTCGAGGTCGAGCAAATAGTAATTCTCTCGAATCACCTCGAGACAGAACGAGTGAATCGTCGTGATGAGTGCTCGGTTGAGCATTTGGCGTTGTTTGCGAATATATGCGTTCTCCGGGTCGTCACGAAGCGCTTGATCGAGCGCTTTGGCGATTCGCCGCTTCATCTCGGCCGCGGCCGCATTCGTGAATGTGACCACGAGCATGCGGTCGGCCGTCAGTTCGTCCGTCTCATCCAAGAGACGGCTCGCAAGTCGTTCCACGAGGACTGCCGTCTTGCCGGAACCGGCTGCCGCCGAGACGAGCACGTGCGATCCTCTGGCATCAATGGCCGCTTGTTGGTCATTCGTCCACTGCATCGACGTCACCTCCTAATCTTGACAAGACGTCATCTTTTTCTAACTTTTTCAATTGCCGTGCCTCGTTGGACAACGCCTCATCAAAGTGACAGACACTTTGGAACGGGCACGTCTGGCATGGCCGGCGTTCTTTATACTCATACGGTTCGACCCCGATTTCACCGTCATACATCGCCTCGGCGCTCGATTGGGCCAAATCGATGGCATGGTCCATCAACTGTTCGAGTTGCGGTGGCGAGACGACTTTTTTCGTCGTGTTCGCATCGAGCGTCCCGTCTTTCTTGTACTTGACCGGGATGACGATTGATTTTTTCTGGTCGAGTTTCGCCGTCCGGTCCATCATCTCTAAAATGGCCGGATCATCGACGAGCAACCCTTGCATCTGATACGACTCGAGCACCTTGCGTTCGGTGTCGGTATCCGTCTCGGCCGGAGCGACGAGCGGGCGATGGACGTGGAAATAGAGCGCGGCCGCTGGGGCGACGTTCTCTTGCGTCCAGGCGTTCGCCTGCTCAATCAACACTTTCAAATAGATGAGCATCTGCATCGCGAGCCCGTAATAAATCTCGGCGAAGTCGATCTCTCGTTTACTCGACTTGTAATCGACGATCCGAACGTACAATTGGTCGTGAATCGAAGCCGTATCGACCCGGTCAATCCGACCGACGAGTTCGCACGTCGCCCCGTTACTGAGCGTGAACGATACCGGCGGGAAATTGCCGCTGCCGAAAGCGAGCTCAAAGGCGACCGGATCGAACCCGTCTCGTTTCGACTGCTCGATTAACACTTCCGCAGTCTTGCTGACGACGTCGGTCAATTTCTTCTTCAAATAGCCATACCGGTTCGAACTCATCAAAATCGCGTTTTGAATCTCTGGTGTGACGAGCTCGACGGCCGCCTCAGCGAGAGAAGAACATTCCTCCCGGCTCACATCACGCCATTCTTTCCCTTCCATCTGCACGGTCTGCGACATGTGCTCGATGGTGCGATGATACAAGTTGCCGATATCTGGCGCCTCTAAGCGATACAAACGGCGCTCTTTTAAACGAAGGCCGTAACTGGCGAAGTGACGGTACGGACAGGCTTGGAACGTCTCCAGCCGCGAGACGCTCGCCCGAATCGAGTTCGTGTACAGCGACTTGGCGACGTCTTCCGGTAACGGCTTGGGCACGTTTTGATAGAAGAGCGCGCTCGTCAATAACCGGATCCGCTCGCGGCCTTCCGGATGTTTCAACAGCTCGTTATATACCGTGAACCACGTGTCTTGAATCGGGTAGTGGCGACTGAGCCGCTGTAATTCGAGCGCCGTGACCGCTGCCGTCTGATTCACGTTCGTGATGAACGACAACTGGTCGCTCGGGCGATGTTCCCCGGCTTCTGCGAAGTGGGTCGTCACGACCTTGCCACCGCCAAGCCGCGCCTTCAGGTCCGCGATGAAGCTGGCCGGCTGAATCGCCTTGCCGGCGCGGTCGACGAGGGCGTAGCTGACGAACAGCCGATGACTCGGTGCAGTGAGCGCCTTATACAAATAGTACGTCTCATCGTCAAACAAGTGCTCGGTCGCTTTCCCAGCCCGGACGCCGTTCTCGTGCATGAAGTCGAGGTCCTGGTCGGTCAATAGTTTCGACTGGGTCGAGACGAGCGGGATTTGATCTTCGTTCGCTCCGAGCAGGAAGACGACTTTCTTATCAAGCAACCGGCCCCGAACATAATCGGTGACCGTCAATTGATCCAAAGAAGGCGGGACGAGCGCATAGCGCAGACTATCGAGCCCGGTGTCCATCATTTGGAGGAACAGCTCGGTCGAAAGCGTCTCGTCCGGTGCGGCCGCCTCTAGCTGTTCGAGCAAGTGCAACACCGCGTCCCATACTTGCGTATGTTCGCGCGCCTCGAGCAAGCGTGCCTCTTCGAGCGCCTCATCTCGCCAATGGGCAAGACAGGACGCCACGCCGACTCGTTCCAAGAATGCGTAGATGGCATGCGTGTAAGCCTGCATCGTCTTCGCTGCCTTCAAGTCATCCAACAACGGGTCGAACGTGTCGACGACGGTTTGCCGATAGCGATTGAGCGCCGTCTCTACGTCGAGTTCTTCCCCGGTCAACCGTGCCTCTTCCTCGGCACGACGTTTCAAGTACCACGCGTCATGCCAATGGTAATGTTTAATCCCCCGTTCAATCACGAACGCCTCGAGCCGGTCGACCGATGTGCGTCGATGCTCCTCATCGAGCAGAATCAATTCCGTCTTCAGTGCGCGAAACACCGGCTCTTCCCGGTATCCACGGAGTGCGACTTCAATCGTCGCCTTCAGTAATTCGACGACCGGATGATCGAGCATCGGTTTTCGCTCATCGAGGAAGAACGGCAAGTTCATTTTTTGTAGCGCCTGCGTCGCCAAATCGCCGTACGCTTCAAGCGAACGGGACACGAACGCGATATCGCGGTAACGGAAGCCTTCCTCACGAACGAGACGCACGACTTCACGGACGGCGGCCTCGACTTCCACCGACCGGTCGACGGCCGCGTGTAACACGACGTTCGAATCGGGACGGGTATACGGGGCTGCCGTCACTTGCCCAAACGTGGCCTCGAGATAGGCCAAGCTCGGATGTTGGAAGCGAGGCGCACCCGTATGAGGCGTGTCACTCGACGAGATACCCCGTTCGGATAACAGCTCTTTGAAGCGCATGAGCGTACGCTGTGTCGGTCCGAACGACGGATGGGGCCGGTAGAGCGAATCCGGGTCGATCGTCAACAGGACATCGAGCGGCGCCTTCTCCGCCAAAGCGACCAGCACTGCCAGCTCCTGCTCGGAAAATTCATTGAACCCATCGATGTAAAACCGGGTCCCGGTCAAGTCGATGTCCGGTAACAGTTGCAGCAGCACGTTAAAGTAATCTTCGGCGTGCAGCGATTTCCCCGCTGTCATCGTCAAGAAACCTTCATACAGGATGGACAGGTCCTGCAGTTTCAGCGAAAGGTGTTGGTCTTGTTCGCTCAAGCGGAGCAACTGCTCCGGATCGACGAGTCCTCGTTTGAGGAGCGTGATCAACGCATTCAATTCCTCATAGAAACCGAACTGATTCATCGTCCGGCGGAACAAGGTCAAGCGTTCCTCGTTCATCTCGACGACACGGCGCAACAGCAAATGTGTCCCCGTCTGGTCCAAAAACTGTTCGGTCGCGACGCCACGGTCGCGCATCATCAAAAAGGCGAGACGGCGCATCGATAAGACTTGAATCCGGGTCGACCCGTTCAAGCCGTCGGTCATCGCCATCTTCCGTTCCATTTCAAACGACATTTGGTCTGGGACGAGCATATAGATGGTCGGTCCGCTCGGGTCACGCTTCAGCTCTTCGATGACTTGTTTCGTCATCCATTCGCTTTTTCCGCTCCCGGAACGCCCGACGTGAAAAGTGACCGTCATTTAGGCGAACACCCCTTCCCTTTTTTCTTTATTATGACCCATTCCGCGCAGTTTGTAGAGGGAAATCCTTCGAGACCCCAGCAAGAAAATTGACCAGCCCGCATCCTTCCCAATTTCAGCGAAAATCGATTAGACTGGACGTATGAGGGGGAAATGAACATGAGTGCATATGAACAATTCGGCGGCGAGCGTGGAGTCCAACAGCTCGTAGACGCCTTTTATGATCTCGTCTACGCCGACCCGGTCTTGTTGCCGTTGTTTCCGGACGACAAAGAGCGGGTCAAAGCGCATCAATTCGAATTTTTAACACAGTTGCTCGGGGGACCGAAACTGTATACGGAACGTCGTGGTGGCGGTAACTTGGCGATGATCCATCGTGACCACCCCATCTCTGAGACTCATGCCGGACATTGGCTCGGCTGCATGGAGCAAGCGCTCAAAACGGTCGATGCGCCCGAGTCGATCAAACAACAGCTGTTCCATCGCTTGATCATGTCATCCTCGAACGTCGTCCGCGTCTGCTCGCACCATTTTGAGTAGTCAGCCTTTCGAAAAGCGGGTATGATAAGAAAGTAAGTAAAGGAGGTCGTTTTTCATGACAGAAGAAGAAAAGAAAGAGGCCGTTTCGTCTGAAGAAGAAACGGAAGAAGTAGAACCGACGGCAGTCCTCGCCGACGCCCTCGAAGAGGACGAAGAGGAAGAAGACCAACCCGAAGAAAAGAACATGGACCACATTAAAGGTGTGTTCAACTATATGCACGAGAACGGACGAGAGTACCGCGTCGTCTTTTATCAGGACCGCAAAAACCTCGTCTTCCGTGAACTCGGCAACGGGAAAGTCGAATTCGTCGGACGTTTCACTGACGAGGCATACGATGAAGAGAATGAAGCAGAGATGCGCGAACTCGGCGAGCAACAGCTCGAACGGATTCTTGCGGATCGTCTCAAATAAAAAAATCGCCCGAGTTGGGCGATTTTTTTATTTTCCTTTGTTCCGCTTTTTCTTGCGCAGTGCATAAATGACTCCGGCAATCCCACCAGCGACGGCAATCCCGGCCATGGCAGGCACGAGGATTTTCTTCGTCGGAATCATCTCTTTGACCCGCTCGTACGGTGTCGGCACCGACAACTCGAGTTGAACGGCCGACTCACCATGACCGTTGGCCCGCGCTTTGCGTGCCGCATCGGTGATGACGACGCGCCCCGTCGTATAACGGCGATTTCCATGCTCATCCGTATACGGACGACGTACGCGTTTGACACCGCGAACCGTCTTCCCACGGGCTGCATCCGGACGAACGACGCGTTCGCTCGTCCACGCCCGGCCCCCTGTCGCACTGTAAGCCGGGCGAATCGTCCGGCGGTTTAACCATGTGTATGAATCATTCATCTTTGATTCCCTCCAATATTGTGAAGTCCTTCTCTTATTATACCCATAGAGCATCTCACAAAAACATACGTCTCCCGACGTAAACGAACAAAGGATGGCCCACCTCGGGCCATCCTTTGTCGTCATGCAATTACTCTGTGAACGGTTTATCCCGGTGGCGACGTTTCGCCAAAATCAAGTAGTAAGCCGGAACGAGCACGAGCGTCAGTACCGTCGAGAACAGAATCCCTGACACGATACAGATGGCAAGTGGTTTGAAGAGTGGGTCTTGTCCGAACGCGACCGGCAAGAGGGCGACGACGGCGGTCAAGGCCGTCAACAGGATCGGACGAATCCGGGCCCGCCCTGCCTCATAGACAGCGGTCGTGACAGCCATGCCGTCCCGAATCCCTTGCTCGATGAACTCGAACAAGACGACGGCGTTCCGAACGACGATTCCGGCGAGCGAGACAATCCCCATCGAAGCCATGAAGCTAAATGGCGTCTGTGTGATGAACAGTCCGACGACAGCTCCGGCAATCGCCAAGTAAATCGTGAACAGGACGAGCATCGGTAGTGACAATGAATTGAACTGGAACGCGATAATCAAGAAGATTAAGAACAAGACGACGACGAACAACGTGGCGAGTTCAAGGAAGAACTCGTTTTGTGTGTCACTTGCCCCCGATTGATCAAAGGCAATCCCGTCATCGGTCAATGCAGATTCTGCATCGGCGAGCACGCGGTCGACGTCTTGTTTGAACGCTTCCTCGTCCATACCTTCGCTCGCAAAGATTTGGAGCGTCACGGTCCGTTCTCCGTTTTCACGCGGAATCTGTTGAATCTGTTCCGTCGTCGTTTCGGTGACGAACGTGCTGAGCGGTGCGACCGGTGGGCCGGCTTCCGTTTCGACTGGGACGAGAATATCGTCTAAAGCGAGCGCCTCACGGTTTGCTTCCGCATCGACGACAATTTTCACATCGCGCTGTTCGACACCATCATCGAACGTTCCGATCGGAATCCCGTCCGTGACGAGGCGAATCTGGTCACTGATCGCTTTCGCGGTCACGCCAGCGGCCGCCATCGCGTCACGGTCGAGCTCATACGTGAGTGTTTGGAACGGCTCTTTAATGTTATCGAGGACGAGTGCGCCGTCAATCTCTTCGAGGTCTGCTTTCACGGTATCCCGTGCCGCCACGAGCTCGTCGATTGTCTCGCCGCGCATCGTGAACTCGACAGGTGCCGAAGTCGGCGGTCCTTGTTGTTGCGTATCCAAGAAGATTTCAGCGTCCGGGTTGTTTTCCCGGATTTGTGTCGTATACTCATCAATCAATTGAATCGCATCGATTGTCTCGTTATCGACACGGACGACGATTTGGCCGGTGTTGTCACCTGTTTGGTCGAGACCACCCGTGAACAGGCTCGGTAACCCGCTCCCGGCAAAGATGGACGTCTCGGTGACGCCATCGATGCTTTGGAACTCTTCCTCGATGGCTTGAAGTCTCCGTTCCGTCTCTTCCAAGTCGGTCTGGACCGGTAATGTGACGCTCGTCACGACTTCTGGTCGGTTCGCGGCCGGGAAAAATTCGAATGGTGTCAATAGAATCAATCCGTACAAGGCGGTCGTGATGACGAAACCGACGAGTCCGAACGTCCATGGACGCTTCGCAACTTTTGGCAACAACGTGTCCGCATAGAAATTACTGAGACGGTTGAGTGGTTTCCCTAACCAACCCGGCTCTCGTTTCGAGACTTTGACTTGTTTCCGGTTCAACCAGTATTGGGCAATCGGGACGAGAGTCAAACTGATGACCATCGAAGCGAGCACCGATAACGCCAATACGGTCGGCAAGGCGCGGATAAAGTTCCCGTTCGCACCTGACAAGAGGGTCAATGGCAAGAAAGCGAAGACGACGGCGAGCGTCGAAGTGACGATCGAGCCCCACACTTCTTTCGTCCCGCGTACGGCACCTCCCATCGCCGTATCCCCTTTCCGGTAACGACGCAGGATGTTGTCGTTGACGACGATGGCGTCATCGACGAGAATCCCGAGGGCGATGATGGCACCGATGATGGAGATTTGGTTCAAGTCGACCCCCGTGAAGCGAAGCGGGATTAACGCGAGCAAGAACGATAATGGAATCGCCAAGCTGACGATGATGGATCCTGATACCGTCAATCCAATCGTCGTGACGACGATGACGGCAATCATGGCGACGATGAACTCTTTTGTCAACGACGAGAAGATCGCGTCGACCGCTTTGGCCTGCTCGTAATAAGGGACGAGCTCGACGCCAGAGACGTCTCCGACTTCTGCGGCGACGACTTCATCGACGCGTTCTTGCAGCGTCGGGATATCTTGTCCCGACTCGATTGTGACCGTCAAGGAAATGGCGGGCATCCCATCGAGCGAGACGAGGTCGGTGACCGCTTTTTCCGTCTCTTCGACCGTACCGACGTCTTCGAGTAGAACGGGCGTCCCGTCTACCGATCCGACGACGACTTGGCCCATATCATTGACGTTCGTCAAACTGTCGATCGCCAACTGATAGATGCCCTCTTCCGTCGACTGGCGTCCGAGCGGTGTCGTCTTATATTCTTCATTGATGGCCGTCAAAACGTCCGGGAAGGCGAGTTGACGCTCCCCGAGTTCGGCCGAGTCGAGCGAGACGACGAATTCGGTTTCTGGCAATCCTTTGATTGTCACACCGGTCACGCCTTCGGTCCGCAACAATCGTTCCTCCAACCGCTCGACATCTTCTCGAGCCGCTTGCAACGTTTCGCGGTCGTCCGAAGTCAACAAATATGAAGCGACCGGCAATTGTCCGATCGAATCATTGACGGTCGGTGCCAGCGCATTCTCAGGCAAGCGCGGTGCGGCATCCGAGATGGCTTGGCGCACGTTCGCCTGGAGCTCACTTCGGTCGAAGCCGTCTTCATACTCGACTGTGATGTTTGAGAACTCGGATGCGGATAATGATGACACATTCTCGATTCCTTCGAGTCCTCTCAATTCAGTCTCCAAAATATTCGTGACGTTCCGTTCGACCGTCTCTGCGGTCGCGCCTGGATATGGCGTCTGAATCAAGATGATATTGACACTCGTCTCCGGAATTTCACGCTTCGGAAGTTGGAAGAACGTGAGCACCCCGACAACGACTGCGACGAGTAAAAACACGATGACCAGTTTTCCTCGTTCAATCATTTTTTGAAAAAACATGTTGACCCCTCGCTTTCAGATAATGTGCAAATACACATATGAACTATTCTTCTTCATCATAGAGGGGGTTGTCATCGATTTCAATCTTTAAACCTGACTGAATGTGTTTCAGTGAAAGCGTTTCTGGAAGGAGTACGATAATTGGATGGCGCGTTGTTTTTGTTTGTCGACCGTGTGACTGGATACCGGGACATCGACCGTTTCTCCCGAATGGAATAAAATTTTGCTCCCTTTTCCACTTTTATTCGCCTTGTGCACATGTGAAAAATTGATCCAAGCACAGTCCGGGCTTTCTTTGGCGATGGTCGGGAAAAAGATTGTATCTGCGTGCCAATCCATGATGACGGGCGTTTTCCGGTGCGGGCCGAGTACGCCACGGGCCGCTTCAATCCGTCCTTGGATACTTGAACCGTAATATAGACAGGCGGATTCGAGTAAGTGAAGGGGTGAGCCTTTCAAGCGTTGAACCCCATCGGATTGATAGACGAGCGTCTCCGCCTCCCCGTACTCATTAAACACCGGAATCAAAGCTCTTGTTTCATTCGTCAACTTAGTCATCTGATCTGCCTCCATCATGGATGTATTGCCTTACCTCTCATTCATAACAAGGAATCATCGTTTTCACAAATCGAACTCCAATATTTCCCATTAAAAAAATCAGCCAACGAGTGGCTGATTTTTAATTTCGAGAATCTAACTTTAGTTTTTTTATCGAATTCGAGGGCGGAAAGTGAAAATGCACAGCAACTCCGTCACTTGTATTTCCCAATGCGACCGTCCCCTCATGGAGCGTCACAATCCGTTGAACGATGAAGAGACCGAGCCCAAACTTTCCTTGTTTTCCGCGTGAGAATTGATGGAACAAGTCGAGGTTCTCATCGACAGGTGGGCCATCGTTCTCAATCGTGATCTCGACGCCTGCCTCAGTGTGCGACAGACGGATATGAATCCTCGATTCGGCGTAACGCAAGGCGTTATCGAGCACGTTCTCGAACGCGACGCGAATCTGTTCCCCATCACCGAGCATCTCACCGGCATGTCCTTCGACCGTCCAGTCCAAGTTGCCACGCAATTTGAACCGGCTGACGAGCAGCTCCACCAATTTATCGAGATTGATTGGTTCAAGCCGCATCTCTTGGCCTTTGAAATATTCCAGCTTGGTGACGTACAACAAATCGACGACTTTCTTCTCGAGACGCGATGCCTCTTCATCAATGACTTCGGCCGACCCTTTCAAGTCTCCGGTCGGATAGATGCCGTCCCCAATCGATTGGGCGTAACCACGGATGACCATGATTGGCGTCTTCAAGTCGTGGGAGATGTTTTGAAGCAACGCCTGTTGGGCCACGTCCTGCTCTTGCAGCTCTTGCCGCATCGCATCAATCGAGCGGGCCAATTGGCCGAGCTCGTCTTGACGGGCGAGCGGGAGCACCGTCTCCCATTGACGGTTCGAGATTTTTTCGACCGCCCGTTCCATCTCGACAATTGGCTTCGTCAGCTCACGCGACATCCATAAGGCCGGAATCAACGACAGTAAGCTAATGACCCCGATTAAAATCGAGATGCGCCAGTAGAGCGTCGAAACGAGCTCACGGCGATAGGCGTCCCACGCATAAGATGCCTGATAGATGAGCTCCCCGTCGTACTCGTTTTGACGGATGATATAGTAGACATCCTCTCCGTCAATCGTCGTCTGATATTTAGCGACCTCGCTCGTCTGTTCGATCGCCTCTTGATACATCCGGTTCGTCAGTTCGAGCGGGGCCGACCCATAAATGATTCGTCCGTTCGGCAGAAAGATGAGCTGGTTGACCGAACGGGACTCTTGTTGCCGCCGATCATATTCAATCGGATTTTGCGGGATATTTTCCAACTCGTTCGTATTACCCAGGTAATAATCGACATCTTGCAACGTCTCATACACTTGTTCATCGATGAACTGCGTGATCGAGGAACGAATCGTCAATAAAATCATCAAGGCGAGCGTCACGATGATGAGGAGAATCAACACCCAGATTTTCCACATGAGCCGCTTCGGCTGAAGGTGATCGAGCTTCATGGCTTAACGAGTCGATAACCGACGCCATAGAGCGTCTCGAGCTCCAAGCGATGCAATTTCTTCCGCAGGCGCCGCACCAAATCATCGACGACGCGGTCCGAACCGAAATAGTCATGGCCCCAGACACCTTCGAGAATCTGTTCACGCGACAACGCCGAACCCGGATGTTCGAGGAAGAGGAGCAATAAGTCGAACTCTTTCGACGTCAAATCGATTTCATCCTGTTCGTGTCGGATGAGACGTTTCTCGGGATAAATCGTATATTCCCCATACTCGATATGTTCGTTCGATTTTGAGCCGTACACCCGGTCAATCAACTTCTTCACCCGGATGACAAGCTCGCGCGGCAAGAACGGTTTGGCGATGTAATCGTCAGAACCCATCTCGAGCCCGATGATTTTATCGATGTCTTCGTCACGTGCCGAAATAAAAATCGTCGGCGTGAAGGCGTTCGTCGCCTTGATTTGTTTCAACAGTTGGAACCCGTCCAAGTCTGGAAGCATGATATCGAGCACCCATAGGTCCGGCTCGTCCTTGATGGCAGCTTGAGCCGAGATTCCGTCCGTGAACGACCGAACGCGATACCCTTCCTGCTCCAAATATGTGACGAGCATTTTGTTCAAATTGATTTCGTCATCCACTAAATAAACTGTGTACATTCGAGTCACCTCTGCAACGTTTTTACATATCATATCAAACAATTATGGACAAAAGATGGGAATGAGGTCGTTTCTTGGGCGCTGAATGTGCTCGCCACACGTCAACGAATCGACAAAAAAAGAAGGGTCTCCCCTTCCTTACCGTGTCGGCCGAGTACGCATCTGTTGCGCGAGGAATACTGTGCCTCCACTCAGTAAGGCCAGTACGCCGCTAATCATTACGAGTTCCATCTTGCCCCCACCTTCCCCATTGATAGCGATTCTCATTATCACCTATAATATAGCATGTTTTGACTCGCTTGAACATCACAAAAAAAGCTCCCGCCGTCAGGCGAGAGCTTTGAATCATGCGTTGACGTCGTAGCCTTGTTCTTCGATGGCTTCAATCATCGCTCGTTTCGAGATTTTATCGTTATGGATAACATCGACCCGATGGTCCTGGAGCGAAACGATCGCTGATTCGATGCCGTCTAATTCCGTCAGCGCCCCTTCGACCGCTGCTTTGCAATGGTTGCATGTCATACCTTCTACTTTTAAAGTCGTTTCATTCATGTTGATTTTCCTCCTTGTGTTTTCAATCGTAACGCATTCAAGACGACAGAGACCGAACTGAACGCCATCGCTGCCCCGGCAATCCAAGGGGCGAGCAGCCCCGCTGCTGCGACCGGGATGCCCAGACTGTTATAAGCCAGCGCCCAGAACAGGTTTTGCCGAATGTTACGCATCGTCAATGAACTCATCTCGATGGCGCGATTCACGCCCTCGATGTCTTGTCCCATCACGGTGACGTCAGCCGCTTCTAATGCGACATCCGTCCCGCTTCCAAACGCAATGCCGACATCCGCGACGGCGAGAGCCGGTGCATCATTCATGCCGTCCCCGACCATGGCGACACGTCCTTGGCGCTTCAACGCTTCGACGTGATCCGCTTTCTCGACCGGTAGCACCTCGGCGATGACGTTCGTTTCGGGAATCCCGAGTTGACGTGCGATATCGAATGCGACTTCTTTGCGGTCGCCGGTCAAGACGTACACTTGTCTCGTCAAGGCTAGATGTTGCACGACGGCACGGCTCCGCTCTTTCAATTGATCTTGTAGACCGAACGCCGCGACGATTCCAGACTCGTCAGCCACATAGACAGGCGTCATCGCCTGCATGTCCCAGTCCGGTAAGGCGAATCCGGCTTCTTGCATCATGCGGACTGAACCGATACGTAGAGGTTTCCCATCCACGACCGCTTTCAATCCTCGACCGGCCAACTCTTCGACACGTTCGACCTGGCCGCTGCCTTCACCACGACCAATCGCCTCGGCGAGCGGGTGTGTCGACTGGCGTTCGGCCATGATGGCCAACTTCAAGAACGCCGCGTCTCCGAACGTCGCCACCACTTCCGGCGTCCCTTTCGTGAGTGTCCCCGTCTTATCAAAGACAACGATGTCGACACCATTCAACGATTCGAGTTGGCCACCACCTTTAAATAAGACGCCTTGTTCGGCGGCACGGCCTGTCCCGACCATAATCGATGTCGGCGTCGCCAAACCGAGCGCACATGGACAGGCGATGACGAGGACGGCGATCGAGGCCCGAATTGCCATGTCTAAATCGTTGAACCCGAGTGTCCACACCCCGAACGTCAAGGCGCTGATGGCGACGACGATTGGGACGAACACACCCGAAATTCGGTCGGCCTGCCGTTGAATCGGCGCCTTGTCCGTTTGGGCCTGTTCGACGACGCGGACAATTTGAGCGAGCATCGTCTCGCTACCGACACGTTCGGCGACCATCAACACCCGATGTGAACGGTTAATCGTTCCGCCGACGACGTCAGCTCCGACAGTTTTCTCGGATGGAATCGACTCCCCGGTCAGCATCGACTCATCGATGACCGTCTCTCCTTCGACGATTTTCCCATCGACCGGCACTTTCTCACCTGGACGAACGACGATGACGTCACCGGCTTTGACCAAATCGATCGCGACCGAGCGTTCTTCACCGTCTACGAGTAAAATCGCCTCTTTCGCCTGTAACGACAGAAGCGATTTGAGCGCGTCTGTCGTTTTCTCTTTCGCTCGGGCCTCTAACCATTTTCCGAGTAATACGAGCGTGATTAGGACGGCACTCGTCTCAAAATAGAGTGACGGATGCATCGGATGGGCGAGCATCTCGAAGACGGAGTAAAAATAAGCCGCCGACGTCCCTGTTGCCACGAGCACGTCCATATTGGCCGCGCCGCTCTTCAAACTCTTATAAGCACCCTTATAAAACTGGGCCCCAATCCAAAACTGGACCGGCGTGGCGAGCGCGAATTGCCACCACGGGCTCATCAGCCAATCGGCCTGGAACGCCACACCTGGGATGTGCGTAATCATGACGAGCAGAAGCGGTGCCGACAACAGCGCCGAGATGAGCACTTTTCGCTCGAGGGGGCGCAGGTCGTGTTTTGGCGTCAGTTCCGCCTTTCGTTCTGCGCCGTAACCGATTTTTTCGATGCGGGCGATCAGCTCGTCTTCGGTGATGCCGTCGTCGACGCGAATCGTCGCCGTCTCGAGCGGCAAGTTGACGGTCGCTTCGACACCGTCCATTTTATTTAACACTTTCTCGATGCGGGCCGAGCATGCGGCGCATGTCATTCCTTGAATCGACAGTTCGACGGTTTTCATCGGAACACCTCCTTACTTCTTGATGCGGCTGACGATTGTCATCAATTCGTCAATGTACGGGTCCATGTCTTCCGTTTCACTCGCATGGACTAAACATTTACGCATGTGACGTTCGAGCAGTTGCATCTCGACTTGTTTGAGTGCCGCTTGAATGGCTGACGTCTGGGTCAAAATATCGACGCAGTAGCGGTCGCTCTCGACCATCTTGTGAATCCCACGTACTTGTCCTTCGATTCGGCGCAGCCGTTTGCTGAGCGCTTCACGTTCTGCGTCTTCACGCGGAACGATTGGTTGGTCATGCATGAATTCTTCCATGATTATCACCTCACCATCAATATACCCCTACCCGGTAACGGTGTCAAATCTTTTGAACAAAAAAAGGACGACTGATTTCGTCGTCCTTCTCTCCCGTCAATTGCGTTGGAATTGCTCGCTCTTCAAGACGGTCCGTAAAATCTTCCCGGTCGTGTTCCGCGGCAGCTCCTCGATGATTTCGATATGCGTCGGCTGTTTGTACTTCGCCAGTTTCGTCGCCGCGAACGCTCGAATCTCGTCGAGCGTCACCTGTTCGTCTCGCGTGACGATGAACGCTTTGACCGCTTCCCCTTGTTCGGCATCCGGTACCCCGATGACGGCTGCTTCGACGATACCCGGATGTTGATAGAGCACTTCTTCGACTTCGCGTGGATAGACGTTATAGCCACCGACGATAACCATGTCCTTCTTCCGGTCGACGATATAAAAGTAACCGTCTTTGTCCCGTTTCGCCAAGTCGCCCGTATAGAGCCATCCATCGCGAAGCGTCATCGACGTTTCTTCCGGTAATTTATAATAGCCTTTCATCACGTTCGGTCCACGGACGATCAGTTCACCAACCTCGTCGACCCCGACCTCTTCGCCGAGTTCGTCGACGACCTTGTTCTCGACGTGGACGATTGACGGACCGATTGACCCGGCTTTCCGCTCGCCGTGGAGCGGATTGAAACACGTGACCGGTGACGCCTCGGACAGACCGTATCCTTCGAGGATCTTACACTCGAACTTTTGCTCGAACGATTCGAGCAACTGTACCGGCAGACTCGCTCCACCGGATACGAAGACGCGGACATGCTTGAGCGCCGAGGCGTATGCTGGAACTTTCATCGCCGTCTGCAACAGGAAGTTGTACATCGTCGGGACACCGGCAAAAATGCTGACGCGATGTTTTGGGACGAGGTCGAACACGTCCTGCGGTGAGAATTTTGGCAAGATGACAATCGTCGCCCCGCGCAGGAGCGGTGCGTTGACGATGACCGTCAAACAGAAGACGTGGAACATCGGTAAGGCGGCGAGCGCTTTGTCTTCCGGCGTGATCTCCAAATACTCCCCGATCGAATGGGCGTTCGAGAACAAGTTGAGATGTGTCAACAAGGCGCCTTTCGGTTTCCCGGTCGTCCCGCTCGTATACAGGATGACAGCGACCTCGCCCTCATCGACTTCGACCACTTCAGCTTTCGTCGTCGCGAACGCCTCGCTGAACGGTAAGAACTCGATGTCCCCATCCCGCTTCAACGCCGGTACGTCTGCATACGGGACCGAGATGACGAGTCGGAGTTGCGGTAAGTTCGTGAGTGCGGCTTCCGCTTGCGCGACGAGCGGCGACAACGCGACAATCGCCTTTACGTCGCCATCGAGCAAGATGTAGGCCATCTCATCCGGTGTGTATGTAGGGTTGATCGGAATGACGACCCCACCTCGGGCGAGCACCGCGAAATACGAAATCAAGAACGCGGGGCTGTTGCCGAGGACGAGCGCGACGTGGTCGCCTTGACCGATGCCTTTTTGCTCGAGCGTCGCCGCCATCGCCTCGACTTGTCCATAGAACTGTCCGTAGCTGACCGTGTCTTCCCCAAACACGTAGGCCGCCTTGTTCGGATGCGCGGCCACCACGCCTTGTAGTGCCGTGACTAAGTTTGCCATGATAATCCCCCTTTGAAAATGAATGACTATTCACTTTTGAGCCGTAAAAAAGAGCACGGCAGCCGCGCTCTTTTTCAGTTATCTTCATTGTACATGAAACGCCTCAATAAGAAAACGCTTTCAAGTCCATCGTCTGCAAATGATACAATCCGGTCCGGCTCTGTACGTGCACGAGCGCCTGTAACGTCTCATCGTCCATGAGCAAGTCGTCCATCAACTTATGGAGCGCCGACTGTTTCGCTTCCGTCGTCGCCGTGATGAAGAAAATCGCTTCGGCCCGAATACTCTCTCCCGCAATCGTCTGCATCGCAAACGGTTGATTGAGATGCAACAAGGTGATGCCGTCTTGTTTTGCGACGTGAAGCGGTACATCGACGACAGCGACCGGTACGGCGACATCGGTAACGCCCGACGGGATCGTCCGCTCTTGCTCCGTCACGACGCGCGCGAACGTGTCATTGACGATACCTCGACCTTCGAGTTCAAGTCCAATCGCTTGGACGGCGAGATCAAATGTCGGTTGCTCCGTCACCCACATCAAATTCGTGTCCATCCATTCAGTGATAAATCGATACATATCGTTTCCTCCCATTGGTTGACTCCATCTCACGAAAGCGCTTGCACTGATTATGATACGCCTCGCCGGAACGACACGCAACGGTCCAGACAACCTGTCACGAAAACGCCAAAAAGAAAGACCTCTGTAGGGAGGCCCTTCTGCATGAAAACCCGCTTCAGCTAATGAGATCGACGAGTTCTTCGAGCTCGACGTTGCCGAAGTAATGTTTGACGTCAAGCTGTGACAATTGTTCCCGAATCGCGCCGCGTTCGAACCGCGTTCCGACGAGGGCTTGTTCGACGTCATGGATATCCCCGACACCGAAGAAGTCCCCATAGATTTTCGCTTCCGTGATTGTACCCTTGTTGACGTTCAAGCGGACGTCGATCGTACCAATCGGGAATCGACGTTTCGACTCGACATCAAACTTCGGCGATTTCCCGAAGTTCCAGTCCCAGTTCGCATAGCGCTCTTTCGAGATATCCTGAACGATTTCCCAGTCCTCATCGCGAAGCACGTAACGTTCTGGTTCCTGTCCGTCATAAATCGAATGGAGTAGCGCCTCGACAAAGTGCTCCATCGCCATCTCTTCTTCTAAGAACTCCGTGATGTTGGCGACACGGCTACGGACCGACTTGATGCCTTTTGAACGCATCTTCTCTTCCGAGACGTTGAGCGAGTTGACGACTTCCTCGATGTTCGAGTTGAACATGAGTGTTCCGTGGCTGAACATACGGCCGCGCGTCGTGAACTGGGCGTTCCCGCTGATTTTCCGTTCGCCGACTTGGATATCGTTACGTCCCGTCAACTCTGCCTCGACGCCGAGTTGCTTCAAGGCGTCGACAATCGGTTGCGTGAACTTCTTATAGTTGTTGAACGAGTTGCCGTCATCTTTTGTGATGAAGCTGAAGTTCAAGTTGCCCTCATCATGATAGACAGCACCGCCGCCTGACAAACGACGGACGACGTCAATCCCGTTCTCTTCGATATACTTCAAGTTAACTTCTTCTGATGTGTTCTGGTTCTTGCCGATGATGATCGACGGGCCGTTAATATAGAACAAGAAATAATCCTCATGCTCGACGTTCAAATGTTTGAGGATATACTCCTCGACCGCCAAGTTGAGTTTCGGGTCCCGGATATCCGGGTTGAAAATAAATTTCACAGTAGGTTCCTCCTAAGGATAATCGTTAATTGTATTATACGAGACGGCGGCCCGGCGCTACAACTTGTTTACTTCCATTCCCCGTTCATGACGCGCTTCAATGCGTTCGCGACGCCGTATTCGTCATGACGCTCTGTGACGTGGTGGCTAATGGCAATCAAGTCTTCGTGACTATTGCCCATCGCGATCGCTTTACCGGCCACCTCAAACATCGGGACATCGTTCAAGTTGTCCCCGATGACGACGACTTCCGATAAATCGACGCCGAAATGCTCGGCCAATTTTTTGACGCCGCGCCCTTTATCAGCCCCGTTCGCCATGACTTCGATATTGTCATTGCCTGAAGACGTGACGTAAACGCCTTCCACGCGCTCATCGATTTCCGTCCATAGTGAGGACATCTTCTCGAAATGACTCGAAAAGGCGATGAATTTATAGACGCGTCCGGCCTCATTCTTGATGAAATCCTCGATGTCTTCGACGAGACGGACGTCCTCGTTGACGTAATAACGTTTTTGGAAGAACTCATACATCTCGAGCGACCGCTCATCGCCGTTCTGCTTCAAGTTCTCCATCGTCGCATCGATCAAATCGAGTCGGCTCGCGACGAGGCCCGCCTCTGAATACATTTCATAGAAGACGTCCGAATATTTGTGGTCTTGATGCAACACCGACACGACCTCGAGCGCCTCTTCTGTCGTCAAATCGATTTCATGTAGCACTTCACCCGTTTCCGTCAGCACGCGACCGCCGTTCGAAGAGACGATCGGGCACGTGAGGCCCACCTCGTCGAGAATCTCTTTCGCGTTGAAGTAATTGCGTCCCGTCGCAATCGCAAAGCGAATCCCTTGTGCTTCTGCCGCACGGACGATTTCTGCCGTCTCAGGTGCAATTTTCGTGTGGTTGTGCAGAATCGTGCCATCCATATCGGATACGAACAATTTGTACGTTGTCATCAACATCCACTCCTCTTTTTCTGTTTCGCTTATAACTATAACAAAAAGAGAGGCCATCGGAATAATCCGACACCTCCCTTCATGAATCTTTAACCTTCTTCTGCGAGCGCTTTGATTTGTTCATGGACGCTCTTGATGCAGTCTGGCATGCCGATTCCGTCATAGGCGATGCCTGCGAGCAAGATCCCTGGATAGACGCGGCCCATCTCGGCGCGCAACGCGCGGACCCGATCGGAATGGAAGACGGCGTAAGGTGGCAACCCGTCCCGAAGCCGGCTGACGACCGTCTCGAGTGGCGCTGCTTTAATCGTCATCAAGCCTCCAAGGTCACGTAACGCCGTCGCGACAATCTCCTCATCTGACGCATCGACGATCTCATCGGCGCCCGGACGTCCGAGAAAGACGCGCAGGACGTGATACCCTTCCGGCACGGCATGCGGCCATTTTTGGTCGATGAACGTGCACGCCGTAATCGTCACATCCGCCTCTTGGCTCGTGACGAAGCCCGTCCCGATGAACGGCAACTCGATATCGTCTTCTTTGAATACGAGCGAACACGTCGCCGTCGCGTGCGGTTTCATATCCGCGAGAAAATTACTGTCGACTTTCGGTAAGAACTGACGGATGAGCCGAGGCGGGACCGTCAAGATGAGGTGGTCGGACTCGATATCGCCTCGATTCGTCAGCAGGCGATAGCCGCCTTCAATCTCCTCGACTTGTTCGACCGAACAGTTCAAGATGATCTCGGTGCGCTCTAGTCGCTCGGCAAGACGATCAGTGAGCGACTTCAAGCCTCGCTTGAGTGAAGCGAACTGTCCAACTTTCTTGGCGCCGACTTCCGCGACCCGTTGTTCAGGACGCAAGTGTCGCATCCCTTCATACAAGTTCCCATGTTTCTTCTCGCCTTCGATAAACTGAGGGAACGTCGACAAAGCGCTCATCTGATCGATGTCTCCCGCGTAAATCCCGGAAAGAAGCGGTTCGATCAGCCGGTCGACGATCGGGTCCCCGACACGTTCACGCAAGTACAAACCAAGGGAGACGTCCGTTTCCGGTGCTTCGACGTCCGGTGGCGATAAGAGCATCGCCCGGAGCGCGGCATGTTCTTCGTCCGATAAGAGTGTCGTGTCCTTGAACGCATCGACGTCGAGCGGGATGCCCATGACCGTCTGTTTCGGAATCGGATGCAGCCCGTCATGATGGAGCACGTACGCTTGCCCGACCCCGTTCCGGACGATTTCATCGCCGAGACCGACGTCATGAATCAAGTCCGTCATCGCTGTCTTGCGGAACACGTACGAGTCGGGACCTCGTTCGACCGCAAATTCTCCCGTTTCAAACGTATCGATTTTCCCGCCTAACCGTCCGCTCGTCTCGACGAGCTTGATCGTGACGTCGTTCGGTAAATAACGCTCGGCATAAAAAGCGGCGGTGAGACCTGTGATCCCACCACCGACAATCGTTACATTACGCATGATGTACAATCACGCTTTCCATGCGATCGGCGATGGCTTCAATGAAGCTCCGCTCCGCGTTTGGCATGTTAGGACGCGCGTAGTGAACGCCGAGGCGGTCACAGACGACTTTACATTCCACGTCGTTATCGAAGAGCACCTCGAGGTGATCCGCGACAAATCCGACCGGCGTGTAAACGAACGCTTCATAGCCATGCTTTTCATAAAGTTCAGCCGTCAAATCTTGGACGTCCGGCCCGATCCACGGGTCAGGCGTGTTGCCTTCCGACTGCCAACCGACCTCATAGTTCGGTACGCCCGCCGCTTGAGCGATTTTGTCAGCCGTCTCTTTCAATTGATCCGGGTACGGGTCGCCACCTGCCAAAATCTTCTCTGGGAGACTGTGCGCCGAAACGATCAAGCAAGCCTTCTCGGCCGGCACCGGCAAGTTCGCGAACGTCGTTTTGATGGCTTCCGCCCACCAATTGATGAATTTCGGCTCATCGTACCACGATTCGACCGAACGGATCTCGATGCCGTATTTCGCGGCTTCTTCATGCGCCCGTCCGTTGTACGACTTGACGCTGTATGACGAGTAGTGCGGGGCCAATACGACCGAGACCGCTTCTTTGATGCCGTCGTTCGCCATTTGCGCGACCGCGTCTTCTACGAACGGTTCGATGTGCTTGAGCCCGATATAGAGCTTGAAGTCGATTTCGCCCACGTGGCGCTCGTTCAAGATGTCACGGAGCGTCTCCGCTTGATCGATCGTGATTTTCGCGAGCGGCGACACGCCACCGATGGCCTCATAGCGCTCCGTCAAGTCTTGGAGTGCTTCCGGTGAAGGCTTGCGACCATAACGAATGTGCGTATAGTAGCGCTCGATATCTTCAGGTTTGTACGGTGTCCCATAAGCCATTACGAGTAATCCGACGGTTTTCATAATGATTTGCCTCCCATTTTTTCACGTGAGTAGTCATGGATAAATGCTGTCAATTTGACGAGCACAGACGGATCGACTTCCGGGAACACCCCATGTCCCAAGTTGAAGACGTATCCAGGTTGTTTCATCCCCTCATCGAGGATTTCTTTCACTTTCGCTTCGATGATCGGCCACGGAGCTAGCAAGAATGACGGGTCAAGGTTACCTTGGACCGCTTTCGTGATACCGCGGTCGCGCGCTTCTTGAATCGACAGGCGCCAGTCGAGTCCGACGACGTCGAGCGGCTGGTCTTGCCACTCTTCGACGAGATGGCTCGCTCCGACACCGTGCATGATGAGCGGGATGTCGAGCTTGCGCAACTCGGTGAAGATCCGTTCTGTCGTTGGTTTGATATAACGAACATAATCTTTGCGGCTGAGCGTCCCGACCCATGAGTCGAACAACTGGAACGCTTGAATGCCGGCCTCCGCCTGCGCCGTCGCATACGTGATGACCATGTCGCCAAGCTTCTCCATAAGTGCGTTCCATACGTCCGGCTCTGCGTACATGAGCGCTTTCGTCCGATGGTAACTCTTCGATGGACCGCCTTCAATCATATAACTCGCGAGTGTGAACGGTGCACCCGAGAACCCGATGAGCGGTACTTCCAAACGTTCCCGAAGCAAACGAATCGTCTCGAACACGTACGAGATGTCGTCCGTGTTGAGCGGTTTTAAGCGTTCCACGTCTTCCATCGTCCGGTACGGGTTATCAATGACCGGACCGATGCCGCTCTTGATTTCCACATCCACGCCCATCGACGGAAGTGGCGTCATAATATCTTTATACAGAATGGCCGCGTCGACTCCTAGTTGTTTTACCGGGAGTTCTGTCACGTAGGCACACAATTCGGCATCATGAGTGATTTCGAATAATGTCCTCGTTTTTTTGATCTCACGATATTCTGGTTGGTAGCGTCCGGCTTGGCGCATGTACCAAACGGGCACATAGTCTGTCGCCTCTCCTTTAAACGCCTTCAAAATAGTATCGTTCATACGTCGCGTCATTCCCCTCTATAATTCTCCTACACTCTTCTTCTATAGGTATGTGAACTCAAAAACATTATACAGAAATTAATTAGAATAATGCTAATGTGAAGCATTTTCATTGTGTTTTCTTTGTGTCATTTCTTTGGCGGATACGTGCGGAAGGCCGAATTAAGCTGACCACGAATCAAATCGTCACGCTGTTTCGTCGACAAGCGCTTCTCGCGATCTTTGATGTCTTGAATCCGCCAACCATCTTCGAGCTTCGAGGCCACATCAATCAATCGTTCCACATCATGGAAAGAATATTTACGTGAACCGCCTTTGGTTCGTTCTGGAAAGACGAGCCCTTTTGACTCATAATAGCGGACTTGTCGCTCCGAAAGTCCCGTCAGTTCAGTGATGACGCCCATTCCAATCACTTTCTTCGACTTATAGTCCATCTCTCGCCCTCCTCCCTCATAAAAAAACTATGTCAGATAATCTGACAATTTGCAATCCAAGTCGAATTTTTCGCCTTACACTGAAAACAACTTTTGAATCATCAATCGTTAAAAAGGAGGAATCGCAACATGGAAGACATCTTATATTATATGGACACGCTGTTCGTACTCATCGCCGCCTTGCTCGTCTTGACGATGCAACTTGGATTTGGGTTGCTCGAGACGGGGACGCTCCGGGCTAAAAACGCCGGGCACGTCGCAGTCAAACAAATCATTAGCCTCTCTGTGGCGGCACTCGCCTTTTGGGCTGTCGGCTTCGGCCTCTCATTCGGGGACGGGACCCGTTGGTTCGGGACAGAAGGATTCTTCATGAACGGATCGTTCACGAGCCTCGATTGGGCCAACGTCTCGATCGACATCAAATTCTTGTTCCAGTTGTCATTCGTCGCTGTCGCGCTCGCCATCGCCTGGGGCGGTTTCGCAGAGCGGGCTAAATTGTCTGCTTACGTCTTGTTCGGCGTCTTCTTCGTCGCCATCCTGTATCCAATCGTCGCCCGCTCGGTATGGGCTGGTGGACTTCTCGGGACGATGGGCATGCAAGACTTCGCCGGTTCGGCTGTCGTCCACCTTCAAGGCGGAATGGCTGCCCTTATGGCCACCATCATCTTGAAACCACGTCGTAAAACGGAATCACTCGCCGGTCATAACCACGTCTTGACGGTCGTCGGTGGACTCGTGCTCTGGCTCTGCTGGTTCGGTTTCAATGCCGGGTCGACAATGTCGGTCGCGGACGGATTCTTCGGTTACGTCGCTCTTACGACGATGCTCGCCACGGCTGCAGGTGCGCTCGGTGCGCTCGCCATCGTCATGATTCACAAGAAAACGGCGGACATCCCGACAATCGTCAACGGTGTCCTCGGGGCACTCGTCGCCATCACCGCTGCTTGCGCCTTCGTCGAACCTTGGGCCGCCATCGTCATCGGTGCCCTCGCTTCGATCGCCACGTATGGTACGAGCATCCTTATGGCGAAATATATTGACGATCCGCTCTGCGCCTTCTCAGTGCACGGTGTTGCCGGTATCATCGGGACGCTCGCGCTCGGATTCTTCGCCTCGCCTCGCTTGGTCGAGATCACAGGCATCGGTTCGGCCGGCCTTTTCTACGGCGGCGGCTTGACTCAACTCGGTGTCCAAGCACTCGGTGTCTTGATCGCGATGGTCATCGCCGGTGGCGGTAGCTACGCCTTCTTAAAACTCCTCGACGTCACAATCGGTCTTCGTGTCACAGAAGAACAAGAAGATATCGGCCTCGACATCGCCGAGCACGGTGTATCTGCTTACGGTGAAGTCGAGACAGAACCAGAAGCACCGGCACGTCTTCCGAAAATTCTCGGGTCGAGCGTATCGGTCATGTCACCTAAGAAATAACGACAACAGTCAGGGACACTCAATCCGGGTGTCCCTGTTTCATGTCAATCGACTCAAGTAATATCGGACGACCAAATACGCGAGGCCGAGACCGACGAGCGCGTCCCACGTCGCCCCGAACAAGAGCGAGGCAACACCGAGGGCGAGCAGTTGCGCGAACAATAACCGCGTCGCCCACCATTTATAGGCGACGAGCCTTTCGGTACGTGTAATCGGTAACCACGACGCCATCGATACCGTGTCGAGCCGTTTAAATAATGGGACGAGTTGGAGCGCCGTCAACCCGACGAAGAGCGGGACGACCAACCCGACATACCATCCGCCCGAGAGCCACATGACGACGAGCGCGACGGCGGAAAGACGCAACACGAGGTCGAGCGAATCGTTCGAGCGCATGACCCGGAGCCCGTACACGTAACGGGCGGCATCAGCCCGTTTCAACACAGACCGCTCGAGCAGACTGACGATGAACGACCGCTCCCTCACATCTTCCCGCATCGCCGGCACATCGACGAACCAACTGACGACCCGGTTGAACTGGGCTTTGCTCTTTTCTTCGAGCGTGAGCCAGTCAAGCAGCGGGATGCGCCGATTCCGTCGCACGTGGAGCAGGACAAACGGGACGAGTGCGGGCACTGGCGTCAACAGTGGCACACCGAACAGCATGAGGAAGCCGCTGGCGAGTGCGCTCGGCAAGACGACGTATTTAATACCCTCCAACTTGGCGAGACGACCCGCGGCTGAAAGGAGCACACTCGTCGCGAGGATGGCCCCGACTTCGACCGACGTGAGCGTTTGTGTCCGGACGAGTAGCGGCAACACGACGAGCATGACGAGGAGGGCACGGACGGTGGCGAAGACGACATTGAATGCGCGAACGCCTGTCATGAACGCTTGAATCTCACCGAGTCGTGGCAATAAGAAGACTTGATCTGCTTCTTGAATCAACGTCCGGGGACGATGACCGAGCGGAAGCAGCAACCAAATCAGCGCCACGATCCATTCACTCGGAAAAACCGGGTCCAAATCCGTCAAAAATTGGTTATACACGAACGCCCCGTAGATGAGCGTGAAATAAAGCGTGAATAACAAGCCGCCGTTCGCGACGTAGCGGCTGTATTTCACGACGTCTTCCATCCAGACGCCAAATCGTTGTTTGAATACGTTCATCGTTTCCGCTCCTCGGTCTCAATCGCCTCGACATAGATGTCATCGAGCGTGGCGTCCGGACGCAGACCGTATGTGTCACGAAGTTGCGCGGCCGTCCCGGTCGCGATGACCGATCCTTGGTGCAAGAAGACGAAACGGTCGCAGTGGCGCTCGGCCGTCTCTAAGATGTGCGTCGACATCAAGATGGCGCAGTCTTCCTTATACTCGTCAAACAATCGCAACAGTTGGCGAATCGCAAGCGGATCGAGTCCGACGAACGGTTCATCGACGATGAGGAGCGGTGACTTCGTCACGAGCGCACAGAGAATCATCGCTTTTTGGCGCATCCCTTTCGAGAAGACGGACGGGAACCAGTCCAGTTGCTTCTCCATCCGCATATCTCGTGCCAATCGCTCGGTCCGGGTCGTCAAATCCGCCACGTCGATGTCATACGCTTTCCCGATCAACGTCAAATGTTCACGCAACGTCAGCGTGTCGTACAAGATAGGGGTCTCGGGTATATAACTAATTTTCTTACGATAATTCTTTTCTGACGAGCTGAGTGTTTGACTATCGACTTCGACCGATCCTGAAATCGGATCAAGCAATCCTAAAATATGTTTGATTGTTGTCGATTTTCCGGCTCCGTTTAGCCCTATCAGCCCGACGAGTTCACCTTTTTTTACATCAAACGAAATATCGTGTAACACTTGTTTACCTATATAACCGCCATTCAAGTGGTCGACGTGCAACATGAAAACTCCACCCCTCATTTTCAACTTTTTTTTGTGATATATGTTTTAAAAGCTGTCACATGGGAATAATCTGAAGTGTAAGGCATTTTAAAACTTATTCAGTACTTCCATTGTTCCATAAAATTGTTAGTGAGAACAATGGACAAAACAGAAAGGAGAATGTTTTTATGGGTTGGATTATCACTTTAATCGTTGGGGGTATTATCGGTTGGTTAGCAGGTCTTATTTTAGGTAAGGATGTACCAGGTGGCGTCATCGGGAACATCATTGCTGGTATCATCGGTGCTTGGCTCGGTGGCCTCATCTTCGGAGACTTCGGTCCTGCAGTTGGCGGCATCGCGATTATCCCAGCACTTCTTGGTGCGATTATCTTAATCTTGATCGTATCGTTCGTTATGAAATCAATGAACCGTAAACGTTAATCTACGGCTCACGTAAAAGGGACCCTCGCCGAGGGTCCCTTTTTTTGTCATGTCAAAATGAGATAGATGGCTTCATCCCGCTCGATGAACCGTTTCTCGCTCTGTAAGCGCAAGAACGTGAAAATCGACTCGAGCAACGTTCGGTCGTAGCGCCATTCGAGGCCGAGGTCCGTGTCGACTTTTTCATTCGGTTCGCCCAAGAGCGCGAGCAGGTCGTCGGGCCGTTTCTGTAAATCGATATCAATGCGATCGACCCGGCCGTCGACAAACCGGAGTTCCATCCCATCATAGCGCCAGACGTCGCCCCGTTCCATCGGTTCACCAATCTCGTCGACGACTTTCTGTTCCCGTTTGTTCATGAGCGCCTCAAGCATCTCAATCGAATGACCGGTTTGCGCCTCGACCTCGATTTCAATCAATTCGGCTCGTTCGAGGTCGAATTGTCCGGCCACCGTCTCGTCCTGGTCCGGCAATAACCCAAACGCCAGTTGCGCATCTTCCGTCAATGTCACGGCCTCGGTTTCGGTCACTGTTTCCCCATCGACGACGGCGACGGCTTTGACGTCGTAACGGCCCGGCATGCGAACCACCTCAACTGCTGTGCCTGCCTCATCAATCCGTCCCGCCTGCACCCCATCTATCCAAATATTCGTCAGTGGAACGTCTGCCAAAGCACGCAACGTCTTCGGCAACAACTCAATCCGATAATCCGCAAAGCCGAACCGCCCTTCGCCCGTATCGACGAGCCGGAACAATCCGTCCGTCTCTATGCCTTGTGCCCGGTCCGACCTGTCCTGCGCCACTTCCGAGATGGCCTCACCACGGATCGACTTCTCTTCATTCAACCACTCCATGAAACGGAGCGCTTCGGCTCGCGTGAGCGGTTCCGCTTCATATTCGACGTTTTCCTGGAAGAAGCTGACGTCTTCGGTCAACAGTGCGTCCTTGAAGCGGACGTGAATCTTGTCGTTGGCAGCAGCCGGTTTATATTCCCATTGATAGAACGCACCGACCGCGAGGCCGACACCGAGCGTCACGAGCAGCCCGAGATAGATATTTCTTCGCCGTGACGGTTTCTTCGATCGTACATACGCCATCCGTTTTCTTCCTCTCTCTACTTGCTATTGGTTTCAGTGTAAGGGGCATCGTCTGTCCGGACAATCGTTCTTCCGCCCGAATTTCCATGTTATGATGAGATGGATTAGTCATTCATGAATGGAGGAGTCAGCATGCACACTGAGGACAACTGTATCTTTTGTAAAATCGTTAACAACGACATCCCGTCGTATAAGGTATACGAGGATGACGCCGTCGTCGCGTTCCTCGATATCTCTCAAGTCACGAAAGGACATACGCTCGTCATTCCGAAACACCACGCCCGTAACATCTATGAATTGCCGACCGATGTGGCCCGTGACGTCTTCCAAGCCGTCCCTGCCGTCGCGAACGCGATTCAGCGTGAAACAGGCGCGATCGGGATGAACGTGTTGTCTAACGCCGAAGCGATTGCCGGGCAGACCGTCTATCACTTCCACATCCACCTCTTGCCGCGCTACGGGGAGACGGACGGATTTGGCGCCAAATGGGAAACGCATCAAGACGCGTACTCATCTGACGACATGCAGGCAATCGCTGCCGGTATTAAAGCAAACCTGTAACAAATAAATGGACCGATCGCCCAATGTGCGACCGGTCCATTTTTGTCTCGCGCCTCATGACGAGTTGATTGAATCGAGATGGCGCTTCCGCTCCTCTTCGATTTGGGCACGCTCGACTTGTAATTTAATCGCCTGCTCGTATAACTGTTGCCGCGATTTGACAGATTCCGCTTGTTCGAATTCTTTTCTTAACAAATTTAGACGGGCGTCTATTTCAATAAGTCGCTTTTCAAGCAAAGTTTGTTTCCGCGTCTGTTCGTTCTGTTCCGACGCTTCATATCCCGCCTCGAGTGCTTCCATTATTGTCTGTGCCCAAGGGTCATCTCCCAGTCGCTTGGCCGCGTTATACAGGTCTAACATGTCATCAACCCAACGCTTTTGCATATTCACTGGAGGTCACCTTCCTTTACCCATAGTTTAAAATAAAATGATTTTTCGGTCAAAATTGAATGTTCTGAAAAATTTTATTTAAGATATAGGTTTTTAATCTCTCTTTTTTGGTAAAATAATATGAAAAGAATGTATTCTAGTATCAGCGTGCTCGAGGAGGGGAATGTATTGTCGAATCACAATCGTCGCGATTGGGTTGCTTTCGGCTTTGTCGTAGCGTTTCTAGGAGCTGTGACCGTGAAAAAACTCGCCCGTGGAACGGCGAATGACGCGGCGGCCAATCAACACCGAGCGTCTACAATCACTACGTTGAAAGAACAATTCCAAAAAGTCGCTAAAGATGCGTCGCAAGTTGCGGCGGCAGGTAAGTTACAAGGTAAAGAATTGACAGATCAAGTAAAAGCCGAAGTCGAACGCTATCAACAAGACATTCAGCCTTCAATCGAGCGGATCCAAGGAAACCTAAACGAGCTTTCGAACGTACAGTCAGATGCGACCGAAGCGAAAGCGGAAAAGGCCAACTGACCGGTCTGTCGTCATCGCCCGTCGTTTTAGTCACATTGTATCGGAAAGGATGGATCGACATGGAACACGAAAAAGAATTCACTGGCCCTGAGGCCATGCTCTATAGTCATAAAATCATTCAGCTTAGTAAGGCACTGTGGAAGACGGTCGAGAAAGACTGGCAAAATTGGATTAAACCGTTCGACTTGAACATAAACGAGCACCATATTTTATGGATTGCTCACGCCCTCGGCGGCGCCTCGATCTCAGAGATCGCCAAATATGGGGTCATGCACGTATCGACGGCGTTCAACTTCTCGAAGAAGTTAGAAGACCGCGGTTTGCTCACGTTCTCGAAAAAGGAAACGGACAAACGAAATACGTACGTCCAATTGACGCCTGAAGGTGAAGCGCTCTTGCTCGAGACGATTCATGCGTTCGACCCGGAAGAGAACGGCGTCTTCCGCGCCTCGCTCCCGCTTCAAGAATTGTACGGGAAATTCCCGGACTTGACGGACATCACCGCGATCGTTCGCCGATTGTATGGCGACAACTTCATGGACATCTTTGCAGAAACGTCGAAGATGATCACGGAAGAAGCCGGACGTCGCCCCGAGGACGACGAGATCAGTAAAGAAGCTTGACCTGCCGATACAGCGGTTCCGTGACGTCTAGCGCCATCCCTTGGCGCACGCACGCCGCGAGAATCGTCTCGGCCTCTAACTGAGGATGAAGCATCCCAACGAAATGAACGAGCAAAGGTTCCACGGACGACAGCCCGTAGCGCATTTGCTCGTTTTGTCGTTCTCGGATATCATCCAGCAACGCGAAAAATGCGACGACGTCTTGCCTCGTCAAATTCGCCTTGAGCACCTCATGTTCAAAGGGCCGCTCCGACCAATCGACCGCCCCGAGCAACAGTTCCATTTGAAACGATAATTGATTGATTTTCTCTTCTAACGACACGTTCTCCACCCCATCATTTCACATTCTCTTTCATCATTATACGACACGTTTCTGTGCTATGATACTACACAGGCAAGAGAACAGCTGTTATCATTAACAAAATGTGGTATAGTCGGATTTAGAAACTTATAGATTTATAGGGGTGGAATATATGTCAAACGGAATGACGAATGAACCGAACAAACAGAACAAGAAGTTTTCAACAGGCGCCCTCGTCGGCGCGTCAGCGATTGCACTTCTCATCGGTGTCGGCGGCACGTATGCGGCGACACGCGGCGGGGCTTCTGACAACTCAACAGTTGTTTCTTTTGAAGGCGGCGAAGTGACACGCGGCGAAATCGTAGACAAGAGCTACGATAGTATGGTCCCACAACTTGCGTTCCAAGAAACGATGAACGAATTGCTTGAAAAAGAGTATGGCGACAAAGTCGAACAAGACAAAGTCGATGAAGAGTTCAGCAAGACCGAAGAGCAGTTCAACTCGAAAGAAGAGTTTGAGCAAGCGATTCAACAAGCCGGCATGACTAGCACGGACGAGTTCAAAGAAGCGCTCCGCGGTCAAATGCTCGTCGATGCAGCGAAATCAGAGCTCGTCGAAGTAACAGACGAAGATATCGAAGCACAGTTCGCGAAAGAGAACGTCGAAGTCAAGGCGAGCCACATCCTCGTCGAGACAGAAGAAGAAGCACAAGCGATCATCAAAGAGTTGAATGACGGTGCCGACTTCGCTGACGTCGCGAAAGAAAAATCGACAGACACAGGTTCTGGTGAGAAAGGTGGCGACCTCGGTTACTTCTCAGCCGGCGCCATGGTCCCTGAATTTGAAGAGTACGCGTTCCAAGAAGACGTCGTTGGCAAAGTTTCTGACCCGGTTCAGTCACAATTCGGCTTCCACGTCATCAAAGTCATGGACCGTAAAGAAAAAGACCTTAAACTCGAAGATGAGAAAGATCGTATTCGTGAAGAATTAGCGACTGAAAAAGCCGCTTCTGTCGACGCGAATAAAATCTATGCCGAGTTGATCGAGAAATATAACGTCGATGTGAAAGATGCGAAAGCATCGAAGCAGTTCGACGCCGTGAAAGATGCGCTCAAAGCAGAAAAAGAAGGTACAGAAGAAACTCCTGCCGAGGAATCGACAGAGCAGTAATAATAAAAGACGTCCCGCGGGACGTCTTTTTTGTATGCCTTCATAACTTCGGTTTATAGAACGCCCGGTTGTCGAGCGCCATGACCCGTTCTGTGAACGTCCCTGGCTCGACGCCTTCGAACGCCTTATCGAACATATTCATCCGGGCATCGATATTGTCGATGAAGAAGAGCATCTCGGCTTCCGGGAGCTGCGGCGCGTTCGCCGATCCCCATTCCGGTTTCCCGTGATGGCTGAGGACGAGGTGTTGGAGCAACGTCACGACTTCACGGTCGGTGCCGAGCTCTCGGGCCACGACTTCGATTTCAGTTGCCATGAGCGCTAAATGACCGAGCAGCTTGCCTTCGAGCGTATACTCCGGTGTGATCGCGTCCGATAACTCGATCACTTTCGCCAAGTCGTGGAGCACGACGCCCGAGACGAGCAAGTCTCGATTCAATTGCGGATAGAGGTCGCACATCGTGTCAGCCAGCTTCAGCATCGACAGGACGTGGAACGCAAGCCCTGAATAGACCGCATGGTGATGGCGCACCGCTGCCGGATACGTGAAGTAAGCTTCCTCGTTCCGGTCGACAAGCGCCGTCACGAGTTGTTTCATCCCCACGTGCTCCATCGCCTCGATATAGCCGCGAATCCCTGTCTCGAGTTCTGACTTCGGCACTGGGGCCGAGCGCACGTATGGCGCGATGTCCGTCTCACCTTCGATGATGGAGATTTGTTTCAACTTCAACTGGGTCCGGCCACGGTAGTCCATCACTTCCCCGGAAGCATGGACAATCTTTTTCGTCGCATATTTGTCCGTATCGGCACTGTCCCATACTTTCGTCTCAATCTCTCCGCTCTCATCGCATAGGATGAGCGTCAAATATGGTTTGCCGTTTCCGGCGAGTCCACGATACGATTGTTTAATCATCACATATTGGTTCAACGTGTCGCCCACTTTGAGCTGACCGATTTTAGTAGTCGTCAAAAAAAGCACCTCTCTTCTTGTCAGTACCTACATCTTAACGAAAGTTCAGGTCAGATGCCAACTTTCTAAGAAAAGCGGGAATACTTCAGAGAGAAGCATATTGGGGGAATGAAAGATGAATTGGAATTGGTATACACGACCAGAAGAAATCGTACATGTCGACAATCACTATGAGGAAGCGTACACATATTGGCTCGAACAATTGACGACGGCGAAAGTCACAAAAATCATCGTCGAACGTGATTATATGTACGGGTCGCTCACGCTCGACTACGAACAACTCGAACGCGAACCACAAAAAATCGGGCACTATTTCGTGACCCGGGACTTTTTATGGACAATTGGATTCGATGAGCTGTATTGCGAGACAGTGGCCGCGAAGCAGTATGACTCGCCAATCGAGGCATTCTATGACCTGCTCTCTGAAAAGATGGACTATTATTTCCACGGTATCGATGAGTATGAAGAACGCTTGATGATGACCCAACGCGAGATGAGCGGGCAAGTCCCGCCCGAATTTATGAATGAGATTTTCGGGCTCCGCAGCGAGATTGAACGATGGTCCGACACTGTCGTCCCATATCGTGAGTTACTCATGGCCGGACGTGAGGCGTTCCTTGATGTCGACTTAGATGAATTGAAAGCCTATCGCCTTGCCACGTATCGGGTCGACCGTCTATTGACGTTAATCGAACATTATCAAGCCGATGTCATCGCGTTAACCGACCTCGCCTCGACGCTGTCGAACTTTCGCGGCAACGAGATTATGAAGGCGTTGACCGTCTTCACGGCTTTGACGACCCCGGTCGTCGCCTTGGGTGCCATCTGGGGAATGAACTTCAAAGAGATGCCTGAACTGAAGTGGCCGCTCGGTTATCTGTTCGCCTGGATGATGATTATGCTCTTCACAGGCTTGGTCTATGCGTGGTTGAAACGAAAGAATTGGATTGGTTCGCTCTTACAGTTCCCAAATCAAATTCGGAACCAAGAACGATTGGAAAAACAACGTAAGAAACGAAGTGAGTGAAAAGACTAAAAAAACGAACAAAAGTTCGGTATACTGAAAGGAGCAGATGAGACAGAAAGGTGATGTACATGGAACGATTGATTATCCACGTCGATATGGACGCGTTTTACGCCTCGGTCGAACAACGGGACCGTCCTGATTTACGTGATAAGCCTGTCATCGTCGGTGGCGCCCCCCACAGCCGTGGGGTGGTCGCCACCTGTTCGTATGAGGCGAGAAAATACGGGATTCACAGCGCCATGTCATCACGGCGTGCGTTCGCTCTCTGTCCCCAGGCGACGTTCGTCAAACCGCGGTTTCACGTCTATCGGCAAGTCAGCCAGCAAGTGATGGCCATCTTCAAGTCCATCACACCGCTCGTCGAACCGCTCTCGCTTGACGAGGCGTATTTGGACGTGACCGAGAACACACTTATGAGCACGTCCGGCCCTTATATCGCGCGGTATATCCTTGGGGAAATCAAGCGCCGGACGGGGCTGACGGCCTCGGCCGGAGTCGCCCCGTCAAAGTTCGTCGCCAAAATCGCCTCCGGGTTCAACAAACCGAACGGACTGACGGTCGTCGAAGCGGCCGATGTCAAATCGTTCCTCGCCCCGCTCCCCATCACGACGATGCACGGCGTCGGTAAAGTGACCGCCCAAACGCTGTTCAAACACGACTACCATACGATTGCTGACCTCCAGCGCGCACAACCCGAACAGGTTAAGGCCATCTTCGGCTACGACCGCGGCAACCAGCTATACGAACTCGCCCATGGCCGTGATTTCCGCCCCGTCGTCCCGACGCGGGAACGCAAATCGATCGGTTCCGAGACGACGTTCGCATTCGACCTCGATGACCCGGAGGAAGTATATGAACGCGTCGTCCCGGAAATCGAAGATGTGCTCCATCAACTCGACCGGCGTGAACTCAGCTGCCAGACGGTGACGATTAAAATCAAGACAAGCGAGTTCCAGGCCCGGAGCCATCAAATCAAACTGAACCATCCGACGCACGACCACGACGAGATTAAACGGCTCGCCCGCCGCCTGTTCGACGAGATGGCGATCACTGAACCGGTCCGCTTAATCGGGATGACGGTGTCCGATTTAATCACCCGTACAGAGACGGCACGTCAGCTCACGTTCGAAGAGCTGACAAAACCTTCGCTTGAAGAATGAATGACCATTCAGTACAATGAAAGAAAAGGGGGCAGACGGATGGAACAGTATACGATCACAGCGTTCGAGAACGACGGCACGACCGTCTTGAACGATTCATTTACCGCGGCAAGCGATGACGAGGCCAAAACGAAAGGCCTCACGTTGCTCGAGGAAGCCGGGCACCTCCACAAGGGAGCCCGCATCGCACGTCGCGGCCAACTGATCTACTTCGAGCGCTGTAAACTGCCAGGAAAACTGAAAGGCACGGCCTCATAACAAAAGCGCCTCGGGAATCCCGAGGCGTTTTCGTTCATTCGCTATATTTAGCTTCCCACTCGCTGCGCCACTCCGTGTAATCGGGATGCAGCTCTTCCGCCGTCCTCCCATCGAGTGAATAGCTCGATCCGGTAAGCGGCTCGGCCGAATCCGGATATGACGTCCCGCCGATGATTTTGCCGTCCACCATCATGACCGAGACGTTCGTCTGGCCGAGTTCTGCGACTTCATCGAGCGGATGGTTGCGGACGATAAAGTACTCATGTCGAATGTCACGTCCAATATAGTCATCCGGCGGCGTCGTCTGGACTTGCCACGTACTTTCCGTAGGCAACTCAAGCAGATCTTCCTTTTCAAAACTCGACGTTCTATTCCCTCTATAAGAGACGACGTCATAGCCTTGCTCCTCTAAATACGCCTTGGCTACTTTGGCATCCGCCCCGAGCGTCGGTGTCGATTGCTCGCCCTCATTCGAGCAAGCCGCAAGCAAGAGTGCACATACAATGATTCCGATTCGTTTCTACATCGTCTTTCCACCTCATCATTTAGCATTTATTTACATGTTCAACGGAGAGATCCACATGTCCTTCAAAACGGGAAGATGAGTAAAATCGTGAAAATCGCGATGACCGCTGTCACCACTTGCAGCGGCAAGCCGACTTTGACGAAATCGAAGAAACGGTAGCCCCCGATTCCGAACACCATCGCGTTCGTCGGTGAACCGAACGGGGTCATGAATGCGAGTGATGCCGCAATCGCGACGGCAACGACGAACGGGACCGGACTCACTTGAAGCGCCGCGGCGAGCGATACGGCGAGCGGTGCGAACAAGACGGCCGTCGCCGTGTTCGAGATGATTTGACTGAGCCCCATCGTCGCGAGGAAAATGGCGACGAGCACCCAGACCGGTCCGGCTTGACCGAACGAATCGCTGATCCACGTGACGAGCCAGGTCATAATCCCGGCATTGTCGAGTGCTTGACCGACGGGAATCATCGCGGCAATCAATAATAGCGAGGACCACTGAATCGATTCATAGGCGACGTCCATGTGGCGCACGGCTCCCGTGAGCACCATCGCCAGCGCCGCGAGCCATACCGCCACGGTCGGGTCGACCCATTCGAAGACGAGGAGCGCAACCATCATGAGCATAATCAGCCCCGCTGCCAGCTGATGACGCTCCGACACAGCCCGGTTCGCGACATCGGTTACCCGCTCATTGGCGAGCAATAAGGCCGTCTCGTCCCCGGCTCGCTCTAAGTCGTCCCACTCCCCTTGCGCGACGAGCATATCTCCGCGCTCGAGCGGGACGTCTTTCAATCGTGTGAGGGCAATCTCTTCGTTCGGACGGATGACTTGAAGCACGTTCAACCGATATTCGTTGCGCAAGTGACTATCCGATAAACAACGGCCGACGAGCGGGCTATCCGTCGGGATGGTGAAGACGGCAACGCCGCCCGCTTTCCCGTAGACGGCCTTCAAGTCGACCTGTTCGACCGCCACTCCTTCCCTTCCAGCAATCCGCCGGACATCCGCCTCCGCTCCGCTGACATACACTTTCCCTTCGATCAGACGTGTTTCCGCGCGAGCCGTGACGAAGCGGTGCGTCACGCTTTTTTCTTGTTCGCCGACGACGATCAGACCGTCTCGTGACCAGTTGACGTCGCGGAGCGTCCGCCCGATTAATGGGTGCCCTTTCGAAAGGGATAAGGCGAATAGGCTTACGTGCGGCACCGCCAAGCGTGGCATCGCCGCGGCGCGCACATCGCTCGTACCGAGAAGCCGATTGCCGATGACATAGAAATAGAATAGGCCGACGACTGCCATGACGAGCCCGATTGGTAAGAGCGCGAAAAAACCGAGCGTGCCGGCGGACGTGTTCCGTAACGTCTCAGCCGCCACCAGGTTCGGCGGCGTCCCAATCAGTGTCATCGTCCCGCCGATACTCGAGAAGAACGCGAGCGGCATCAACAGTTTGGCAGGACTCGTCCCCATCTGTCTCGACATGGCGAGGACGACCGGAATCAATAGGGCGACCGTCCCCGTATTCGACATGAGACTCGACAATAACGTCACCGTGACCATCAAGACGAGAAAAAGACGCACCTCACTCCCTTTTGCGAACGGGATAAGCGCAGCACCTAACCGTTCGGCCAAACCCGTGTGAAATAGGCCGGCCCCCACAATGAACAGCCCAGCAATCATGAGCACGACCGAATTCGAAAAACCGGCCATTGCTTCAACCGGCGTCAATTGATTCGTCAAGACGAGCAACAAGAGACCGATGAGCGCAACCAAGTCGGCTCGGAGCCAGCCTCCAATAAACCCGATAATCATGATTGTTAAAATCACCAAGGTGACCATTACGTCCACCCTTCCTTGTGAATAATTCTACAATCTTACTATACCACGTATCTTGTAAGCGTTATCATCGCCGGCGTGACAATCTCGGCAACAAAAAAACGGATGGCTCGATTGCCATCCGCATTACGTCTTATTGAACTTCGTTATCATTGACCATCGGAGCGTAAAGCTCTTCAAGTGGCTTCATGATAATTTTCGTCACTTCTGTGACGAGTTGATGCATGCGTTGCTCTTCTTGCATGAGCTCCATGATCAATTCGTTCTGTTGAACGCCCATCATTTTCGTTTGTGCGTCCATCATCTCTTGTTCAGAGATTTCTTCGCCTTGCATCTGCTTCTGTTGAAGCGTCATTTGGATGTCACGGAAGTCAGCGAATAACTGGTTCGCTTCTGCATCCGCATTGACACGATCGTATAGTGAAGAGAGATTTGTGAACTCCTCAGAATCGCGAAGTGCTTTTTCCAATTGGTAAGCATGATCGTACAAGTTTGTTTGTGACATGTGACGTCCTCCTAAATACTATTAGGGCGTGCCCCTCAAATAATGGCAATCAACCCTTGAATCAACCCAATCATACCACCTAACAAGGCGCCAAGCCATGTTATTGCCCGGAACTCTCGTTTCGAGATCGAGAGAACAATCTCTTCGAGGTACGATGTATCGAGCGAGCTCACCTGCTCTTGCACGATTTGGTCGATTTTGAGGCGGTCCATGACAGTCTCCATTTGATCCGTGAAGCGAGTGATGACGAGTCGGACTCCGGCCGGGACGAGCTCGTCGACGACGCGGTCTTCAATGTCCCGTGTGTACGAGTGGACCGTCCGATCGAGCAACTCCCCGACCGGCAAGCGCGAGACGACTTCTGTCGTCACTCCATCAATCAACCGTTCTTCGAGACGGTCGTCAAGCAACGTGTCGACCGACCGTTCGCTGAACCGTTCGAACTCACGTGTAATCATTTCCGCCATACCCGATCGCGTCGAGCTGCCACGTAGAATATTGATAATCTCCGGTCGAATCATCTCGACAAAATTCAAGTTCTGGACGAAACCGGCGATGAATCCAAGCCGACGCTGGACGAACGAGTCGACCATGTGTCGAAGTTGGGCCTCTCCCTCGACGGAATAGAAATATTCCTCCGACTTGACGAGCAAGGTATCGACTATTTCGGGAATGATACCCCGGACACGGTCCATGCCGTCTTCACCGAGAATCTCATACAGTTTACGCGTCTTCACATCCGCGAGGACGAGCCGGAGCTCTTGGCGGAGCTTCGTGTCCGCTTCTGCCAAGACACGAGTCTCGGCATCCGGATAAAGTGGTTCGATGAGCGACCGAATCGTCTGATCCGAGCGTAGCATCGTCCGTACCTCGCCTTGGACGTAATACGTGATGTGGCCACCGACCTGTTCATCGAGCAGGCGCTTGCGCATCCCTTCCGGCGTCAACAAGTGTTTGACGACGGTCTTACCGAGACTCGTCGCTAACTCATCGCGCCGTTTCGGGATCAAGCCTGGCGTGAATGGGACGCGCATCTTCCCAATATATTTAGGATGATGGGGCCGGAATAACATTTTGATGGCGAGGAAGTTGGTCACTCCCCCGATTGTCGCACCGATGGCGATCATAATGAATACTTTGACTAGACTCTCCAAACTGTCTGCCTCCGATCTGAAATATGATACATTTATTGAAGAGGTGATTGTGTTGACTACGTTTGAACGAATTAAATCGATTTTCCCAATGGCTGTCCATCGGTCAGAAGAAGCGTCAAGTGACGTCCGCTGGTATCAAGCCCCGGACGGCACAGTTTTCGGGCTCCCTAAGCTGGAGCTGACGGAGCGTGAGCGACAGTTGCTCGAATGGTCCGCCACCCCGCTACTGACAAGGCTCGACCCCCGACAAGCCAAATGGCAGGATCGACTACTCACCGACACGTACCGGTTCGCCCGGCCGTTTCGTCTCATGTCACTCGTCCTGCATTATCAGGATGCTGAGGCGCTCGAACAATTTTTAGACGTGTTAGCTGACTTTATGCCTGAAGCAGAGATTGTTCTCATGACCCGGTCACACGTTGAAATCATTGAGACTGATCAGTTCGTCGAGCTGACCGAGTTCGAGGACGTCTTGCGGGCGATTGCGAGCGATTGTTACGTCGAGGCGCACGTCGTCTATAGCGCACGTCCTCTCGGTGACCTAGGGCCACTTTATCACCAGCATCAGGCGCTACTCCCACTCGCCAAGCTCTCTACTAAAGTTTACCCTGCTAGTCAATTATTATACCATTATTTACTACAACGCCATGAGACTTTTGATGTACGTCCCCGTCTGACGGCCCCTGTCGTCGAGTCGCTCGATAAGACGACAATCGATGTATTGGAGGCGTTGTTCGCCCACTCATTGAACGTGTCGCATACAGCGAAGGCGTTATTCATGCATCGAAACACGCTCAACTATCGGCTCGATCGCCTCTATGAAGCGACCGGTTATGACGCCCGAACCTTTTATGATGCCAGTCTGCTCCAATTGATTGTCACGTTGCACAAATCTGAGTAATCGTTTTTGTGCAACGTGTACATATACGATGCAAGCGGTTTCATCGTATAATCATTCTTGTAAGCGCTATTATACAAGAACAGATTCTCAGGAGGCTAACGACATGGCAGAAATTCAATTGAATCATATCGATAAAATCTACGCTGGTGGCGACTCGAAGGCAGTCAGCGATTTCAACTTACACATCAAGGACCGTGAGTTCATCGTTTTCGTCGGACCATCTGGTTGCGGTAAATCGACGACGCTTCGTATGATTGCGGGACTCGAAGAAATTTCGAGCGGTGACTTCATCATCGACGGCAAGCGCATGAACGATGTCGCACCGAAAGACCGCGACATCGCGATGGTCTTCCAAAACTATGCCCTCTACCCGCACATGAGTGTCTATGACAACATGGCGTTCGGTTTGAAACTTCGCAAGTTCCCGAAAGATGAAATCGACCGTCGCGTCCAAGATGCGGCCCGTATCCTCGGACTTGAAGAATACCTTCAACGTAAGCCAAAAGCACTCTCGGGTGGTCAGCGTCAACGTGTTGCCATCGGCCGTGCCATCGTTCGTGATGCCAAAGTCTTCTTGATGGATGAGCCGCTCTCAAACTTGGATGCCAAGCTTCGCGTTCAAATGCGTAAAGAAATCATCCAATTGCACAACCGTCTCGACACGACGACGATTTACGTTACCCATGACCAAACGGAAGCGATGACACTCGCGACTCGGATCGTCATCATGAAAGACGGGATCATCCAACAAGTCGGTTCGCCGAAAGAAGTTTACGAAAACCCGGACAACATCTTCGTAGCCGGCTTCATCGGATCACCTTCGATGAACTTCTTCCGCGGAAAATTGGCTGATGGGAAGTTCCTCGTCGGCGGTGAAGAAATCAATGTCCCTGAAGGCAAAATGAAAGGACTTCGTGACCGCGGTTACGTCGGCAAAGAGCTCGTGCTCGGAATCCGTCCAGAATCAATTCACGATGAGCCGATCTACATCGACTCGCCAACGACGCACACGTTCCGCACGCACATCGACGTCGCCGAGCTCATGGGCGCTGAGTCGTACTTGTACGCTGAACTCGGTGGCCACCAGTTCACGGCACGGATCGATGGACGTTCGAACATCCACATGGGTGACGACGTCACACTCGCACTTGATATGACGAAAGCTCACTTCTTCGACACGGAAACAGAACTCGTCATCCGTTAATACAAAAACCCCTTCGATTGCAACCAATCGAAGGGATTTTTTTGTGTCAGCGAATCGCATACCGACGTTCGAGACGATGCTGCCCCGCTTGGATGAGCGTCGACAAGATCCAATAGATCGATGCCGAGAACAAGAGGAGCGGCATGACGAGATACGTCGTCGCTGCGATTTGGTCTGACACGTACGTCAACTCTTGGACGGCGATGACCGAACCGAGTGACGTCGATTTGATGATGTCGATGACCGAGTTGGACACCGGTGGGATTGCACGGGATAACGCCTGTGGAAAGATGATATCCTTGAAGCGCTTCGCACGCGGAATCCCGAGGGCGACACTCGCCTCGACTTGTCCGCGGTCGACCGAATTGATGGCCGCCCGGAACGCTTCCGAGATATAGGCCGCAAAGTGAAGGCCTAACCCAAAAATGAGCGCCTGCATCCCGCTCAGCTGGACGAAACCGGTCAGACCGACGTACAAGATGAGCAATTGCAACAGGAGCGGTGTGCCCCGGAAAAACGAAATATACGTACGCGTGAACAAACGAACGACCTTGACAGGACTGCTGTGCAAGACAGCGATGATCAGACCGAGCACCAAGGCGAGGAGAATCGACAGGATACTGGCGATCAACGTCAATTGTACGGCTTCGATATAGGCCGAACGGTTCTCGATGACGGTCGTGATCAGTTCACTCATTGACTGATGTCCTCACCGAAGTACTTCTCACCGATCTCAGCCATCGTGCCGTCTTCTTGCATTTCAGCGAGCGCCTCGTTCAAGCCTTCGAGCACGTCCGAGTCTTGGCGTGTCATGAAGCCGGCTTCGCTCTTGTTGAAGACGTCACCTACCGCTTTCACGTCGTAACCTGTCTTCTCTAGCTCCGTCAAGATGAAGAGACGGTCGTTGAGCGCCGCATCGAGACGTCCGACTTGAAGGTCTTGGAGCACTTGGTTCGCGCCTTTGTAGAACTTCACTTCAGCACCGGCTTCTTCAGCGAGCTTGGCGTAGACCGATCCTTGTGTCGAGCCGACGACTTTGCCGTCGAGGTCATCGATGCCTTGAATGTCTTCGTTGTCCGAAGCGACGATGACTTGCGCACCTGATACCGCGTACGGAGTTGAGAACGCGTATTTCTCTTCACGTTCTGGGGTGATACTCATTTGGTTGGCAATCATGTCGATGCGTTCCGCGTCGAGTGCTGGAACGAGTCCTTTGAAGTCCATCGGCTCGTATTCGACCGTGTAACCGGCACGCTCGGCCGCTTCGTTCAATACGTCGATGTCATACCCTGTGATTTCACCTTTGTCTTTGTACGTGAATGGCGGGTACGTCGCTTCTGTCCCGACTGTGATGACGGCTTCTTCTGAGCCGCTGTCTGTCTCTGTCCCGCAAGCCGCGAGCACCCCGAACGATGCGCCGATTGCAAGTACTGCTGTTAATGATTTTTTCATGGTAATTTCCGCCTTCCTGATAATCCGTATATGATTACATGGTTATGAACAATACACTCATCATACTGACGGGGGCATATCTTGTCAAACAAAAGACACCACCCTCGTCAGGGCGGTGTCGTCGATTAATCGATTGCTTTCGCTTGCTTCATGACATCGCGTTCAATCGCTTCCCGTTTCACTGTCGTTTTCTCCGCGCTATCGGCGTGGACACTGAAATAGAATTTGATTTTCGGTTCGGTCCCAGACGGACGCAGGCAGAACCATGAGCCGTCCTCGAAGATGAATTTGAGTACGTTCGACGACGGCAACTCGATTGCTTCCGTCTCTCCTTGACGCAAGTTCGTCGCGACTTGTTGCTTGTAATCCTCGAAGCGGACGACTTCGTAGCCGCCGACTTCCTGCGGCGGATTGGCGCGGAACGCCTCCATCATTCGACCGATTTGTTCGAGACCGGCTTTCCCTTTCAACGTCATCGATTGGAGCGACTCCTCGTAGAAGCCATACTTCTCATAGACGGCTTGAAGGGCATCGTATAACGTACGGCCGTGCTGTTTGTGGAAGGCCGCCATCTCGGCGCCGAGCAAACACGCTTGGACGGCATCTTTGTCACGACAGAAGTCCCCAATCAAATAGCCATAGCTCTCTTCATAACCGAATAAGAACTCATACTGACCCGACTCTTCATACTGCTTGATTTTCTCACCGATGAACTTAAAGCCAGTGAGCGTATTCTCGAGGTGGACCCCATACGCCTTGGCGATGGCTGCCCCAAGTTCGGACGTGACGATCGTCTTCGCAACGAAACCGTTCGTTGGAAGCGTGCCCGTCTCCACTTTTTGAGACAGGATGTAATCCATAAGGAGCGCCCCGGTCTGGTTCCCCGTCAAGACGAACCATTCGCCGTTGCGGTCACGGACCGTGAAACCGACACGGTCGGCGTCCGGGTCCGTCGCCATGAGCAAGTCGGCCCCGACGCGATCGCCGTACTGCATCGCGAGTTCAAAGGCAGCCCGTTCTTCCGGGTTCGGATAACTGACCGTCGGGAATGCCCCGTCCGGCTCAGCCTGTTCGTCGACGATGGTGACGTGTTCGAAGCCGTATGCTTTCAATCCTTCCATGACCGGACGACGTCCTGTGCCATGAAGCGGTGAATAGACGATTTTGAGCGGATCGCCTTGGACGTCCGTATGAATCCGAATCGATTGGAGGGCTTCCATGTAAGCTGCATCGACCGATGAGTCGACCGTGACGAGTGTGCCCTCGGCCCGAAGCGTTGCCTCCTCTTTGACGGCAATCGTCAATTCATCCTCGATGGCATTGACGTACGAGACGAGTTCATCGGCCTCGGCTGGTGGCAATTGCCCACCGTCGGCGCCATACACTTTGAAGCCGTTATATTCAGGCGGATTGTGGCTCGCCGTGATGACGATGCCGCCGAACGCGTTCAAGTGACGGACCGCGAATGACAACTCTGGCGTCGCTCGCAAACTAGGGAACAAGTATGTCTTAATCCCGTTCGAGGCGAGTGTACGTGCCGCCTCAAGTGCGAACTCCGGTGAGAAGTGGCGCGAGTCATGGGCAATGACGACGCCGTGACGTTTCGCTTCTTCTCCCGATGCAGCGATAAAGTCGGCAAAGCCTTGCGACGCCTTGCGGATTGTATAGATGTTCATCCGGTTCGCCCCTGGACCGATTTCACCGCGCATACCGCCCGTCCCGAATTCGAGCGTCTTATAGAAGGCATCCTCGAGTGATGTCTCGTCTTGTTCGAGCGCTTCGAGTTCAGCGCGTAAATGTGGCTCGAGTGCCTCGTGTTGTTTCCATCGGTCATATGTCTGTTGCCATGTCATGGTCAGTTCCCCTTTCGACATTCAAAAATTCAATCGAAGTACTCGCCAATTTGTTCCATCTTGTATACGATGGGAGTAACGAAACTTCGAGGTGATACTATGTTTCCAACTATGCGTGCCCAAGAATTGAAACACATCGTCCATACGGACTCGATTCGCTTTATTGATTGTCGTTATTCATTAAACGACGCCTCATACGGAAAGTATGTGTATCGACAGGGACATCTCCCGAACGCCGTCTTCCTCGATTTGATGGAAGATTTATCCGGTCCCGTCTCCGAACATGGCGGACGCCATCCACTGCCGTCAAAAGAAGCATGGACCGAGACGCTTCGCCGGATCGGGATTCAAAAAGATGATTTGATCATCATTTACGATGACGGATTCCCTTATGCCGCCCGTGCTTGGTGGTTATTCAAATGGGCCGGCCATGAGCGTGTCATCGTGCTCGAGGGCGGGATTCAGTCCGGCATCACTTACTGCGGCGAGACGACGACGGACGTTCCGTCCTACCCCGCCTCAGATTACGTCCCAGCGTTCCAAGACGAGATGATTGCGACGATCGAAGACGTCCGTGCCGCCACGGTCACGGGCGGGCTCTATGATTCACGGACGGCCGACCGGTACGACGGCAGCCATGAACCGATTGATCGCAAACCGGGCCATATCCCGAACGCCGTCCTTTGTCCGTATACCGAAGCCGTCACCGACCTCGGCACACTTCAAGATTTTCATGATTTGAGAGAGCTATACGCCAACGTCCTCGATGTCCCCAACCCCATCTTCTATTGCGGGAGCGGAGTCACCGCCTGCGTGAACATTTTGGCGTTACACGCCCTCGGCAAAGATGACGTCCGGCTGTACTCAGGGTCTTACTCTGATTGGATCAGTTATCCAGAAAACACGGTCCACCCGTAACGGGTGGATCGCTTTTTTTATTTCACGCTCGTCGGTTTGATGTTCCAGACGGCGTTCGCGTATTCCGTGATCGTCCGGTCACTCGAGAAGATTCCCGATTTGGCCGTGTTGACGATTGAACTCTCGGCCCAGCGTGCCTTGTCCGAGAACACCTCGTCGACGCGTCGTTGCGCCTGCATGTAAGACGCGAAATCTTTCAACACGAGGAAATCATCATTATAGACGAGAAGCGAGTCGAAGATGGCTTGGAATTGGTATTCTCCGACCTTGTCGAACGTTCCGTTGACGAGGGCGTCGACGACATTACGCACTTCCGTGTTCGCATGGTAGATGTCGGCCGCATGATAACCGCCGAACTTCTTGTAGTTCATGACTTCTTGCGGTGTCAATCCGAAGATGAAGATGTGATCGTCCCCGACCGCATCGCGAATCTCGATATTGGCCCCGTCGAGCGTCCCGATCGTGAGCGCACCGTTCATCATGAACTTCATGTTGCCGGTACCTGACGCCTCGTAGCTCGCTGTCGAGATTTGCTCACTCAAGTCTGAACCAGGGAAGATGCGCTCGGCCATCGAGACGCGATAGTTCTCGAGGAAGACGATTTTGATGAAGCGGCTCGCCCGTTTGTCATTGTTGATCATAGCTGCGAGCGCGTTAATGTATCGAATAACTTCTTTGGCGTAATAATACCCTGGTGCCGCCTTCGCCCCGAAGATGAACGTCCGTGGGACCATCGTGAACGTCGGATCGGCTTGAATCTTTTGATAGAGCGCATGAATGTGCATCGCGTCCATCAATTGACGTTTATAGGCGTGCAACCGCTTGACTTGGACGTCGAAAATCGAGTTTGGGTCGACGGCGATGCCCGTCTCGGCTTGGATATAGCCGGCCAAATCCAGTTTGTTCTGTTGTTTCACGTTCATGACCTGCTCTTGGAAACTCGCGTCTTTGGAGACACCCATCAACTTCTCGAGATCGTTCGGATGTTCGATCCACGATGGACCAATCGCATCGGTAATCAAGTTCGAGAGACGTGGGTTCGACTTGAGGAGCCAGCGTCGATGCGTGATGCCGTTCGTCTTGTTGTTGAACCGAAGTGGGAACATCTCATACAAGTGACGCATCTCACGCTGCTTCAGGATGTCCGTATGAATTCGGGCCACCCCGTTCGTCGAGTGTGAGCCGACGACGGCAAGGTTCGCCATGTTGATGTGTTCGTTCGACACGATGGCAATCTCGCCCATATGCGGCTCGAGATGCGGGTAGTTGACGAGGACGTCTTTACAGAAACGGCGATTGATTTCCGTGATGATTTGATAAATACGCGGCAATAACCGCTCATACATCTCGACCGGCCACTTCTCAAGCGCTTCGGCGAGGAGTGTATGGTTCGTGAACGACATGACGCTCTTCGTCACGCGCCACGCTTCATCCCACCCGTAACCGTGGTCGTCCATCAAAATCCGCATGAGTTCAGGGATAGCCACGACCGGATGTGTGTCGTTAATATGGACGGCATAATGGTCGCCGAGGTGTTTCAAGGATTTATTATGACGTAAGTAAGACGTGATCATCGACTGGACGCCCGCCGAGACGAAAAAGTACTGTTGTTTCAAACGCAACACTTTTCCTTCGTATGTCGTGTCGTCCGGATATAGGAACTCAGAGATGGTCGCAATCGATTGTTTGTGTTTGAGCAGGTCTTTGTACGAACCTTTCGTCCGTTCCATGTACTCCTCGTCGTCAAACGGTGACTCGGCGTTCCAAAGACGGAGCGTATTGACGACCTCATTTTTGTAGCCGATGATCGGCATATCGTAAGGTACCGCTCGAACGACTTCATCCGGATGGTGAACGACGCGAAGCCGGTCGCCGATTTGCCGCATCTCGATCCAACCACCGAAATTGACGTCGACGGCTCGATCGGCACGGCGCGTCTCCCACATGTTCCCGTCACGAAGCCAGTTGTCTGGTAACTCGACTTGATAGCCGTCGACGATTTTTTGTTTGAACAAGCCGTATCGGTAGCGAATCCCGTTTCCGTGCCCTGGGAGACTGAGCGCTGCGAGCGAGTCGAGGAAGCAAGCGGCTAGGCGGCCGAGACCGCCGTTGCCGAGACCTGGTTCTGGCTCATACTCGGTGATGTCGGTGAAGTTGAATCCGAGTTCATCGAGACCCTCTTGCACGACTTCGAGAACGTCCATACTGAGCAAATTGTTATACAGAAAACGACCGAGCAAAAATTCAAGTGAGAAATAAATGACTTGTTTGCTCTGTTTTTCTTCTTGTTTGTCGCGGGTGTTGATCCATTTCGGGATTGCCTGCTCACGCACCATCGTTGCCAACGTTTGATACACTTCCTGCTCGGTCCCTTCATCAAACGACTTCCCGTTTAATGCGACAAATCTCTTTTGGAATGAAGTGACGAAGCTCTGTTTGTCTGTAAACATATGTGTGTAAAACTCCTTCCGGTCATGCAAATAGGTGATACAACTCACGGTATTGCTTCGCAGATTGTTTCCAGCTGAAGTCCGCGGTCATCGCTTGATGGACGAGCGCGTTCCAATTGTTATCATCATAGAAGACACGAATCGATTTCTCAATCGTCGCGAGCATCTCGTGGGCGTTATAGTTCAAGAAACCAAAGCCTGTGCCTTCCTGTGTGTATTCGTTATACGGTTTGACCGTATCGCGTAGTCCTCCCGTCTCTCGTACGATCGGGAGCGTCCCGTAACGCATCGAGATGAGCTGGCTGAGACCGCACGGCTCGAAGCGGGACGGCATGAGAAATGCGTCCGATCCGGCATAAATCAAGTGTGCGAGTTCGATATCGAAACCGATATACGACCCGACCTTGCCAGGGTGCGACGCCGTCATGTGATGGACGATGCCCTCATACTCCGGTTGACCCGACCCGAGGAACACGAACTGACAGTCCAAGTTCCCGAGCTCCTCACTCACCGCTTCAATCAAATCAAGACCTTTTTGTTCGACGAGTCGACTGACGAAGCCGATCAACATGACATCGTCACGTACCTCGAGGCCGAACCGCTCTTGAAGCTCACGCTTGTTGGCGAGCTTCCCTTCTTTGACTGTATCGAGATTGTACGTCTGGGCGATGCGCTTGTCCGTGCTCGGATCATTGGTCGCCAAATCGAGGCCGTTCAAGATGCCTCGGACGTCGACAGACCGGTAACGGAGTGTCGCATCGAGTCCCTCTCCGTAATACGGTTCCATGATCTCATCGCGATAAGACGGGCTGACCGTCGTGATTTGGTCAGAGTGGACGATACCCGCCTTCATGTAGTTGACGAGACCGTTATGTTGAATCCCTTCCGCCGTGAAGTGTTCCGGACCGAACTGTAACAACTCGCCGAGGACCGCTTCCGGGAAGATGCCTTGATATTGCAGGTTATGGATGGTAAAGACGGTACGAATGCGTTGATACGCCTCGATATGTTGATAATGGATCCGCAAGAAGGCTGGGACGACACCGGTCTGCCAATCATGACAGTGGAGCACGTCAGGCACGTCTTCCGCTTCGAGCTTCCCGATCATCTCGAGCACGGCACGAGAGAAGAATGCGAAGCGCTCGGCATCATCGTAATGGCCATAGAGCACGCCTTCTCGTTTGAAGTAATATTCGTTGTCGATGAAGTAATACGTGATTCCATCGCGTTCAAGCTTGAGGACGGCACCGAACTGCTTGCGCCAGCCGACCGGAACGATCAGATCGAACATGTACTCCATCTCATCTACGTATTCTTGAGCGATCGTGCCATATTTCGGCATGATGACACTCACTTCTTCACCAAGGCTAGACACCGCTTGAGGGAGCGAGCCGATGACATCGGCAAGCCCCCCCGTTTTCATGAACGGTGCCGCTTCTGAAGCGACATACCATATTTTCATAATATCCCCCTTACACCGTTGTCCGTTTTCCGATTACGATCGGCTCATCGACCGTACCACGAATGACTTGTCCTCGTTTGACGACCACTTCTTTATCTAAAATGGCGTTCTCGACGACAGCACCTTCTTCGATGATCGATTTGGATAGAATGATTGAATTTTTGACGCGGGCGTATTCGCTGACGACGACACCGCGGAAGAGAATACTGTTTTGGACTTCGCCGCTGATTTTACACCCGTTCGCGACGAGCGCCTCATTCACTTTCGACCCGTTCAAATAGCGCGTCGGCGGCTCATGTTTAATCTTCGTATAGATGTGCGGGAAGTCGTAAATGATTCCCTCATGACGAAGTAAGCGCATACTCTCATTATAGTATGAAAGTACAGAGTGAATCACCTGCATTTTGCCAGTATAGTGATACCCGTGAACGTGAAGGCGGTGCAGCTGCGGACGGATGACACCGTCGAGCAAGTCGTACTCTCCTTTTGATGTCGCTTCATCGACGAGACGAAGGAACAGGTTTTTCGACATGACAATCGTCTCCGTATACGTATACTCATCGCTCGGGCTGTATCCGCGCTCACCGATGCCGACGACACGGTCATTCTCGCCGAGGCGGATTGGACGGCAATAGCCACATTTCTGTTCATGGCCCGTATAGGCAAGCGTGATATCCGCCCCCATCGATTTGTGATGCTCGAGCATGTCTTGGAAATCGATTGTCGTCAACACGTTCGAACCTGTGATGACCACATACGGTTGCTTGCTGCGCACGAAATGTTCGCGGTGCATCGAGAAGTTGGCCAAATCGCCGAGGTATGCTTCTCCGTCAGGCTTGAGTGCCGGCGGGAAGATGTGCAGGCCACCTTGTGAGCGGTCTAAATCCCATTCTTTCCCTGATCCCAAGTGGTCCATGAGTGAACGGTATTTATCAAGTGTGAAAATACCAACTTGGTTGATACCTTGGGTGATCATGTTCGTTAATGTAAAGTCAATTAGGCGATAACGCCCTGAGAACGGGACAGCCGCTAAATTGCGGTGCCCCGTGAATTCAGGAAATAAGCCCTCTTCAGTTCCTAAGTTGATGACCCCTAACAAATCATTCGTCAACAGTAACGCCTCCTTGCGTCGGTCTTTTTTTAAATCAAACACGTTGTTTGAAGACTGTGCCGCTCTCGATATTTTCATGTGGTTCAATGACAACGATCTCACCACCCGGCTCGCCAACTGTCGCCCCGTCTTGAATGACGGCACAGCTCGCGACGATTGCTCGATGAATCGTTACATCTTTTCCAATCCGTGCTCCCGGCATGATGACCGAGTCTTTGACGAGCGAGCCTTCACCGACACGTACATCGTAGAACAAGACCGAATGTTGGACCTCGCCCTCGATTTGGCAGCCTTCGTTAATGACCGACTGTTCGACACACGCATCTTTCCCGATGAATTGCGGTGTTTGGTTCGGGTTGACCGAATAGATTTTCCAGTTCGGATCGTAAAGGTCGAACGGTGGATCTTCTTCGAGCAAGTCCATGTTGGCTTCCCAAAGCGATTGGATTGTTCCAACGTCTTTCCAGTAGCCTTTGAATTTATAAGCGAACACGTTTAAGCCGTCAAGGAGTGTGTTCGGAATGATGTTTTTACCAAAGTCGAAACTTGATGTCTCATCTTCTGCGTCTTGAATCAAATGCTCCCGAAGTACTTTCCAGTTGAAGATATAAATCCCCATCGAGGCCAAGTTGCTCTTCGGCTTCTCTGGCTTCTCGTCGAACTCATTGATGCGAAGATCATCGCTCGTATTCAAAATCCCGAAGCGCGGCGCCTCGTCCCATGGAACTTCCATGACCGAAATCGTGACGTCGGCTTGCTTCTCTTTATGAAAATCGAGCATCTTCTCATAGTCCATCTTGTAAATGTGATCCCCCGATAGGATCAGCACGTACTCCGGATTGTAGTCGTCGATATAGCTCAAGTTCCGATAAATCGCATTGGCCGTACCCTCGTACCAGTTTTTTCCCGACTGTGCTTGGTATGGCGGTAAGATGGCCAAGCCTCCGTTGCGGCGGTCCAAGTCCCAGGCTGACCCGATGCCTAGGTAACGGTTCAATTCTAGCGGCTCATATTGTGTTAACACGCCCACCGTCGTGATTCCCGAATTGGTACAGTTCGATAATGGAAAATCAATGATCCGGTATTTCCCCCCAAAGTTGACAGCAGGCTTTGCTGTCTTCCGTGTGAGAGGCCCGAGTCGTTTCCCTTCTCCTCCTGCGAGGAGCATCGCAACCATTTCTTGCTTCATAGTACAGCCTCCTAAATTCATAATATAATCATCTATTACCCTCTTTCTCTATTTCCTAATGTATTCCTGCCCAAATTATTATATGATAACGTTTACATTTTGAATTTTTTTGAAAGATTGACGATATAATGTATGAAGAGAGAGGTGAGACGATGCGAGCGTGGATTGGGACACTATTTTTTGCTGGACTGTTAGCCGTCGGCGGGACGATCAGCGGAGCGTTAAAAGAAGAGATTGAGCAAGCGAAACAGATTATGACGTGGGGTGAAAAGACGGTCAACGCGACCCCGCTCGCGTCGAAACATGCCGTCACGTTGACGTACAAAGGCGGGACGGAACGGCTCTATTTGAACGGTCGTCGCGATGACGTCTCTGTCGCGCGCTTTCCGGCCCACCTCCGTGAAGCCATCATGACCATCGAAGACCGCAAGTTTAACGCCCATCCGGGATATGACCTCGGCGGTATCGCTCGGGCTTTCATCAATAACGCCAATGAATCCTCGCGCCAGGGCGGGAGCACAATCACCCAACAGCTCGCCCGGAACGTCTATTTGACGCACGAGCGGACTTACGAGCGCAAAGTGAAGGAATTATTGCTCGCCCGGGCACTTGAAAAACAATATAGTAAAAAAGAAATTATGACGGCCTACAGCAACGTCATCTTCTTCGGACATAACGTTTACGGGATTCAAGCGGCGGCCGAGACGTATTTCGCTCGTCCGCTCGAAGATTTGAACTGGAATCAAATCGCTTTCCTGTTAACCGTTCCGAACAATCCATCTTTATATGATCCGCTCGATCCATCGGAATCGTTTTATGAGCGTAAAGATCGAATCCTCACCCAGCTCCGCGATGCCGGCGTCATATCGAGACAAGCGTATGAGACGCATCACGGGGTGAAGCTGACGGCGACGTATCGTCAACACGTCGTCCGATATCCCGATTATATGGATACGGTCATGAAAGAGGCAATCCGACTCGTCCGCTCGCGTTACGACCTCGATGAAGAGGCCGCCAGAGACTACTTGGCGACCAATCAAGCGACAATCGAGACGCATCTGTCCGTCGCCCGGCAACAACAGGCGAAACAAGTCATGACGAAATTGCCGAACGGTTTGAACGGCGGCTATGCCGAGCTGACGCCGAACGGACGCATCATCGCCCTCGTCGATTCAGAGATGACCCAATCGGGTGAATTCAATCGGGCCACGCAAGCGTTCCGCCAACCTGGGTCGGCCATCAAGCCTGTCCTCGTGTTTGCGCCCTATATAGAAGAGACCGGAGCGAAACTCGATACCATCCTCGACGGTCGGCCGGTATGTTACGGGACGTATTGTCCGACGAATAGCGGAAATCGTGTCCTCGGTGATGTATCGTTCCGTGATACGGTCGCATATTCCTACAACACGCCGGCGCTCGCCGCCTTCACCGCAATCGATCAAGAAGTAGCGTATACGACGGCGGACATGATGTTCAGCCAGTGGGACGCTAAGACCGATAACAGTCTCGCCAGCGCACTCGGCGGGTTGACCCAAGGCGTGTCGCCCAAAGAGCTCGCCGCCGCCTATACCCCGTTTCTCAACCAAGGCGTGTACGTGTCCGGCCAGACGATTAAACAGATTCGCTTCGAGTCGGGCGCAGTTACAATCACGCCAAGCATGACGAAGCAAGCCGTCTGGTCGAAAGCGACCGTCACGACGATGCGGGAGGCGTTGTCCGCTGTCACCATATACGGGACAGGACGTTACGCCAACCAAATCAAAGCGCCTTATATCGGTGGAAAGACCGGCACGACGAACTCGCATAAAGACATGTGGTACGTCGGCTTAACCGATGAGACGATCACGGCCATCTGGCTCGGCGCCGACACGCCGCGGCCGTTCCCGGAGCTCGCCAACCGAGCCTATCCTGCTATCGTTTGGACGGAGGCGCATCGCTAAAAGCCAGGGACATCATTATACTCGGCCTTAGACTGTAGACAAAAACATCGTCCGCAGTCTTTTTTCATTTGCTCAACCTGCACAGATTGCTTTTTTGAAAGAAAGAAGGTCGCCTTCAAGACCCAAGATTTTGTCTGTGAAGAATACCATAATGTCTACATCTGCCCAAATAATGAATTATTAACATACAGCACCATGATGCGCGAAGAAAAACGAAAGTACGTCTCGAATCCCGTCGTTTGTGTAAATTGAGAAGTGTTATTGTATACAAAAGGAAATATATAATGGTATTTCTCCTCATATATTGTAAAATTATATTTGATTAATTCCTTCGGGGAAAAGCTTTCTAATTCATAAAGGGGTGTTGATATGCTTAATAGATTGGAAATTGAACATTGGAATCAATTTAATAAAATTGAGCTTCAATTTGATGAAGACATCACTATTTTGACAGGAGCAAATGGGGCAGGAAAAAGTACCTTGTTCAGAATGTTGGCAAATGATATGGGTTGGAGTTATCTAGAAATATCTAATCCCATAAAAAAAGGAAGCAAAGATAAATCACCTTCAATTTTCTATGCAGGTATATCTGAAGAAACAATCAAAAAACAATTGAAAAACAAAACCATCGATTTATCTTCTGAAATTAAAGATAAATTGGTTGAAGCAGGATTTTTAAGAAATGAATACGAGGATATTCATGATCCTTATCATTACATTGATGAAGACTATTTACAGGTTGGAAGTATGTCTACAGATAAAGGAACATACACCTATTACGTTCCAGAGATTGTAAACGACAGTTCATATTATTTTAGAACAAAATATGAGTCTTGGGATTTTATAACGGCAAAAGAAAATCCTGAAAATCATCAGGATTTTATCCCAGCTTTTATTTCATATTTATCAGAGCCTTACCAACCTATTGAAGGTCTTAGTATTCCTTCTCACAGACATCCTTACAACTATGAAAAAATTGATTCTATTCCTGTACATCCTCCAGATACTAGTCAATTGTTAAAAGATTACTTTGAATCTGTAAGAAACCGAACACTTAACCACCCTAATGATGATTCACCAATATTAACAATGAAGAAATCAATTGTTTCATTAGCTATATTTGGTGAAGACAACACGTATGTTGAAGGAAATTCTGAATTTAAAAAAATGATTGATAAATTTAATGAAATATTAAAAAATATACTTCCTGAGCACTTAAAGTTTAATAGCATTTCAATAGTCTCAGGAGAAGTAGTAATGGTGACACAAATAGGTGATTTTCTAATCGATGCAGCGTCAGGTGGGATAGGCGCGTTAATTGATATCGCATGGCAAGTCTTTATGGTCGATTATGAGAACAGTGATTATGTAGTTGTTATAGATGAATTAGAGAACCACCTCCATCCTTCGATGCAACGAGAAATTTTACCTAAGTTGTTAAAATCTTTTCCAAATGCACAATTTATTGTGAGTACACATAGTCCCTTCATTATTAATTCAATAAATAGAGGCAAGGTATATGCGCTGAAGTACAACGAAAATGGAAAAGTAGACAGTCATCAACTAGATTTTAGTAACAATGCAACTGATGCATTTGATATTCTAAAAGAAGTATTAGGTGTGTCAGTTACAATGCCTATTTGGTTAGAAGAAGAAATAAGAGATACAATTAGTAAGGTAGAAGACAGCGATTCAGATACGCTTACCACAGATGAATATAAAAAGATGAAAATGATTTTGAATGAAAAAGGCCTATCAAATTACTTGCCTGAACTATTGAAAATTTTGGCGGAAAAAGCTCATGATTAAACTTGAAAAACTTCCAGAACCCGAAATTCTAACACAAAAGTATCAAGTATGGACAGACGAACTAATAAAACGACAGGAGTCTGACGATAAAGTTCCTGATTACGTAAAAAGTCGATATACACACTCGAAAATAAAAGATTTTTTAATTAAAGAAACATTTGGAAAATGTGCATACTGCGAAAAGAAAATACTCTCTACCTCCTTTGGAGATATTGAACATATCATTCCAAAGGTAACAGATTCATACGGGTGGTTTAAGTGGTCTAATCTTACTTTAGCCTGTCAAAAATGTAATAATGCTAAATCTAATCATTATGACAGAGAGACGAGGCTACTTGACCCTTACTTAGATGATATAGATAAGCATTTAACATTTCTGGGGCCTACGCTCTTTGGAGTCTCTCAAAGAGGAACTCTGACTATGAAAACAATCAAATTGAATAGGGTAGAACTTATGGAAGATAGAACAAGATATTTGAAACAAACTATACAACCATTTTTGGATTTGATTAATGTATCTGAAGACCCCGATTTAAAGCATGAATTTTTAAATGACTTATTAGAGTTAGCAGAGCAATCAGAAGAATTTAGTTCTATGACTAGACACGCTATTCAAAATTTAAATTTGTTGAAAACAATTTGATAGTATATTTATTATTTGCTCAAAGATTTTTAAAATTATTTGAATGTTAAGTCAGCTCTATTTATGTTTGATATCTTAAATAGACTGAAGATAAACATTCCTCGTGTTAAAGGATTCATGACCGACCAAATACATGACCCAAATTTACGGACAATCGTTAGCAAGAGTTTTGTGATATAGGCGCGAAAGAACTAGTGGGGTGAAGTTCATTCTTATGTTGACAAATGTTTTATAGCAATAAGGTCAGGGACATCGTTGTCCCTGGCTTTTTATGGTCGTCGATACGTCTGACACGTGTAGTCCCCCCATGCCTCGAGCAGTTCATGTTGTTGAATCAGTTTCCACGGATTGAACAGCGTCTGCCCGTTCTTGTTGAAGAAGAGCCCGGCGCCGATGCAGTACGTCGCGTGTTGGACCCGCCCGGCCTCATCGACGAACGTGAGCACGTCCCCTCGTTCGGTCAGTCCCGAATCGGTTCTCATGTAACCGGCCTGACCGAGTGTCTGGAGGAACGTGCCAGGATGGAGCCATTGCGTGGCCATCCATTCGGCACCGGTCACCGCGAACAGCGTGGCCGCGAGGCAATTGCTGCCTGACGTGACCGGGAAAGTGTTGGCAAAACGTCGCACATGGTCAGGGCAAGTATCGGGAATAGAACTCGCCGTCCACTCGTCCCAGGCTTTGGCGTACTCAAACGTCAGTTGACGACGCATCTCGTCTGGCATCACCTGAAAGGCTGACTGATGTAAGATGAGATACGGCACACCGTTTACCGTCACAATCGAAGTCGCCAACGAATCGATCTCCATGTCAGCCGCCGGGAAAACGAGCCCCCGTCCGACCGTGACTTGATAGGTAAGCAACTCGCTCCTCACTGCTGGCGGTAATGTCGTAATCCAACCAGGTGGCGCATGCAAGACAAAGGCGGCCTCGCGGTCGATGGTCCAATATGTATAGGCGTTGGCGAGTCGAATATCCCGATAAGACGGATGGACGTCGAATTCCGCTCGCGGGACAATCAAGACGTTCGCATCTGTGCCAAGTAGCGCAACCAGGCTCTCATCCGCCATGAACAAGTCCATCGGTGGCACCATCGACCTCATCCATGCCCGGACGACTTCTTCGGTCGGCATGAGGGGAATCGTCATGTTCACCGTCATAGGATGATATCCCCGACCGAGTTAAACAAGCGGAGCATCGCCCAAGCGAGGCCGCTCAACAAGATGGCCCACATCATCGCTTGAATCAAGAGCAGACCGATCGCCCGAAACGTCGACATCAACTGACTGACTTGCCATATGTAATAGAACAAATAGAGGACGAATGTGCCGAGCAATACCGCGATGACGGCAAGGAGCGAGTTCAGGAACAAGAAGCTGATTCCCGATCCGACCAAGAAAATCGTCGCCCCTGGCTTGAGACGATGGAGCGAGCTGCCGTTCGTCTCACGCGCGAAGAAGGCGAATCCGAGTTGATTGAACGTGTCGGCCACGAGCTTGAAGGCGCTGAACAGCATGAAGTAAATGGTAAAGAACACGACGAGCACGAGCACTTTTGACTCTTGGACGGACAACAGCGCGATAATCTCGCTGTAGACACCGACACGGGTCAGCCATTGAATCACATACTCGCTCGTGGCGATCGCAAGCGACATCGAGAACAGAATAATCCCAATCAACGGGGCATAGCTTAACAAGTACACGTTTGTTTTCATATCGGCTCCAATTTCACAAGAATTTCTCATATTCAGTGCAAATCTATTATCAAGTATATTATAATATTTGTAGTCACGGAGAACAAAAGGGGGATTTTCAGATGGGTTTGTTACTAATGGTCGGAATCAGCGTCGTCTTCCTCGCAGCTATCTTTACAGCTGGATACAACAGAAAACCTGAAGGTAATCAATAAGAGCCGAGATTCTCACGAATCCGGCTCTTTTTTTATTTCAACCCAGCATATCCTTGTTGGCGGAGCGCCTCATAGACGATAATCGCCGCCGTGTTCGAGACGTTGAGCGATCGCACGAGGTTCGATTGCGGCAAGCGGATGCAACGGTCAAGGTTATTCTCGATGACTTCCATCGGCAACCCTTTCGTTTCGCGTCCGAAGACGAAGAAATAGTCTTTGTCGACCGCAGACACGTCGAGGTCACTCGGGTACTGTTCCCCGTACTTGGTAATGTAGAAGAACTTTCCGTCCGGGTGCTTGGCCCACAGTTCGTCAAGCGAATCGTGATACCGTACGTCTACGAACTGCCAATAATCGAGCCCGGCGCGTTTGAGCATTTTATCGTCTGTCGAAAAACCTAAAGGACGAATCAAATGAAGCACCGAATTCGTCGCGGCACATGTGCGCGAGACGTTACCTGTATTCGCCGGGATTTCTGGTTGGAACATTACTACATGGATTGCCATAATCTACTCCTCACTTCACTTGTTCGAGATCAAGTAATCGTTGTTTTTGATGAATACCGCCTGCGAAACCGGTCAATTGCCCCCCGCTACCGACGACCCGGTGGCACGGGAAAATGACAGGCAACGGATTCCGGTTCAGTGCCTGACCGACCGCACGAACCGCTTTTGGTCGTCCGATCTGTTCGGCGATTTGTTTGTACGTCCGCGTCTCTCCGAACGGGATCGTTAAGAGCGCATCCCATACTTCTTGCTGAAAGACGGTCCCATGCATCTCAATCCACTCGCGGTCAGACGATTGAAGCCCGTATTGTTCGACACGTTCAATCAGTTCGGTCAGCCAAGCTGGTGCCGAACCATCATCCGCTTCCGTCTCCGCAAAGTCTAACGCACATAGCTTTCCATCGGCGTTCAATTCATAGGCTAACGTTCCCCATTTAGATGACACGGTCTTCATGACTCCACTCCTCTCGGAATAATCGAATCTCTTCATGTACGAGCTCCGACGTCTCCGTCGACTCAATCTGTTGATAAATCGTCTCGGCTTCGGCTCCGAGAATCGCCCCGATCGCCCAGACGGCTGTCGCCCGCATGTCTTCGCGCTCATCCTGTTGGATGAAGTCTTCGAGCACCGGCACGGCTGACGGTTCCCGATAATGGGCCAACGCTAGAATTGCATTTCGCTGAATCGGTTTTTTCCCGCGCCATGCGCCAGACAGATGACCGAACTTTGCTTTGAACTCGCGATTGCTCATATTCAAGAGCGGGACGAGCAACGGTTTGACGATTTCCGCTTCCGGAAGCAATTCCTCATGATGACGCCAGTCCTTCTTCCGATTATACGGACAGACTTGTTGACACGTGTCACAGCCGTATAGCCGTCCGCCGAGCTTCGAGCGGAACTCACGTGGCATGAGTGTCTTCATTTGCGTCAAATAGGCGATGCAACGTTTTGCGTCGAGCACACCCGGTTCGATGAGCGCCGTCGTCGGACATGCCGTCATGCATTTCGTGCATTCTCCGCACCCGTCCTCAATCATCTCGTCCGGTGGTAAGTATGTGTCCAGGATCATCTCGCCTAGGTAGAGGTACGACCCCTTCTCGGGCGAAATGATGGAACAGTTCTTGCCGCTGAAGCCGATTCCGGCCCGTTCGGCCACCGCCCGATCGACAAGCTCTCCCGTATCGACCATCGAGCGTGTCCGGACGCCCGGGACGAGCTGTTCAATATACGCCTGCAACTGTTCGAGTCTCGAGCCGACTGCGCGATGGTAGTCGAGCCCCCACGATGCCCGGGCGAACAAACCGCGGCGCTCATCGGCCACACTTCGCGGCGCGTCCTTCAATTTGCTCGGATACAGGATAGCGATTGCAATAATCGACTGCGCTTCTTCAAGTAGCAGCGTCGGTGTCGTCCGTTTGTCCAAGTCAGGCTCCTCGAACCCCGAAGCGAATCCCTTTTCTTGCTGCTTCACGAGACGTTGCTTCATGACGATGAACGGGTCGGCCGTCGTCACTTTCAACTCGTCAATCCCAATTGTCGTTGCGTACGCCACAATCTTCTGCTTAAGTGTTTCCGGGGTCATCCCATTCATCGAATCACCTCTTTCATGCCTATTTTCGCATACAAAAAATCTCCCCGCCAGTCGGCAGAGAGATGATGAAGCGGGTGAAGAGAATCGAACTCTCGTCATCAGCTTGGAAGGCTGAGGTTTTACCATTAAACTACACCCGCATGGTTCATATGAGTCGGCTGTAAAAGCGACTACAATCAATATACATCTATACCTTTCGGAAGTCAATACTTTTGAAGAATTTTATTTGATAGCTTATGAAATCTATACTTATGGTGTATGAATACATATAATTCCCTTATCTCTCTTCTTCAAACCATATCTCACTATAAAATAGACGTCGCGGTATAAAAATATCCTGCCGACTCTGTCGGCAGGAAGTTCTATTACAATGACGATGTTTTTGGTTCCCGAAGCAAATGTTTAATATCTCGGAACGTGACGAACGTCTTGTTTTTAGCATCATATAGTTTATAGCGCAGCGATTTCAAACTAGAGAACAGACCAATCGTCGTCGCTTTCTGGAGCGGCGGTGTCGCCGTATGGGCTTGTTCAAGGTTATAGTTCGGTACGCGTGGGCTCAAATGATGCACGTGATGGAAACCAATGTTTCCCGTCACCCACTGCAACACTTTAGGCAACTCGTAATACGAGCTCCCTTCAATTGCTGCTTTCACATAATCCCATTCGCTCTCGTCCTCGAAATACGAGTCTTCGAACGTATGTTGGACATAGAACAACCAAATCCCGAGGACACCTGCCGTGAACATCGTCGTTCCTTGAACGATCAAGAATGCTTTCCATCCGACGAGCGCGATGACGAGTGCGTAGAGCACGACGAGAGACAAGTTGATGAGATACGTGTTATTGCGCTCTTTCTTACGTGCGTCTTTCCGGTTGAAGCGGCTCGTGATAAGGATCAGGAACAAAGGTCCAAGGCCGAACATGACGAGCGGGTTACGATAGAGACGATATTGGAGACGAGTCCACTTCGAAGCTTCGACGTACTCTTCGATTGTCATGACCCAAATGTCACCAACTCCCCGCTTATCTAAATTCCCACTCGAGGCATGGTGAATCGAATGCTCTCGTTTCCACTTCTCATACGGGAATAACGTCAAGATACCCATGATCGTCCCGACGATGGCGTTCGCTTTCTTATTTTTAAAAAACGAACCGTGCGTGCAGTCGTGGAAAATGATGAACATCCGGACGACGAAGCCTGCTGCCACGATGGCGAGCGGGATGGTCAAGAAGACCGAAATTTGGAGCGCCTGATAGGCAAGGATCCAGGCGGCAAGAAACGGCAGGATCGTGTTGATCATCTGCCGGATGCTCTTCTTCACGTCGGCCTTTTCAAACGGCGAGACGTGTTTCCGGAGCTGGGCGATTTTTTCTTTACTCATGTACAACTTCCTCCTCAATTGCATACAGCGTTGACGACAACAAAAATGAAATATGAAACCAACTACACTATGATAGTGACGACGGCATCCATCGCCATAAGAATCAATTTGTCATAAAAATATTATTACCAGGTAATTATATCACATCATATAGAATAAATCGTTCATTCCATACCAGTAATTGAATCGATTATTATTTCTGTCTCAATAATTTCCATTGAAATTCCTTATATGGAATTATTAATACATAAAGTGTGTTAGACTCCAATTATGTAGAGATAGGAGGAAATGTTATTGTTTCAGAAATTAAAAAATTTGATCACACCTAAGCGATTGATCATCATGGTGAGCGTCTTTATCTTGCTTATCCCAGTCTTCTTTGTCAGCTATACGTTCTATAAAAATTTGAGTCAAGGCGTCGAAAATAAAGACCTTGATGACAAATATGCAAAGCGAGTCAAAGAGTTACAAATCGAAGTTTCTAAAGAAGACCCATTAGATCGGAGAGGCAACTCCACCGCAAAGACGCGTGTTGAATTGGAGGTCTCCTTCAATGAAGAGAAACCGAGCCGAACTGGATTGATTAAAAACATGCACTTGATGACACATCAAAAAATATCGGCCCGTTCCAAATGGGGAGCGATTCCGATGACCCCAGACAATATACAACAGTCCGCTGACTATTTGGAGCTCCTAAAAACTAAATTCAAAATTGGTGACAGTATGTACTCGGAATTGAAAACGATGCTCGATCACTGGTCGCAAGGTGACTTCTCTAAAGCGGACAAGGAACAAGATCGTTTGTTGCACTTCCTCCAAGCGAGTAGAGGATTCTCGAACGGATTAGCTACCAAGAATGAAGAAGAACTCTTTATCTTAAACAACTTCGGACCTGAATACTTGAACACGTTGGAAGAAACGACGTACACGTCATATGAAGAATCATCTCCGTGATGGTTCTTTTTCTTTTACTTTGGAAAATCAACATTTTTCATTTCGACTCAAATTTCCACATTTTACATAGAACAAAAAAAGACCCTAGCCTCAGCTAGGATCTACGGATACCGGTGGTCGGAGTCGAACCGACACTCCAGAGGAACACGATTTTGAGTCCCGAATCAAATTTAAATCTCTTACTTATGTTGTATATCAACGCTTCTGCATTTTCGTTATAATTCGTTCAACGCGACTACTACAAACATACTTCTAAGGCTGCTGTTTCGTCAACCTATTACGCAATGTACTTATTGAATCGAGCGAGATTCTTATTTTTATAGTAATGAATCAATCGTTGCTCATGAATTAACGCATCTCGCCGTTCTGAATACTCTGCCACAATCTCATACTTTAAGTCACCCGACTGCATCATTTTGCGATGATCAACATTCCGCCGATTCGTATATCTTCTCATTCGATACCAAACACCACTACCAACATAAACGACTTCTGCATCCTCTCGATGAAGATAAACGATATATTGATCCGTTTGTCGTAACTCATTGGGATCAAGTTGATACTTCTTTATTAAACCAATTACTTTCTGAAACGACAATCCATATATTTTTGCGATGTCTTCATTTGTCATTTTCTCTTTAAGATATTGTTCTAGACTTTCTTTACTTGGAAACACAATATTTGCACCTTTCTGTACGATTTATTGATTTTCTTATTTAATACTTTCAATCATTTCTTCAATTAAATAAGAAGTTATCCAATTTCTTAAATAGAAAATTCAATAACTTCTTAAATAACTTATTGAATTAGGCCCCTATATAAAGAAGAAATAAAAATTGACTCACCTAAATAAATTTATCCTTTCTACACACGCTTGCTTTTTCTTTTCTCCATGGTTCACACTGTCGCCGGTCATAAGATCTGCTTAAACCTCAAATGTCATAGAGCAATTGTGGTTGGAGTAAGTGATCACTAGAATGTTGTACTCTATATCCGTCAGATGTGCACCAACTGGTATTCTCTTATTAAGTTTCCTCTTCTTTTATTTCCCTCCTGCCGCCAACTATTTAGCTAAATTATATTCTTCATTTATCAATTCGTATTTTTCTGCAGCTCTGTGGAGCTCTTCCATGGCTTTGTCCCTTTTTATTTCGGCCGCAAGAACTTTCGCATCATTTTTAACTTTTTCAGCTTTTGTTTTATCTTCCCACTCTCCCGCATCCTGCTTATTAATAACGTCAAGAGTGGTACGCCATTTGTCTACTAATAGGTTATCTGCAGAAACAAGAGGTCTGCTACTTCTGTCAATAGTCATCTCTGCGATTAATAGTAGGAGGTGGGAAGTTTTATCAGGTTCCGAAGCTTTCAGAACATCGGCGATATAGATTTGGACAATAGGCATTGTGATAGCCGCTGCCAAAGCAAGGAACCCGACCATTGCACTGTCATTTGCAAACGAGCCGCCAATAAAGATGAAGGCCGCAAGGAACCCCCCATAAATTAAACTCACTTTTAAAACCAGCCTATTTCTCTTCTTCGCACCCAATACAGTGTACTCCCCTATGATCGAACTAACCGTCGGAGTGGTGAGATGGCTACGGATTGATTCTAAGACGGCTTCTTTATGCTCTTCCACCGTAAGGTCAACTTTTCTTTCTAATTCCCTAATCTCTCTCCCAAGTTGAACCGATCTGCCTCTTAGGGAACTTAGAGACAATCCTTTCAATCCTTTAAGATATTCTTCTCTTTCTTTGTCAGTCATAATTGGAGCTATCTGCATTCTTTGACCAATCCTTCCTGAAATAAAACTAATATTTTATTTGGTAAATATTTATATCATATTATTCAAAAATGTAAAAAATGTTAATGACTATTTTCTTCTGTTTCTCTTTCGACTGCCTCTACTATGCTTTCTTTTAACTCTCTTTTTACTTTCCGTTCTTTTAAATGCCCTATTATCTTTTGGGGCAGCTTTCTTATAGAACAAATCTTTTGATACCGCGTTCGGATAGTAGCCATTCTTTTCAAAGTAAATTTCATCAAATAATTCTGAGGCGTTTGGGTCAAAAATAAGTAAATCATCTTTATCATTTAATCTACTTCCTAGGCTTCCCTCTTCAAGAAAGTAACCCAAAATCTCAAGTTCATCAGAAGCAAAGATATTTTCATGATATTTAGACCTATCATTTAAATAATCAAGAAATTTTTGAGGAGGATGTCTCAAGTACTTTATGCTTTCTAAAGCTGTTTGAAAGTCATTCAAGTTACAAGCCCAACCATATTCCTCACCCTCAGGCTTATCAAGAAAATACGATAAATTAATGGATAGAACCCCAAAATCTTCTGCAGTGACTGCTAAACAATAAATGTTATCAAATTGATTTTTGTTAATTTTAGTGACTTTTTCCCCCTTATTATCGTACAAAATAGTTGAGTCTTGACCTAAAATAATTTTTTTTAGATTCCAAGCTTGTTCAAATGCTTTTTGAATACCCCTATCGCTCTTAAAATCTCTTTTCAAACGCGTGTAGGCTTTTGTAGGGTCTCTAAAAGGCTCCTTGACTTTTGAAGCTTTCACTTCAACAATTAATATATTCCGTTCATAGATAACTACTAAATCATGTTCATTATAAGATTTGTCATTTTCAAAAACCGATGTATAGTATTCTGCTTTTTTACCGAAAAAGCTTTTTGAAATCTCCATGGTTTTTATCTCAGTTTGCGAGTCTCGATTCTTGTAATACTGTGCACTAATTTCACTTTGTTCCAAAAAGTCTGATAACTGAATTTGCATTGCATGTAGTAGTTGCTTTGTTAACGGAATAAATAAACGTTCATTTGACATTCTCCAAATCGGTGCAGATTGAAAAGGGTTTTTAGAGGTATAATACTTAAACTCTCTTTCCTTTCTCTCTAACGAAAAATAATCTAAAAATAATTCACATTTTTCTATGCCAAATTCATGTTGAATTTCTTTAATTTCAATTTGATTCAATTGTTGCACTTCATGTATAAACTCTTGAGTATATGAACTACTTATTTCTCCTATCCTATCGGTATTATTATTTAAAATAGAATAGTATTTTTGACTTTCTTCAGCTACTTTTGAACGCAAAGACAATATTCTATCTAGTCTCTTTTGGAACTTTGACTGAATAAAATGGTACACACCAATCAAGTCTTGAATTGATAATCCATAGTGCTGGATTAAATAATGATCAAAAGGACTAAACCACTCATTTATTCGCTCGATGATTTGTTCTTCGTATACTAAAGGATTCGTGTTGAAGTAGTTTAAAAAAACTGGCATACTTACACGACTAGCCTCCATCCACTTTTCATCTAAATGTTTATCATCGTGTGGAAAAAATAATTCCGCATGTAAATCTAAAATTTCATTAAGTAACTTTTTAATTCCATCCATGTTTTCTTCTTCTTTAGATGCAAGTTCATTGCTTTCTTCGGGTTCTGTCGACAGAAGTAGTCCTAACATATACAGGTACTGCCTAAAAGGCGAACTAAGCTGAGTTTTTTTAAATATGTCTTCATTTGGCCCGGTTGTTTGTCCTAATTCAACAGCAACCGCCCCACACAAATTGTATGCAGAAGAGTTTCTCAAAATCGTTTTTAATTCTTCGATTTTCTCATCAAGTTTATCGTAAATCGCATTACTCATAGTCCCCACTTCCTTTTCTTAATATTTACTTTATAATACATATTAATCTAATAACAACTTATTATAATATTTCGGCGGTGGTGAACTTAATGACGGATGCAAACTTTCCCGATTCATATATTTCTGAAATTGAAGACTTTTTTGAAAAAAGGATACTGAACAACGTTCATCTCAATAGACATTATCATGGGGATTTCATTAATATGTATCTTGATTTTCCCAGCGATGTATTTTGCAATACAAATGTGCACAATAATGCAACGAAAAGTACAGAACTTTGCCAGCTGGGTTTTAGTGTTTCGACAACGCATGCGT